>JAZUGJ010000001.1:0-4710 GCA_045641145.1 Paludibacteraceae bacterium
CCATATTTCAAGGGCAAAAATAGCGGCAGAACGGGAGTTTATTTCTGCCAATTCAGTAATGATAGACGAAGACATATATAAATCGTTCTTCCCGTACTTCGAACAAGGGCCAATAAAAACAAACGAAGACGGCAGTGCCTCTATACATTTCGATTTTTCAGGTGCCGCCCTCACGATTTGCGGGCTTCGAGTATTCCCTGGGAACCTCGAGAGTTTGCCGAAAAACACGGCATTTGTGGTTTACGAGGGAATTGACGAAACGAAATCCGCATGGATAAGCGTTAAGGAACGCTTGCCGGAGACAATTCCTTGCAGAGCTGGAACGCGCTATTCCGAAGCTGTAATTGTCCTTACTAGTGGAAGAAAGGTAGTAGAGGCCGTGTATGACGGTACCGATTTTATCGGGCCGTTTGATTATTGGGAATGCATGGGTGAAGAAGTTACACACTGGATGCCCCTGCCTGAGCTTCCCAAGGAGGTAGAAGCATGAGAGAGATATTTTTCAGAGGTAAGCACACTGACGGTCACTGGATGTACGGAATGTATGTGGCGGAAGGTTATCAGGCTGATTTCCCTTGCATTCTGCCGCATTACGATTCTGCCGATGACGGTTTGACCGATTATGAGGTTGACCCACATACCGTAGGCCAGTACACAGGTCTGACCGACAAAAACGGCAAGAAAATTTTCGAAGGAGATATTCTGTCAGCGTGCTTTGATGACCTTTTCCCTGACAATGAAACACGAGAACTTGTTGTATGGGATTTTTGCTCGTTCAAACTTGAATATAAAAAAGGCATTTATGACGAGCTTGCAGAAGAAGATTGCCTGCTTTGGGAAGTTATCGGTAACATCCATGATAACCCCGAGATAACCCCGAACTGTTGGAGAGTGAGCAAATGAAGTACTTGGAACCGAGCAAAGCGGTTTTAATCTCAAATAGCTCGCGTGCAGACATAGAAAAATTATTAGTCTTCCCACAATTAGTGCTCGGCGGAATCGACGGACCATATTCAGTAGAAAAACCGTATATCCCAAAACATTCTAAAGGAAGAAGGCATACCCATGTTGGGTGTTGTGCGTGTGGAGCCATGGGGGAAACACTCTATAAAGTTGGTGAAAACAGGTATTGCGCACAATGTAAATTAAACTTAAGGAGTGATGACGAATGAACAGGAAGTCAATTCCTTCGTCCGTGAGGCACACCGTTTACGAAAAGTATGGTGGCAGATGCGCTTACTGCGGCCGAAAAATTGAATTCAAAGATATGCAAGTAGACCACTTAAAACCGTTGAATGCTTGGAATGCAGAAGATTGCGGCTCTGACGATTTAATCAATCTGATGCCTGCTTGCTGTTCTTGCAATCATTACAAGAGGGCGCATACCATTGAAATCTTCCGAAAGTATATCCAAGAAATCCCCAGAAAACTCCGAACAAATTACATATACAAAATCGGCGTGATGTATGGAAATGTCATCGAGAATGAAAAACCGATAGTTTTCTATTTTGAGAAAGAGGCGAGCGAATGAACAATTTAGATGTTGCGGGAATTTTGCAAACATATTCCGAAAAAGCATCAAAAGCCAGAAACACAGAGCATCTGCGTGAAATTATTGTTGACCTTAAAAAAGAACTCGATTTGAGGAAAGTGGTGATGAAGAAATGAACAAGGGAGAAACAGAAACTTTGTGCAAAATCGCCGGATTAATGTCTGCTTGTCCTAAAGCGTCTCCTAATCCTTATGATATGGTTGGGTATATTCACGCTTCGAGGGATTTTGCAAAAATTGTTCGTCTGGCGTCCACCGCTTTATCAAGTTATGCCAATTTTCGCTATCTATCTGCACAGACTGACGCTTTAAAACACGGAGAGATTGATAGAGAAGCCGTAGAAGAATATATGCACATGTACAAAGAATCGTTAGATGAATTAGAAGTCTTTGTCTTGAAGAGACGAGCGGAGAATTGGGATTAGTGGAGGGAAGCGAAAATGAAATCAGTTTTAATCTCAATTCGCCCGCAGTGGTGCGATCTTATTGCCAGCGGCAAAAAGACAATCGAAGTCCGTAAGACCCGCCCGAAAATTTATACCCCGTTCAAATGTTATATCTACGAAACAAAGCGTAAGACCGATGTACCAACCTTCATTGACGAAGATGGACATTACATCTACGAAGGCAGAGGGCAGGTCATAGGCGAGTTCGTGTGCGATGAAATAATTGACGGACGCGCAGGGCCTCAACACTGGATTTATATATGCGAGAACAGCATGCTATCGTGCCAGCAAATCTATTCGTACTGTGGCGAGGACGCAGACGGAAACACAAAATACTGCTGGGGCTGGCACATATCCGACCTTGTTATCTACGACAAGCCCAAGGAGCTGAGCGAGTTCCACCGCCCCTGCACTCCTGCGTGTAACTATTCGGAAGAATGCGGAGGGACGAACGCAACTGATTGTTTGTTCGGCATAAGCAGGGCTCCGCAGTCATGGTGCTATGTAGAAGAGCAGTAAGTATGTAAGCTTACATACTAATTCGAGAAAGCAGGTGAAAAATGGGAATTTATGACCCGCAAAATAGGTGCGTATACTCTGAACCATGTATTGCGCAATGCCCTGGGTGCGGCAAAGAAATGCTTAAAAAGTATATGGTAACGCTTTCAATTAAGCGGCATTATAAAGGGCCGAAAACACTTTGTCATATGTGTGAAGATTGTTTTGCAAAATTTTTAGACCAATACGAGGTGAGCGAATGAGAGAAATATGTGGTACTTGTAAGTGGAACAAGAGAAGCTTTGAAGGACATTGCAATTCTGAATTCTGTTGTGGTAACGAAAACTCCGACAACTATGCCGTACCGACTTTTTACGATCTCACTTGTCATGACTGGGAAGAAAAAGACGAGGTGTACATATGAAAATCCCTGATAAAATCCGCATCGGTGGAATTGAATACCAGGTTACGGAAGTTGAAAACTTGCGTGAAGGCTATCAGCTTTTATACGGTCAGATTGACTACGGAAACGCAGAAATCAGATTAAGCAAGACGGACGGAGAAAACCATCAGTTTCGTTGCGTAACCCTTATCCACGAGATTCTGCACGGAATTGCCGAACATGCAAATCTTAACTTCAAGAAAGCAACCGAAGAACAGATTGTAGACACTTTTGCCAAAGGCTTATATGCCGTTCTTCAGGACAACGGCGGACGGCTTTTTGATTTATCAAAGGATGATGCACCTAATGAATGAGCAGGAAATCATAGCTCTTGCAAGCAAATGCGGAGCTGAGGCCGCAATGAAAAAGCTGGATGACGAGCGAAAGCAGGCAAGGAAAGAGGCTGTTAAGGCTCGTCAGCACAACATCAAACTACTACTACGAAACTATCGTGACCTCAAGGCAAGCGTTGAGAACGCTATTTATGAGGCTGAAACTTCTGAAACCGCCCTTGACATCCTTGAAGACTTGATGATGCCGGGCAGAAATCCAAATCTTACGATTGAAAGTGTAAAGCGTTCTGCAGCAAGGACGGCTATCCTCATGGAGCATGTCGATGCAGAGCTTTACGCATTCAAGTTTAAGTGTGAGCGTTCAAAGTCTCAAAAGGTAACCAGACAATGGGACATTGTGTACTGGATGTACATAGCCGATGAGCCCAAAACCATGGAAGACCTTGCTACCGAATACATCTGCGATAAGCGCACATTGTATTACGACCTGAACAATGCATACGAAACGCTTGCCGCTCTTATGTTCGGGATTGACGGGCTCGGTGGTCGCTGATGGCAGAGCCCTACCTTAAGTTTGACCAACAAGAAAACGGACTTTATACCATGGTGATAGACGGAATCACCATTGGCACCGACCTCACCATGGATGAAGTCATGTCAGCAATATCAAGGAGAGAAAATGACATTAACAGAACTGTACCGGAAAGCGTTTGATGTCAATGGTGAGGTAACGCAAAGTTTTGTATGCGTTGAAGAGCTTTCTGAGCTTCAGAAAGAGATTTGCAAGCATTATCGCGGTTTTGACAACCTTGACAAGATTGCGGAAGAAACCGCCGATGCGCTGATGGTTATATTTGAGCAAATAGACCATCTTTCCATACATAACGCCGTTGCAGAATGCTTCAAGGCAAAAGCTCATAGGCTCGCAAGGAATTTGGGCGTTAAAAATTTCAATTACGAGCCCCCTGCCCTGCTTAAATGTACTGTACCCGACAACATAACAATACGGATTGACGGTGAAAACGACTTTGACGCTTGCTGTTACAAGACGGTAAAGGCATATCGAAATGCTACTGTAATGATTGACGTATGCAAAAGATGCGGGCATACAGAAATATCATGGATGAAGCAGGACGATACCGAAGAAATTGACGAAGAGGAGTAACAAGTGAGCGAATTCAAAGGCGATGCCGATTTTATGAAAAAATGTACTGCTATTTATACTGCTCCTACTGGAATTGATTATGTGTGGGTTGTGTGTGGACACGACTGCAATAAATGCGGTTTCTCAAAATCAGAGGCCGCACGAAGAAAATCTTTGATAAAAAATATCGGTCTCAAAGAGAAAAGCACCGTTGTTATCAACGCTGATGGTAGCAAGAGGTCTGTTAAAAGAAAGAGGCTGATGCTCAGGGAGGAAATATGAAAAGCAAGCCCATTTATACGGAAGAGCAGTTTCAGGAGCGCCTTAACAAGGAGT
>JAZUGJ010000002.1:0-4111 GCA_045641145.1 Paludibacteraceae bacterium
CCGTCTGTTAGTGTGTCGGTCGCAAAGGCGTGACAGCCGATTACAGCTGTCAGCACCAGCATTAGTTTTTTCATTTGTTTTGTTTCCTTTGCTGTAGAGAATGTGGATGCGTTCCCACCCCTACAGCAAAGGCGGCGCATCATGTTAGTGCGCCGCATTTGGATGCTCCTACTTTATCCTAAGTTCAGGCGTTAGTGTATATTATACCAAGCCCACCTCTGCGAAAGGTGGGCTGTATACTTAATGCATCAATCTAACAGCTCTCTTTACGCTCTTTTTGATAATCATCAAATGCCGTATAGTCCTCTAATGCAAGACCGAAATGGGTTCCCTTGTCATCCAATGAAATCCATTCCAGCGAATCGTGTAGCTCATACGACCCCGATTTGTTTTCGAGTTCTTCGACTAACAAGTCTATCGCTGTTTCGGCCTCTAAACTGTCTTTAACAATTAGGTCATCAAAATCGTCCTTTGGGTCTTTGATGACAAGCACGACAAAGTATGTGTTGAATCGAGTTCTGAAAAATCTCAGAGTTGCTGTCTGCCCCTCTCTATCAATCGAACATGACATTACCTGACGAGGAACATTTCCACTCAGCAGAAATTCGCGAGCTTTATCCGCATCGTATGGGATGGTTTCTCCATCATCAAACTGCATCGTTCGCAGACCATCACCTTTTTTGCCGGTGGGAATCGCATTGCCGCAGCAAGGGCAAAACGCCCATTCACCATTAACTTCTTTACCGCATGAAGGACAAAACATATTCGCTCCTTTCAGTTTTCATTTGCAGAGCCGTGATGCAAGCTTGGCAAAAACATCTGCTGGTCTCTGACCGCCCAAATGATACTGACAAACACCCGTGGCATACCGCACCACGACAACATAGCGTGGCGCATCTGACGGAACGAACCCCGCAAATGTAGCATTGAACTTGTCTGCGACATACGCACCGCCGACCTTGCGCATCGCCGTTCCCGTTTTGCCCGCAGTCCGCACCCCATCAACTGCCGCTCGTCTCGCCGTTCCCTCATTTGAGGTGACGCGCTCCAATTCCTTGCAGACCGCATCCGCGACTTCGGCTTTGACTATCTGCCGCTTCTCGCCCCAAGGTTCGCGTCCATGATTCGCGAGAACGGCATACGCCTTGGCGATTTGTTCGACCGATGCCGACACGCCATGCCCAACCGCCATGCGACACGCAACGCCATCTGTCGGCGGCGTGATTCCAAACTCCCGCAAGCCATCCGTCAACGCATCCAATCCAACATCCGTGCCGAGCTTGCCGATGACAATGTTTGATGACTTTACAAGCGCATCACCGACCGACATCTGCGCATCCCATTTATGGCCTCCATCGTTGGGAAGGTTCGGATACTTCACTCGGTCAAGTTCGGTCGAATAGGACGAACCGATTTTAGCAACGCCCTTATCGAGCGCGATGCCGACAGTCAATGGTTCAATCACACTTCCGACCTCGTAGAGGTCTTTCGCCGTGACACCACCGACCGCCACGGATTGAATAGCCGCGCCGCTTTCCAAGTCCACGACAACGGCACAGCCGCCGTCATCGCTTGGGTCGCTATGCGCGGTCAACACATCGCGGATAGAACTCTCGCAGAGACACTTGCCGCCAAACGATACACAACCAACGGCAACTGCGATGCCGAACGCAAGAACTGTTGTTTTTACAGCATTCATTTTTCAACTCCTATGTTGTAGTCTTTTGTTGCGAAGGTTCGCAAAAAAGATAAAGAATCCACAAGCCGCATCCGAGGCAACTCAAGACGGAAGGGAGTGAGATTGGGCATTTATCCACGAACCAAAGAATGACACCCAACTTCAAAAGCGGCTCTATTATCATTAGAATCAATATCACAACAAAGATTACAATCTGCCATCCATCCTTGCCAATGGTTTTAATACGACAATGATTGAATCTAACCAACCGACAAAACATAAAGATTATCGGCGCGGCAAATATCAACTCAAATGATACGACAGAATAGCCAAACCGAAATTCATCATTGCCAATCAGCAACTTGTAATTAAACCATCCCACAATGGCGTTTATGAACCTATACAAACTATCACCATAGCCAAGGCCATTCATTACCCACCATGACAACACCAAATTCGTGCTAACCCACCAAATGTAGAACACAAAAAGAGGCAGTACAACCGCAAGAAATTCACATCGTCCAACTTCAATGCGTGATTCCCTTTTGCCCTTGCACCAAAACTTTTTCCATCCCATTAGTGCGCTTGAAAACGCAGAGCCAAGGACAGATGACAGCCATTTAAGACAAGAGAAGTGTCTTGGCGCATTCTTTGTAGCTGTGTCTTTAACATTTGTAGATTCGCCATGCCCATGTGGATTCTTTCTTTTAAAAATTCGGCGACCGATTACAAATGCAAGAATAAGAATTACGACCGCCTCAATCCACGCCACACAACCGCCGACACTTTTACCCTGACTTCCCTTGTCACTCAAATTTTCGTTATTAGACTGTACATTTGGGGCAACTGTCTTTTGCTTTCTTTCGGCAAGCAGTTTCCGTTCCCGTTCCTTCTTTTCGGCTTCAATCTTCGCCACGATTCGCTTGCGCTCTTGTTCTTTTCGTGCCGCTTCTTCTGCCGCCGCTCTCGCCTTATTCTTCGCTTCAAGTATATACTTTTTAACATCGCCAACAGACAAGTCTTTTGTCTTCAATGTGTTGCCGCCGCCCAATTGGATTACGCAAAACGAGGACTTTATACAAAACCAAGATTTCTCGCCAACAAAGTTATTCACTATAGTATTCCGTCGCGTACTATTATCTACAATCGTTTTGGAATACACTTCACCAATCGAAGATATACTATAATCAACAGCCCTCTTTCTTGAAATCTCATCATCGCTCGTATTCGCATCATAGATAATAATTAGCCGTTGGCTTGTTATAAAAAGCTTGCCCCACCTATACCAAATTCCATCAAGACAAAATGCGTTAAGCGGCTCCTCAAATACCAAAGCTTCATTTGCATTGCGAATATCTGCAAATTGAACAGACCAAATTGCCGACTGTCTGCCTCTTCTTGCTATTTCCTCTTTTTGCGCATCCTCTGCAATCGTTTGAGTGAGCATCTGCGCACTTTGCACTTGAAGTTGCTGATTAAAAGTTTCAAGATAATCTGCGCAAGTTGTTGGCACGAACCCTAATGCCAAGAACAATGTCACAAATGCACGGATAATCTGATGCCTTGCTCTCATAGCATCTCCCATGCTCACTTCTCATGCACACCATTTGGAGCGAAGCTACAGCCCTTGCCGCTTTGATTGTAGCCGCACCAAATACACTTGCCGTTTCCGTGTCCGTGGCGATGGATACCTCGCGGCGCAAACGAAGACGGCTTACCATAGGACGAGTAGCCCCAATACTCGCAATTCGCATCCGTGTCTATGTGAACATGGACGCCATTCGGACAACTGTTTCGGTATGCGGTCGAACCGCAGTAGCGACATTTCGATGTGGCGGCGACCGCGACCAACGCAACCAACGCAACAGCCGCAAGTGAAACCAAACCTTTAACTTTTTTACTCATCGCAGTTCTCCGCGCCTTTCATTGTTTCCACTCCAAAGAACCGAAAGACAAAGTTCTCTTTCGTGGACTACTCGGCAATCAAACAAAAAGAAAAAGCCTCTCTTCATGTCCCCTGTAGAGGCTGTAGAGATTGCCCTTGGATGAGACACGAAGAGAGGCAAGCTATACAGCTTCCCTCTGCCAAGTGTCGTCATCCGTTGAAACTCTCTACATTCCTACAGGACGATTCGCCTTGCAGCTGTGATTATTATACCATATTCTTTGGGCGGTTTTTCGCAAAGACCCTCTGCTCATTTCCGTTGAATGACAGCTTCATACAAGGTGTCTATCCTTGCCAAGCAACCGATGCTTACACTCACGAACGAACCCCATCAGCCGAGAGGTCATAAAGCCCATAGCCCCACCATGACAAACCAATCCGCGTTCCCAACCTTTGCAACCGCCATTCCAACGCACAAGACATTTCAACCATGATCCCGCCCCGCCAACCTTGACCGCCGCGAGGTCAGAGCAATAAGAGCCGAAATC
>JAZUGJ010000003.1:0-4237 GCA_045641145.1 Paludibacteraceae bacterium
AGTTGGTGACACTCTGACCACACCGGAACTGATGAAAGGACAAGTGTTCTATGTATGGACAGGTAATGTAGATGGGGAAAACGGCGATTTAAGTGGCACATGGGTCAAAGCACGCGACGACAAAAAAATTGCTGTCTTCCAAGGGTGTCCCCACACTAATATTCCATACAAGACTCATGAGCGTGACCATATTGTTTCGCAAGCTATGCCTACCCAGTATTGGGGAAACACTTTCGCTGTTACTGCCAGCAATGGACGTCATCGCGACATTTATCGTATTATGGCACTCAATGACGAAACAGAAGTGTATGTCAAGGGGATTGCTGCTAATGGTGGGGATTCGCTTGTATATAAATTTGACTTTGCTACTAATCCTAAACATTATTGGGAATTTGAGATTGGTGAAATAGGAGTAAAACCCAGTAAGGGGCCGCAAAAGGACAAAGTATTGCCCGACCCACTTATTGTTGGCACAAATGGAATCATCGAAACCAGTTGCCCTTGCGCTTTACACTTATTCTTGACTTCCAAACACTATGATGCCGTAAATGATGGTGATCCTGCTATGTTATGGGTCAATCCTGTTGAGCAGCAAATTGACCAAGTTACCTTTGCCACATATTCCAGCAAAAATGGTACAACTGCCCACAATGTGAATATCGTAACCGCTAATCCGGGAGGAATGACACTCAACGGAACGAGTATTTCTAACGAGTTCAACAAAATTCAAGGTAGTGACATCTATTATTTCACCCGAAAGAATCTGGGAAGTACTGCTAGCACCTATACCCTCAAAAACGAACAGGGTTCTTTCATTGCCCACGTGTATGGCTTTACGGAGAACGAATCCTATGGTTACTCTGCCGGTGGTGCTACCAAACCTCTCACACAATACATCACCATCAACGGTAAAATCTTTACTCCCGATAGTGACAACTCCCTCTGCGGTGATGACACCGTCAAGTTTGCCTGCCACCCTGACTATGAATACGAGAAAATCGTTTGGGGATTTGGCGATGGACAAATCGACGACACCAACAAGGACTCTGTCAATCATTATTACGACCCCGGAGTATATCAGGCATACTGCCTCATATACCGCAGTTCATCCAATGTCTGCAAAGGGCAATCATTGATGGATAGTATTCCTATCCGTGTAACCATCGGTAACTACAAAATTGGTGTTATCAATACTCACATGCCTTCCTGCACCCAGAAAGGCGATGACAATGTCAAATATACCATTTATCTCAGTAATCCGGGAAGAGTATCACTTACCGGCGATAGTGTGTCTTTGACTTTTGACGATGTTGCAAAGGCCGCTGGCTTCCTTCCTTCTATGTTACACATTACCGATGATAGTTTGGTGATTGATGTTCCTCACGGAGCAGAAGACCATACTGAATATGGGTTAAAACTCCGTATTGGTTCGGAATGTCCCAATAGTGTGTTGGACACTATGCTCAGCTTCAAATTAGAATTCTATAGAAACTACATGGAGCAGCGCTTTGCTAATGTTATCGGCGTTATGAAAGACTCCTTCCCCAACCAAATTCTTACCGATTTTGAATGGAAGCAAGTGGATGAAAACAATAATCTGATTGCCGTTTTGCAAGACCAAAAGAGTTCAGTCCTTGAACTCGCACAAGCGCCACAAGCAAAAACATGGTACATCGTATGCTTCAAAATCCGTGACACATGGCAATCTACCCCCACAAATACTTGTTCCTGCCCGATTCCGTTGGATCCCGCATATAATGACCAACTCAAAGCCCAACCCAACAGCGAAGCGTTGCTTATCGGTCAAAATGTAGCACACATGGGAGACCAAGTCTTCGTTAATGCTTTGGAAGATGGTACTGCCACTTGGTACGGACCGGACGGCAACGAATATGCCACTGCCAATCTGCCGAAAGGAGGCGGTTTAGTTAAAGCACCTGACAAACCCGGGTTATTCATTCTCAAAGTGGATGCAGGGCATCAGCGTACATTCAAATTCTTGGTATTCAGCAAATAAATTTAGGAGGACACAATTATGAAACATATACTTCGTACCATTCTTGTTTTAAGTCTCCTGATTGGCTTCAGTGCCAACACCGTCACCACTGTTTCCGCTGCCGATAAAAAAGAGATGACGGCTGCACAAAAGCAGAAAGCGAAAGAAAAAGCCAAGAAGCAGAAAGCAAAAGAGAAAGCGGCTGCCAAGCGCAAAAAAGAGCAGGAAAAAGCCAAGGCGCAAAAGCAGAAAGCACAGGCCAAAGCGGCTAACGAACGCGAAAAAGCACAGGCACAAAAGGCCAAAGAGCAAGCCAAGACACAGGCCGAGCGCGAAAAAGTGGCGGCTGAGCGTCAGCGTGTTGCTGCACAACGCGCTGCAGAAGCCCAAAAGGCCGAAGCAGAACGCCAGGCGCAGGAAGATCAAGAGCTGGCGGCTTTGCGTGCTCCGAAAGTAGAAGAGAACACAAAGGAGAAACCTGATGTTATCAGTTACTTCAACCTCTCTCCGCGGTTGGGCTACGATGCCATGTTTGACAATCTCAAGCAGTTCGGCGAGGGCTCAACAGCTGCCGACGCTCCCCTTATGAACAAGAAACTCACAGGCGGTTTCGGTGCCGGTTTGGAAGCTACCTACCAACTTGAGGTCAACCATTTCCTATTTGAGACCGGTTTGGAATTTGACTTCTTCAATTCCAAAACGACTTATGGTTTCGCTCAACAGCGCGTGTACGATGTAATCGGAAAACCCTATACACAGACGCACTATTTCCTGACCGACAACATTGCCGAGACGCGCAATATCGGTATGTTCCAATTGCCCATCATGCTCGGTGCCCAGTTCTCGCGTTACTACTTCCTCGTTGGTGCCCGCATCGGCTACGCAATGCCATTTGGCTACAAGCAAAAAGGCACTTACGATTGGGTTATTCAAGACGATGCCTATCTCCATCAGTACGGTGGTGGCGTCATTGATGTGCCCGAAGTAGATAAGAGTTCTTTCAAACTCAATCCGTTGGCAGTCTCGGCTTGCTTGGAATTGGGCTTGGATTTGGACGAATGGATGCAACAAGCTCCGGATGAGCAGAAGAAAGTGAAAGTTAAACCCGGTGAGCGTCTGCCCTTCGGCCGCGAGCACATTCACTACCGCGTTGCCCTCTTTGCAGATTATGAATTGCTCAATATGAACAATAGTTTGGCTACATTGCCCCTAACTTTCACCGGCAATGAGACCAAACCTACCGGAGCAAATACCGTTTTCGGCATGAACGATGCTGCCGCTAAAATGACTAACCTCTTCATCGGTGCCAAGTTCACCATCCAGTTTGAAGTTCCCGGCAAGACTCCGCGTCAAGTTCCGCCTCAACCGTCGTACTTGGACCTCAAGGTAGAGAACGAAGCCAATGCTGAGCGACTCAACGCTACACTCGAAATCGTTAATACCAAGACCGGCAGAGTTGTACTCAAGCCGATGCAGATGAAGAATGGCCAGAAAGCACAGAAACTGGCAAAAGGTGACTACGAGATTCGTCTCGCCATGCAAGATTTCTACCCTGCTACCGCCACCTTTACCATTCCTTCCGATGGTTTCCTGTTGGATACAACCTTACAACTCCGCCACAGACCTATATTTAACGTACGCGTGCGCAACGCGGAAACAGGTGCGGCTTTGCCTGCAAAAGTGCAAGTGTTACGCCGTGGTACAACCAACGAGCTCATGGCTCTCAACACCGACACTGCCAATGGTGCTGCAAGCACAATGTTGCAGGATACTATCCTCTATGCCCTGCATATTGACATGGTGGGATACGAACCTTACGATGGCATTGTGACCAACATTGGCGATAACATGTTGGTGGATATGATTCCTATTAAGAAAGGTGAAGTCTTCATCCTCAAGAACATGTTCTTTGCTACCAATAAGACCAAGATTCTGCCTATGAGCGAACCCACTATGGCTGAACTGTTCGGCTTCTTGGACCGCAATCCTGAGGTACGCATCAAGATTATGGGTCATACTGATAGCGTTGGTAAAGACCAGGCCAACCAAATCCTGTCCGAAGGTCGTGCTAATGCCGTCCGTCAGGAACTGATTGAGCGCGGTATTGCTGCCGACCGTATCGAGGCAGAGGGTTATGGCGAGACTCGTCCTATCGACACCAACGATACAGACGAAGGTCGTCAAAACAACCGTCGTGTTGAAGTAGAAATACTATAATATCCTATATGAAAAAACGTCTAT
>JAZUGJ010000004.1:0-7528 GCA_045641145.1 Paludibacteraceae bacterium
TGTACTCCCAATTTCTTTGAGTACAGTCAGAATTGCGATGAATATCGAGCATTACCTCGGCAATTTCAATCATATCGTTTCCGCAATACTTTGCGTAATAGACATAATAATAATTTGAAGATGCACATCTTATATAACCATAGGGAACATTAGTATGTCTTCTAATACTATAACAGTCATACTTCCCTTCAAGTTGATGAATTTCATTAGTGGCACTATTCCACACTTTAGTATAGTATGCACCTTTATTTTTACCAACCCAATAGATTGAGATAGCGGGGCAAAGCGTCTGGTCGGGGAGTGCGTTCTTCTTTACATATCTCTTGATGATGGTTTCCTTTTTCATTGTTATGTCCTCCTAAAATTTTATTTTTTTTGTTAATCTCTTATGTATACCCTCAACTTGCGTTGAGGGCATAGTATAAAGGATTACATCATACAAATACCTTACCTTAATAATTAGTAAGGCCAATAATGAGATTTGCTTGTTGTGATGCTCTCCACTGTAACTGAACAGTCATCGCATTCATCATCTTCTGCAAGCGCAGCTTCGACTCGAGGAGTAAGAATTGCCTTGATTGCTTCAGGCGCCAGTTCACACTCAAGCTCGCGGCAATTGCAAATTTCATCTCCGTTGTGGTCGTATGCGGCTCGCTTTTCATAGGAAATAAGCACCTCATAGCCATTGACATTTACCTGTTCATCAGGAACGACTTCCTTGTCGCCAAGGTTTGCAATGGTCATCAGCTTCATCATTGCTTCATGCAGATTTTCGCTGCCGTCAACGGCAGTCTGAATTGCCTTTAGACAAGCCTGCTTGTCCTTTTCGTTTACGTAGCCAACACAGCAAAACTTTTTGCCGTCTACATAAACATTTTCCATCTTGGTGCCATTTGCACCCAACTCGGAGCGCAGTTCAACAATGTTCTTGTTGTGATTAGTGGTGTTAATTTCTGCCATAATTTTTTCTTCCTTTCTTTAATCAAGTGAAATTGGTGAGCTTACAACAAATTTCCCGATTACTGTTTCTACCTCCTTTTTTGGGTCAATACTTACAATGTTTCCGCTATCTAATCGTACTGCCTTATCATTACTGGGGTAAGCAATTTTCATATAAAATCCCTTACAAAAAGGCTCACGATCATAAAAAACTTCTCCAATTTTTACATTAGAAAATTTAACGATGTTATTATTTTTTTCAATTTCCATCTCATTCTCCTTTGTGATTAGCTTACTCGACGAATGCCACCACCGAACGACTGCACGGCAATTGTACCATACTCGGAGCAATATGGTACGCTCTTGTTCCAGACATAGCAGAATACATAGAACTTATTTTTATACACTTCAAGTTCTGTGTTTGCCTCATCTTCCCTATATTTGCTTACACAAAGGAAAGAATAGCACTCGCCAAACTCAAACATTTCATGAGTTGCGGCATACACAAGGCTGCCTGTCTCCTCCTCAAAACGCTTAATTGCGTTATACAGCTCTTCTTCTCCATTTTCTTTCGTGGCATAAAAGCCAGCGAAGTTTTCAAAGAATGTTACTATGTCATTCTTTTCAAACGCCTTGATATAGGGCTGGAAAATATCCAACTGTTTCATGCGACGAATTGCAATTTTCTTTTGCTCTTCACGGGTCAGATAATATTCGTTTTCCATAATAATTTTCCTTTCTGTTAAATTTCATAACGCCTCATGCCATTGTTATAACCAAGACACTTAATGTGACCTTTTGCCTTGAGGTCATAAAGTCCTCTTTCCCCGATACATTTAATAATGACATCTTCGTCAATAATTTCCATATTTGGGTGTTTGCTAATAAGGTCAAGATAATTCTTATTCCTCATTTGTGGTCTGTTGAGGAACTTATGAATTATGTAATTACAATAATTATCAATTGCAATTTCGCTTTCACGATAATTGATTTCCTCAATAATCGTTGCCGTCACAGGAATACAGAAATCCTTTAAGATTTCAATTTTCATTTGACGATAGGTTTCGATCGTCAATTGAGGTTCTCTTTCAACCTCACTTTCAATATTAGGGTTTTCGTATACAGTATACATCTTTTACCTCCTTGTTACAATCATTTATTTGTTTGAAGGAAAGCTTTATATTCTCCTTTCCATTGCAAAAAAACTTCCGCAATCTTCTACACATATAAAACCTAAGTTTTCATACATATGCTTTGCGATGTCATTCCCCTTAACGACACCAAGCCAGAATATTTTGGTTGGATACATAGAAATGATTTGCTTTAAGAACTCTGTTCCTAAATGCTTATTCCTATATTCCTTTACGACACCAAAAGCCCAAATCTCAAGCCTTTCGGGCTTTGTAACGAGTGTCATTTGAGCAATTACTTTATGCTTTTGCTTAAATATACAAAGCCTCTGCTTGGAGTTTATTTCCTTTGTGTATATATGGAACTTAGATTTCATTCGCCCTCCATTTCTTCAAGCTCTTCTTGAGCTTCTTTATGTGTGTCGCATTCACACAGCACATTTCCCTTGTCGTCCGTAACGGCATAATGACTATGATAAGGAATGATTTCCATTATTTTTTCTCCTTTACCAAAAGATTTCTTGTCTTTCGTATGACACAGTTCTTCCTGTTGGTTGGAAATTAATCCATTTCTCAATTTTATCTCCCTTTACGACATAACTTCCGTCATCGTATCCCATGATGCGAAAATCGCCTGCATCAAAAGTAATGATGTCTCCATCTTCAAAGACAATCATTCCAGTTTCATCTCCGCTTAAAATATGCACATAGATGTGCATAATTTTCTTGTCGGGGAGATTGATTTCCTTTGCCTTGTTGTCATAATCATAAACTTTAATAGTCATATCTGCCTCCTTAATAATGTTGTGTAGTTAAAGCCCACATTCTTGCCAACAAAGTTTCCCTTATTGGCAAGGTCTGAGTTTTAACCGAAAGTTTCCTTTACGGCATAGTCGCTATCATAGAAAATGTGCCCGATTACATCATCAAAGGCATCTCCCTTTATTCCGTTTGACATTTCGCAGATGAGTCCGCAATCCAAACTCCACCAGAAATATCTCCCTTTCCCTGTAATGATGTAATCATCACGGCAATTTTTATGGAATAAATACACAGTTGCCTTTTCAAAGGCTTTGACTAAATCCCTTGCCATAGGATTGTTAGACAAGAACCTTTGAATGTCGGTTTCCCTTACTCCAGGTTTGTTGTTGCTATCAAACAGCATTTTTTATCTCCTTTCTATTACCACGGATATTCATAACTCGCAACCTTATGCGAGCAATTTCCCTTGCAATTAGGGATACCATACTCACGGCGCACGGCACGGTGATTTGCCTTTTTAATTTCCTTTGATGCACCAGTCACATAACGAGAGTTGGCAACCTTTGCCTTGTTTGCCTTTGCCTTTGCCTTACGGCAACCAGCACGGTGACGGCGATGTTTTGCCTTGTCAGAATGGCTATTTGCCTTAGTTGCGCTATACTCAATATAGCAAATTTCAGGCTCGCTTGCAATGCTCATTTCCGTATCCTTATCGGGAATGCTCTCGCACATTACAGCCATGACAAACATGCCCATTTCCATTTCCTTTGCCATCTCTATTTCCATGCAATTCATAGTAGACATCATTTCGGCATCTGCCATCTTCTCATAGTTGGCATCGAAGAACTCGGCAATGGCTTCATCAAAAAACTTTCCCTTTTGCATTATGTATCTCCCTTTCTGTTTAATTTAGCCGCAATATCTGACCATCATTATGATGTCGTCATATACTGTTTCAGTTCCATTGCTATCCATGATAGCCGCAGCAGTGTCCCCCTCTTCCCAATCTTCACAGCCGTAAAATTGAAATCTGTTTCCGTTTGCCGTTTGAAACACAACTGTATTATCGTAATAATCGACATCAACAACAGTTCCGCACAGAGGGTATAGGTTCTCATTTCCCTTTTTAACTTCCTTTACGACTTCGACAGGCACTTCCTTTACAACGATTTTCTCAACGGGGATTTCCTTTTCGATTGCCGTTTTGCTTTTAGTGAAAGCAATACATACTGCGGCAATAAAAAAGACTAAGAATATTTGCATGATTACGGTAATAATTTTATCTTTCATTTCCATTTCCCTTCCATTAATAATTACTTGCTTTCCTTTTTAGACTCAAAACAAGCAATTACCATTGTATGTACCGCGCTGATTGCGCATTTGTCACAATCTAATCGCATTCCCTTTGCACAACAGCAATTACAGGAGAATGCAAAAGACTTATTTGCGCTTTCCCTTGTTGTAGCATCATACTGATAATTTACGCCAATCTGCTCAAACTTGGTCATATTATCTCCTTTCTTTTGGGCAATAATTTTGCATTGTTAAGCCCATAATTATACCCACAAAGCATTTCCCTTGTGGGCATTATATAGGTTTACTTTTCAAGATTGCAAACTACCTTTGAAGCAGCCAATGCAATCAATGCAAAAATTACAAGGCAAACAATTGCGTTTGCATTTCCATTTCTGATTTCCAATACAGAAACCAATACTGCGCCTATTGACAAAAAAGCAATAAGTGCGCATACGACCATTAATACTTTTCTCATTTCCATTTTCCCTTTTTACGCGACACGAGTTCTTATGTTATGGAACATAAAATTCATTTCCACAACATCGTCTTTTGCAAACACTTCCATGTTATCAGCGTTGATGACAGCCGTAGCAAAATTGCTCATTTCCCTTACTACAATATCATCACCAACAACCTTAATGACTGCATAACCGTCAATAAGTTCGCCTACTTCACAGTAGACAGTCACGTTAATACTTTCCCTTTGAATTAACGCTTCCAATGCGCGATAAGATTTAGCAAAATCTATTTGCCTTTGCTTATTGACAATAAATTTCTTTTCGCTTTTCTCATCTTTGCGCAGAAAATCAACCAGTTCTTCTAATGTCACAGCGTCACCTCTTTTTAAAGTTTAAGACAATTAGCCATATTTAATTTCCCTTGTTGGGCATAAATATGTTACCACATTCCACCACGAGGAGGTTTGCCTTTCAGAATGTAAAAAAGGGAGAATGAAAATCACACAAAACATTCTCCCTTATAGTAACGGCTAAAGCCGCGACTACCTTAGTTTCTCTTCTGACTTTCAACAATTAGCGCTCAATTACGCTAACTACACGGACACAATCATCAACAGTTTCCATGTAGGAAATGATTTCCCTTACAGAAGAAGCAGATAAAATTTTATGGTTAGTACCATGAGAGTCCTCAAACCAAACATCATAATCTCGCATAACACACCTCTAAAATTATATTTTTATTTTCCCTTCTGACCTTCAGACATAATAACCTCACTCTGCATTTTTCTTGCGGGCTTGTGACCGCCATAGGCTGCATTAAGGTCACAGGGATATGCGCTCTCCATTTGTCTTTTGTCGCTAGCAAACTCCAGGCAAAGAAGTGTGAGCATATCCCTTAGACTTGGCGCCAGTTCATAAGCGCACCCCCTTTAGGATAAGCTACCGCCCTACACGCTGGACTCATCCAGCCCTTCTTCCTACTGATGGCAAGGCTCGTCAGTCTATACCAACACCACCACCTCGGGCAGTCGGAGCAACTTTTATGTCATGCTCAAGACAAAACAGCTTTATGTCCTGCTCAGGACATCGTGCAACTTAGTGAAAAGCCCCCACGCCGCGTCAAGGCGTTGCACTTGTGGGAGTAAGGCAGGATAACCCTGCCCCGGCGCCAATTACTTGGCGAGCATCTGCTTGTAAGCCACCTTGTAGTCGGTGTTGGTCACAACGCGATGCAGAACATCCGCCAAAATCTTGCGGAAATTCTTGTGGTCAGCCAGCTTCAGAGTCAAGCGACCCTTGCTGTCCTTACGACCGTAGGTGAACAGCAGCCATGCCACATCCTGAGACTTTGCACGGTACTTGTTCTTGTGGGTTTCAGCGTTTTCCTCATAGATGACCTTATCCAACACACTCTGCATCATCTTCAGCATCTGAGTGTTGGAAATGGGGTTAGCCACATCGGAGTTCTCATCAGCCAGACGAATTTCGTCCTTGGTCTTGCTGATAAAGTAACTTGTGCCGATAGTAGCCAGATCCTCGACCTTGAGTTCGTTGGCAACATGAATGGCGCACAGCATATTCATACGCTCCGCGTAATTGACCCACAGCTTGTCAGCCGAAGCCTTGTTGCCGCAGAAGTCATCGAACTCGCGCAGGTCGAACTGGCGCTCAGCCTCGATTACCTCACGAGTAGCCACGGTAGAGCCGGAGGTCTTGCTGTCCTTGTGCTTCAGCACCTTGAAGCTGTGAGCCTTGATAGCATCGAGCATCGGAGTTTCGGAAGCCTTGAAAGTCATGAAAGCCTTGAGCTGAGAAGCCTCAGCATATTCTTTCTCGACATCTTTCATCTCCTCGTCCAGCTCGACCATCTGCTTGAAATCAGCGTTCAGCGCAGCCTCATTGTATGCCGTGGTCTTGGCATACAGGGTAGATGCAGCATTGTTCAGGGTAGCGATAACTTCCTCGATGGTCTTGACATTAGTGTTCTTCATAGATAATACCTCTTTCCGCCCCTTGGGGCAAATAATTTTTTAGTGGGAGCAAGCCCACCTTGCAACGCTCGATTGTTCGAGCGCTCCAAGGCAGACTCCACCGAAGTGGAGCCCACCTTGGCATTATCTATGAGGATAACGCACATATATAAGTTAAATCGCGCCACAGGCACCGCCATATCCTTGGATACAGCAAAAGATAACTTTTCCGGCAAACTTCCTTGGAAGCCAGCCAGTTATCACCAAAGCGTGACTTTACTTCAATATGTTTTCCCATTTCTTCCCAAGACGGGACTTTAGCGTTACCATCAGCAACGGCAGGGATACCGTCCAATGGCTCTTACGACATAGCCTAACTCTATGCCCACCGCTCACTCACGGAGAGCGGACACCGAGCAAATTTATTGCCAAACCTTTGTTATACTGTAAGGTCAGTTTTGTCCACATTCTGCCGAACCCGCCTGCACCAACGGGGAGGAATGGACTTGCAGGCATAGCGTCGCATCTTAATCTGTCAAGAGGGTGTGGAGAAATGGTCGGCGCCAAACCACTCTAACCCCCGTGGGTTCATTGGTAGACTTGGCAAGTCTAACCTTGCGACGCTTTACCACGATAGCCAATCGTGAGGAATGTTTATTCTGACATTCCAAAGCCCAAGAGTTTGAGTCACTCTCGCTCTTTACTCACACATTTTTTTCGCGCCGTGTGTGCGCGGTGGCGGTTCACCGCGTGGCGCGTGGTTTTTCGCGCGGTGTTCCTCACACTTATATAACAAAATAGCGGTGAAAATATCGTAGTCAAAATATACAAAAAATATGCCGTCAGATCCTGCTATTTTTGTGCAAAATGCACACGATAAAAACACCGCTAAATTGTTATAATAAGTTTAGGCAATGAAAAAGTTTTTATTGACATATATATTATATTATGGTATACTATTGATAGAGGGATA
>JAZUGJ010000005.1:0-31448 GCA_045641145.1 Paludibacteraceae bacterium
GACAGACAAATAGCAGACGCTGATTATTTTATTATGTCCTTGCTTTTTAAAGTTGCCAAGTTCAACTATATTTAAGCACTCAAAGCACTTTGCGACTGCAAAGATAATACATATTTTTCAAATATGCAAATGTATTTTGCAAAAAACGGGTTAATGTAAGACCCTATCCAACTTCCCAGGACCCACCTCAGTCCTCCCTTGAGGGAGGAAGAAAAGGGGGAAAAGAAGAGGGCAAGGGATTTAGAGAGAGGGATAAAAAAAGAAGGGGCTTAGCGCTCCTTCTGTTTCTCAAGTTGGCGGTCGAGTGCCTCCAAGGCGAGGTCAATGGCTTGCTCAAATGAGTCGCATGTTTTCTCGGCGAACAGGTCGGCGCCATTGCCCAAGATACGAATCTGCGCCTGTTTATTGAGATTGGTTTCGGGTTTAATTACCGTCAAGCGCAATTCCATTTCAGCACTATCGCCGGCGAGCAGACGCTCATAACGGCGCGTTTTCTTCTCAATGTACTTTTCGAGACGTTCTGCAATCTCGAAATTCACGGCATTAACTGTCAGTTTCATAGTAATAAATGTTAATTGGTTATTTATTTTTGGCACGAGGGTGTGCCGCTTTATAGGTCCGTTGTATTTGGTCAAAAGTAGTATGCGTGTATATCTGTGTTGCCGCCAATCCGGCATGCCCGAGCAGTTGTTGTATGGTTCGTATATCGGCGCCGTTATTGAGCATCGTAGTGGCAAATGTATGTCGAAGGACATGGGGTGAATGTTTTTTGAGGGTAGAGACCTCACCCATGCGTGCCGTTACGATTTGATAAAGGACACTTTTGGTCAATCGTGCGACGGTGCCGTCACGATGAGTATGTACAAAAAACATGCCAGAATCGGACAATTGGTTGCGGGCCTCCAGATAGCGTTTTATCTGTTGTTTGAGGGCATCGCCGATAGGGACGATACGCTCCTTGCGGCGTTTACCGAAAATGCGAATTTGGGCGGCGTCTAAATCGATATCGGCATCTTTCAGTCCCAGCAGTTCCGCCTGACGCATACCGGTCTGGTAGAGCAATTGGATAATCAATGAATCACGAATAGAGACAAAATCGTCTGCCGAATCGTCAAACATCGTGGCACGCTCCATTTCAGAAGGTTTGAAAAAGACCGGCAAGGGTTTATCCACTTTGGGTGCGACGACTAAACGGGTAATATCCTTGCGGACTGCGCCTATACGCAACAAGAAACGGTAGAACGAATGTAACGAACTGAGGCGGCGACGCACACTGCGTGGCGACTGATGACGATTATCCATCATATCCACCAACCACAAACGCACATCGTCTTCACTCACGGCAGTCGGGTCAAAATTACCCGTCTCCCCATTCAGGAACGAACAGAAATCGCGCAAGTCATCGCCATACGCTTGAACTGTTTTGGGAGAGTACTGCTTTTCGACAGCAATATAGTCCAAAAACTTATCTATCACTTGATTTCTTTACCTATGCCCTCGGTACCTTCAAACGGGAACAGACCGAACATCTCCGCATCAATGCGGTCGGTTATCCAGCGAAAATCTTCCGGATTATTGCCAAACTTGCATGTATCGCCCGGAACGATAAGCAATTTACCCTTATAGTCCTTTACCCAATCCTCGTACTTATCATTTAACCCTTGCAAATAGTCGATACGCATAGATGCCTCATACTCCCTACCGCGCTTCTGAATCTGCGCCACGAGATTAGGAATAGAGGAGCGGATATATATCATCAGGTCGGGCATTTTGACAAGCGACATCATCAGTTCGAACAAGTCGCAATAGGTATCAAAGTCGCGGTCAGACATAAACCCTTGGTCGTGCAAATTGGGTGCAAAGATGCGCGCGTCCTCATAGATGGTGCGGTCCTGGATAATGTACTTATCCGACTTGGCAATCTCCACAATATCCTGAAAACGCTTGTTGAGAAAATAAATCTGCAAGTTGAACGACCAACGGGACATATCCCCGTAAAAATCGGACAGATACGGGTTAAAATCAACGGATTCGAAACGAGGAATCCATCCATAATGCTTGGCAAGCATGTTGGTGAGTGTGGTCTTACCACAACCGATATTACCGGCAATCGCTATATGCATAATATATCAGTTTAACGGGTTTAACAGGTTTAACAGGTTTAGTTTTTCCACTGTTCTTCGGAGAAAAGACCGAATAATTGCGCATCAATTTTATTAATGATATGTCTAAAGTCAGCAGGGTTATTTTCAAAATCCATTTCGTCCGAATCAAGGACCAATACTCTACCCTCATATTGGTGGAAGATAAAGTCCTCATAGCACTCGTTCAGGTCCTTCAAATAATCAATTTGCATCCCCTGCTCATAGTCGCGTCCGCGCTTTTGAATTTGGGTAACAAGGGCAGGAATGGACTTACGAAGATAAATCATAAGGTCGGGCAGCGGCAGCATGTTTTTCAGATGGTTGAACAACTCCATGTACGTCTCATAGTCCCTGTCACTCAAATCACCACGCCGGTAATTATTACGGACAAAGACATACACCCCCTCAAAAATGCTACGGTCCTGCACAATGGTGTGCCCGGACTGTATAACCGCCAGCATGTCCTTAAAACGCTCTTTGAGGAAATACGTTTCCAAGCAGAACGACCAACGCCGGATATCCGTATAATAATCCTCCAGATACGGATTGAATCCCACACTCTCAAAGCGTGGTTCCCAGCCATAATACTTTGCCAACATCTTGGTTAGCGTGGTCTTACCTGCCCCGATATTTCCCGCAATAGCAATATACATACCAAATCGAATGCAAAGATAACAAAAAGAAATTGAAAAAACAAATAACCGCGCACAAATTTACAAAAAAATTATTTTCCGCGCCGCAAATTTGCATAAATAAAAAAAAAACACTACCTTTGCATGCTAATTTGCGCCAGCGTGCGCCTATGCGGACGAGTATGATAGATTATGTAAAAGGACAACTTGCTGAACTGAATCCCACTTATGCCGTAGTGGAAGCCGCAGGAGTGGGCTATGAGGTGAATATTGCCTTACCCACCTATTCGGCACTGATAGACCAAAAAGAAACCAAGTTATACACCACGGAAATTATCCGCGAAGACACGCATATTTTATTCGGGTTCGCCACCAAAGGCGAGCGCGAGATATTTTTGCAGCTGACCAGCGTGAGCGGAATTGGGGGTAATACGGCACGAATGATTATGTCTGCCTACACCGCAGGCGAACTGCGTCAAATAATTGCCACCGGCAACAGTAAAGCCCTCGGACAGGTGAAAGGACTGGGCCCCAAAACGGCACAGCGTATCATCGTGGACTTGAAAGACAAGATACTGAAAGTGGATCTCGGCGATTCGCAAAGCACGGTTGACGAGGCACAATATATGATGTTCCCCGCCGAGAGCAATCCGGTGAAAGACGAGGCGGTAAGCGCACTGACCATGCTGGGCTTCGCAGCCGCAGCCAGCGGAAAAGCCGCCGACAAGATACTGAAACAAAATCCCGCTGCCACCGTGGAGCAAGTTATTCGCGAAGCACTGAAGATGCTATAACGATTGACGATTGACAATGCACAAACGGATATACATAGTGTTCCTTCTGCTTGCGCTGCCAATCAGTTTGGCAGCACAGACATTGTCCCGCGCCGACTCGATTCAACAAGCCGACACGACAGGGCGTATCATCCCCCCACTATTCGGCAGCAACATGACCCTGAAACAACCGGATAATTTGACCACCACCGTGGATTATCAGCCGGAGACAGGATATTATGTGATGCATACCAAAGTGGGCGACTTGGATATCACGACGCCCTATTTGATGTCCGCCGAAGAATACAAAGACTACACGGAGAAACAATTCATCCACCAATACTGGCAACAAAAAATAAGCGAGGTCGAACACGACAACGAAAAGAAATTCGACATTACGGACATGAAATTCAACATCGGTCCGGCAGACAAAGTGTTCGGTCCCGGTGGCGTACAACTAAAACTGCAAGGTAGTGCCGAACTATTATTCGGATTTAAGCATCAGTATGTAGATAACCCCGCCCTGACGGATCGGAGCCGAAACAACAATATATTCGACTTTGACGAAAAAATACAACTGAATGTAAACGGTACCGTCGGCACCCGGTTGGGACTGCAGATGAACTACAATACGGAAGCCAGTTTTGCCGCCGACCAGCAGAATGTCAAGATTGCCTACAAAGGCGAAGAAGACGACATTATCCAATCCATCGAGGCGGGTAATGTAAGTTTGGATCTCAACTCAAGTTTGATACAGGGAAGCCAAGCGCTATTCGGTATCAAGACAACTTTGAAGTTCGGGCGCTTGACCGTACAGGGCTTAATCAGTCAACAGAACAGCGAGACACAATCGGCATCGTCGGAAGGCGGGGCACAGATGACCAAATTTGAAGTGCAAGCCGATAACTACGATGAGAACAAGCACTTTTTCCTTGGTTACTATTTCCGTGACAACTACGAACAGTCTATGGCCAATATGCCTTACGCCACAGGTGGTGTAACGATTAACCGTATTGAAGTTTGGGTAACCAATAAACGCGCCACCTTTGACCAAGCCCGCAATATCATCGCCTTTACCGACTTGGGTGAATCCAAAAGAGACCACCTGTTAGACCAATACTTCGGCGGTACAGACAAGCCAAACGACAGAGGGCTTCCGCACAACGATGCCAACACGCTGTATGCCCAAGTGAAAAACGAGCCCCAAGTGCGCGACATACAAAGCGTAACGGCTTATCTGCAAGGCAAAGCCGTAGATTGGGGATATAGCAGTCATGAGTTCACCGGCGGCGAAGACTACGACAAAATAGAATCCGCCCGATTACTGACCAGCAGTGAATATACGCTGAATGCGGCATTGGGTTATATCTCGTTGCGGTCGGCACTGCAACAAGACGAAGTGCTCGCCGTTGCATACGAATACACCTATGGCGGCAAAGTGTATCAAGTGGGTGAGTTCGCCTCTGACCAAAACACTATCAACGAAGGCACCGGTAACCGTGCACCGAACTTGATATTGAAAATGTTGCGGAGCAGCAACACGGCACCTATCCCTGTAGCAACCCGCAGAAACGACAAATACGGTACTTGGCATCTGATGATGAAAAACATCTACTCGTTAGGCGCCAGCAGCATGACCAGCGACAAATTTGAATTGTATGTCAAATATCGTAACGACTCCATCGGTCAAGAGGTGCAATACCTTCCGGAAGGAGCATTAACCAAAGGCAAACAATTGATTCGTGTTCTTAATGCCGACCGGTTGGACCAACGCAACAACCCCTATCCCGACGGACGATTCGACTATGTGGAGGGATACACGGTACTCAGCAGTATGGGACGAATCATTTTCCCTGTATTGGAACCGTTTGGCAGCCACCTCGCCAGTCAGATAGACCCCAGCGGAACAAATAAGAAATTGATTGACAAATACTGCTTCCAGGAATTATACGACTCTACATTGGTCATCGCACAGGAAATGAGCGAAAAGAACAAGTTCGTGCTGACCGGTAAATATCAGGGGTCGAACAGCAGCGAAATACGATTGAACGCCATGAATGTGCCACGCGGAAGCGTAAAGGTAACCGCCGGCGGTGCAACCTTAGTGGAGAATGTGGATTACACGGTGGATTACGCTATGGGTATCGTTACTATTCTGAACCAATCCATCTTGGAATCCGGGACGGGCGTAAATGTGCAGTTGGAAAACCAATCCACCTTCGGCATGCAGCGGAAGGGATTGTACGGGTTACATTTGCAATACGATTTCAGCAAAGACTTCTCAATTGGCGGAACACTGATGCACCTGCGCGAGAGTCCGCTCACCACCAAAGTCAATGCAGGAAATGAACCGCTTTCGAACACCATTTGGGGGTTGAACCTGAATTATAAGACCGATATGATGTGGCTGACCAACGCTTTGGACAAGATTCCATGGATAACCGCCACCGCACCCAGTACGCTACAAATAGGTGCCGAATTTGCCCACCTTATTCCCGGACACACCAAAGATGTGGGACAGACAGGTACCAGTTATATAGACGACTTTGAGTCCACTACGACTGCCATTGATGTCCATTTCCCGAGCAACTGGTTTTTGAGTTCCACTCCGAGCCGATTTACGGAAAGCAACTTGAGCAACAACACGGAATATAACAAAAACCGCGCGCTGTTGAGTTGGTACATCGTAGATCCCATTTTCGGGCATCCGCAAACCAATACACCGCCTCACATTAAGGACGATGTGGAGATTTTGTCCGACCACCGCACCCGTATCATCTATCAACAAGAATTATTCCCTAATAAAGAATCGCTTGCCAACGAGGACACGCGATTGAGCGTACTGAACCTGACTTTCTATCCGCAAGAACGGGGCCCGTATAATGTGTATATAGGCGACATTAATAATCAATATACCAAAGACGGCCGGTTGACCAATCCTACCAAACGATGGGGTGGCATGATGCGGAGATTAGACAATACCGACTTTGAACGCGCCAATATTGAATACATCGAATTCTGGCTTATGGACCCCAAACTGACCAACAAAGATTATAAGGGAGCCAAAATGTATATTGATTTGGGCGATGTAAGCGAAGATATATTGCGCGACGGGAAAAAGAGTTTTGAGCATGGTTTGCCCGTCAACGCCAACGACGAATCTATGGTAGAGACGACCGTTTGGGGACGTGTGCCACGCACGACCAGTACGACTATCGCCTTCTCCAACGAAGCCGGAGCACGCGATGCCCAAGATGTGGGATTAAACGGACTGAGTAGCAATCAAGAAAAGACATTCCCCACCTACAGTAACTATGTCGATGCGCTGAAGAACTATATCAATACCGATACCTTACAAAAATGGCAAACCGATCCGTTCTCACCCCTAAACGACCCTGCAGGTGACGATTACCACTATTATCGCGGAGATGACTATGACAATGCCCATACAAGCGTATTAGACCGCTATAAACATTACAACGGTTTGGAAGGAAACTCGCCTGAATCAAGCGGATCGGACTACGGAACGGCGTCCACGCTGACACCCGATATAGAAGATATCAACCAAGACAACACACTAAACGAATATGAGAAATACTATGAATACGCCATTGATTTGAACCCGACCGACTTTGAAAACGGCGGACGCTTTATCTCCGAAAAGATGGTGACTGATGTCACTTTGAAAAATGGCAATACGGAACAAGTGACATGGTATAAGTTTAAGATTCCTTTGAAGGGAGACACATCTGTCTGCCGCACAATAGGCGGAATACGCAACTTCAAGTCTATCCGTTTTATGCGTATTTACCTAACCGGCTGCGAAGAAACAACTACATTGCGCTTTGCCACCATGGACTTGGTACGCGGCGAATGGCGTAACTACACCAAAGGGTTATATATAGACGAGAAAAATGACCTCTATAACACCACTTTACCAAGTTCCAATTCATCGTTAGATGTGCAAGCGGTTTCCATTGAGCAGGACGGCAAACGCTCGCCCATCAACTATGTATTGCCACCCGGCATCAGCCGCCAGACCGACCCCGGTCAAGCCCAACTGATTTCACAGGATGAACAAGCATTGGTCATGCGCGTTCATAATTTGGACTACAACAACGCCCGTGCCGTATATAAATCCACTACGATGGATATGCGTAATTACAAACGCTTACAGATGTTTGTTCATGCCGAAGCCATTCCGCAAGAACGCGAATTACAAGATAACGAATTGACCTGCTTCATCCGTTTGGGAACTGACATGACCAGTAACTACTACGAATATGAAGTACCCCTGAAAGTTACTCCCGCAGGCACCAATTACAATAATGATAACGAAGCCGATCGCGAAAAAGTATGGCGACCGGAAAATAACTTTGACTTCCCCTTTACCGCCTTGACGAATGCTAAGACAGCACGCAACAAAGCCAAACGGGCCGGCGATATCAACGTAAGCAATACCAAACCCTATTCGGTATATGACGATGCTAACGGCAAGCCCAATAACCGCATCACGGTGTTGGGTAACCCGACGCTGGAAGATGTTGAATATATCGTTATCGGTGTGCGAAACCGCAACGGTGTATCCTCCGACAGCAAGAGCACAACCTTGGACGGCGAGGTTTGGGTAAACGAATTACGCTTGAGCGAGTTTAACGAAGACGGCGGTATGGCTGCTATGGCCAACATCGGATTAGGCATCAGCGACATCGCCCAATTGAACTTGTCCGGACGCGTAGAAACGGCAGGATTTGGAGGTATAGCAAGTAATGTACAAAGCAGAAACATGGACAATTTCTACCAGTTCCAAGTCAGTGCCGCGATGGAAGCCGGTCGTCTGTTCCCTGAAAAAGCCAAACTGCATATTCCTTTGTATGTCAGTTACTCCAAAAACATTACCGCACCCAAATACGACCCGACAGATACGGATATCAAGTTGAAAGAGTCATTGGAAACCTACCCCACCCAGGAGGAAAAAGATTCTATCAATAACATGGCAAATACGATACAAGAATCGACATCGTGGAGTTTGACTAATATGAAAGTGGATATCCACTCCAAGAAAAAAGACATGTTCTACGATCCCGCCAACTTCTCTTTGTCGGTGTCCTACAACAAACAAAACCAATGCACACCCGAGATTGCAAAAGACATGACCACCGAGCACAAAGGGTCCTTCACTTACGCCTACGCTTTCAACCCAAAACCATGGGAACCATTCAAAAAGATAGAAAAGGTAAAAGATGTCAAATTCCTGACCGAATTCAACCTTTATTATCTGCCCCAATCATGGTCATTCAATACGGATGTTCACCGTTCGTTCTCCATCTTGAAGATGCGCGACTTTAACCAACCTGACCAGGACGGACAGAGCAGTCAGGATTTGAGTTTCAGTAAGGACTTTACTTGGAGCCGCAACTTTGATTTCAAATATGATTTAACCAAGAACCTCAAGTTCTCGTTCCACACAGCCATGAACTCCACAGTGGACGAAGGGTATTACACGCCCGAAATCATCAAAGAGTATGAATTTACACATGATTATTACGAAGCGTGGAAAGATACCGTTCAACGCAGTTTGCGTACTTGGGGAACACCGCACACATATCAACAGGTGTTTACCGCCACCTGGAGTGTGCCGTTCAACCGCATTCCGTACATGGATTGGTTAACTGCCAATGCATCGTACAACGGTACTTACACATGGAACAGGACGGTGTCTACATCGTCTCAAACTAATTTCGGTAATACGGCCCAATCGTCCCGCTCGTGGCAAATAGATGGGCAAGCCAATTTGGAAACACTATACGGTAAGTCCAAATATTGGAAGCAACTCAATCAACGCATGTCGGGCAGGACCTCGCGCCGTCCTTTCAAGCCAAAGACTTATTCGGAGACAGTGGATCTGGAAGCAGGCCAACCCAAAGAGATTAACCACCGCCTCAATTCGGAAGATTTGTTGGTTACCGCCACAGACGAAAACGGGAAATCGGTACACATTACTTTCAAAAAAGACGGTCCGAGCAAGATTCTTGTTACTTGCAAGGATAACAAAAAGAACATCGCTATTGCAGTTGCGACCAAAGATCCCAACAAGCGTACTCCCGCCGAATTGACTATGGACTTTGCCGCCTATTTCGGCACCATGATTCGCCGCGCACAAGTTACTTACCGCAAAACAGATGCAATGACCGTACCGGGATTCTATCCACAAATCGGATTCTTTGGTCAGGACCACCAAGGCGGCTCTACCTATGCTCCTGGTTGGGATTTTGCATTCGGTTTCTTCCCGAAGAACTACATGGATAAAGCAAGGGACAACGGTTGGTTGGCACTGAGCGATAGTATCTCGCAGCCCGCCACTATGGCAAGCACTTCTGACTTTGATGTAAAAATAACATTGGAGCCCTTCCCCGGATTTAAGATACAAGTTAACGGCAAACGCTATGAAGCACGCACTTCATCTATGCTCTATTCGGGAGCCATAGATGACTCGGGGCACACGATGTATGCTATGCAAGAAACGATGAATGGTTCATACAACATCACTCAAATAGCCCTTGCCACGGCCTTTGAAAAAATCGGCAAACCCAGCGATAACTTCGCTTCCGTTACTTTTGACCGATTCTTGGAAAACAGGGCTGCTATGACTCAACGCATGGAGGAGCGCTACCGTGATGTTCGTTACCCGCAGTTTGACCCCACCGGCATATTTAGCGATTCCATTCGCGGCCAACGCTATGACCGCAGTCTGGGTGCCGTCAGTCGTAGTTCGGCGGATGTGCTGGTACCTGCCTTCCTATCCGCATACACCAAACAAGATGTGAACCGGATAAGTTTCAACCCGTTCCTGGACATTCTGCACATCATGCCGAACTGGAGTGTCAATTTCGATGGGCTTGGGCGCATTCCTGCCGTTAAGGAGCACTTCAAATCATTCATGTTGACCCATGCGTACACCTGTAAATATGCTATCGGTTCTTACACAGGTTATTCCACATGGTTAGGTGCCGGCGACGGCAGCGACAAAACACTGGGATTCCGCCGTGATGCCACCTCGGGGGCTCCGATTCCAAGCAACGCGTTCGATATCGGGTCCGTCAGCATCACCGAGTCCTTCTCACCGTTAATTGGTGTTAATATGACCCTCAAAAACTCCTTGCTCATCAAGACCGAATACCGCAAACAGCGCACTGCCACACTGAATATCAACTCCATTCAAATAACCGAGGGACATACGGATGAGATTATAGTCGGTACAGGGTACACCATTAAGGACCTGCATTTCACCGCCAAAACCAAAAACGGTGGACAGCGCAAAGTGAGCAACGATCTCAAACTGACTGCCGATTTTTCCTATAAGAATGTGGCAACATTGCTCCGCAAGGTGGAAGAGAACCTGACTCAAGCCAGCAACGGCAACAAGGTGTGGGGACTGAAAATCAGTGCCGACTATGTTATCTCGCAAAAAGTGAATGTGCAGTTCTTCTATGACCACCAATCGACCATTCCGCTCATCTCATCTTCTTATCCCATCAAGAACGACAACGCAGGTATTAATATCAAATTAATGCTGACTCGATAAAATACAAATAACATTATAACACCATTAAAATGAAAAAGCAATTTTTAGTACTCTGTGCCCTCTGTTTAGGGCAAGTAGCATGGATCAGTGCCGATGCAAAACAAACACCCGTTGATTCAGAAAAACCCCTCAAAATCGTATTTGATAACGATGTGCATGGTTCCATTGACCGTTATGAATATCTTGCAGGGTTTCGCGATGCTCTAAAAGCCGAAGGTTATCCCGTTCTTACCATTTCTGTAGGAGACTATATGCAGGGCTCGGGATACGCTTCTATGTCCCAAGGAAAATTCTGCATTGATATGATAAACGCCATCGGCTATGATGTCGTTGCCGTAGGTAACCACGACCTTGATTATGGAGTTGGTCATCTGCTGGCTATGCGTGACTCGTTGAAACAGACCGTTATGGTTTGTTCCAACCTGAAAGATGCGAACAACAAAAATTGTTTACCCGCTTTCAATCTATGCACAATAGGTGGCTACCGTGTTGCCTTTATCGGCGTACTCACAACTGCCACAGAACAATTGGAGTCCTATGCTGTCTTTGATAAAGAAGGCAACCGCCTATGCTCGTTTACCAAAGACTCATTGGTACAGCAAGTGCAACGCACCATTGACCTTGCCCGTTTGGGGCGCCCGGATTGGGTCATATTGCTTACCCACATGGGTGTCGATCCGCTGGACGACCACATGGCTTCGTGGCAGTTGGTGGAACAATTACATGGTGTAGATGTGGTTATAGATGGTCATAGCCACTCTATTGTGAACACGACCATTGTATCGCAAGACCAAGACGAGCCGATTACTGTAGCCCAAACAGGGGCCGGTTTAACCAATGTCGGTTGTCTCACCCTGAAGCGTGGTGAAGCACCGCGTGTCAAACTATATTCCTCCCAAAACTTGCCCGTAAGTCAGCAAACGCATGCAGCATATCAACAAGTAGTAGAGCAGATGCGACCCATTATGGATCAAGAGGTGGCTTATACTCCTTTTGAGTTGTACGACCATGTGAACGGTCAGCGTGCCGTACGCCGCCAGGAAACCAACTTGGGTGATTTGGTGGCAGATAGTTATCGGGAACAATTAAAAACCGATATAGGATGGGTGAACGGAGGTGGTATACGAACAGGTATCGTGATGGGAGATATCACTTACGGGCAGATACTCAATGTTTCTCCATTTAATGACTTTATGTGTGTGGCACAAGTGACCGGACAACAATTGGCAGACGCATTGGAAGAGGTTTATAATAAATGTCCTCGTGAATTGGGTTCATTTGCCCAAATCAGCGGCGTGCGTTGCCTCGTTGACTCAACCTTACACCCGGAGTTGAACTGGAATGAGAAAAATGAACTCACCGTCAATGGTCCACGCCGTGTATCTAATATCGAAATTTTGAAAAACGATACTTGGCAACCGCTCGACTTAAAAGCCCATTACACGATTGCCGGAACGAACTATGTGGTGTATGAGGGAGAATCGCGCGGATTGAAAAACGCCAAGATACTGAAAGATAATATCGTCACCGATACTGAATGCCTGCAAAACTATTTGATGAAAACATTGGGCGGCAATATTCCTGAGCAATATGCAGCACCCCAAAATCGAATTCAATATAAGAAAGTAAATTGATACAATAATGAGAAAAGGATTATTTGTGATTATGGCAGTAATGATGATGGCCGGATGTGGAAAAAAGTCGCTCGGAGAGGGAATAGTAGCAGATAATTTAGACACTACCGCTAATCCTGCAACGGATTTCTACCAATACGCCTGCGGCGGATGGATGAAGAACCATCCATTGGAAGCCGAATACAGCCGATTTGGGTCTTTTGATGAACTCGGGTTGCGTAACTTGGAGCAGGTGAACGGACTAATAACCGATTTAGGTAGCACACAACACCAACACGGTACCATTGAACAGAAAATAGGTGACCTCTACCAATTGGTGATGGATACAACCAAACGCGATTCGTTAGGTGTCCGCCCTGCCTATATTGCCATCGAGAAGATACAGAATATAACATCAAAAGACGAACTGCTGCGCTATATTGCCACCAGTTTAGAATGCAGTTTGTGGGGCATGTATGTGGATGCTGATGCTATGAATTCGAGCATGAATATCCTCAACGAGTGCCAAGCGGGATTTGCTTTGGGCGAAAAGGAGTATTACTTTGACGAGGACGAGCATACCCGTATGATTAGGGACGAATACCGCAAACATATTGCTGCTATGTTCACTCTGTTCGGTTATTTGGACGGAGATTTGGCTGCTGAAACGATTTTGCGAATGGAAACGCGTTTGGCGAAAGCGGCTTTAAACAATGTGGAATTGCGCGACCCTGTTGCCAACTACAATAAGATGTCAATTGCCGAATTGCAAGATCTCGTACCGCAAATTGATTGGCACACTTATTTGGCACTCGGTGGAATGGAAACGGATAGTATTAATATCGGACAAGTCAACCACCTGAAAGAAGCAGGATTAATGTGGGAAGAAGAGAGTCTGGAAGATTTGCAGACCTTCTTCATCTGGCAAGTAATTGACGGCAGTGCCGACTACCTCAGCCAAGATGTGTTCATGGAGAACTTCCATTTTTACGGTAAAATCCTGAGTGGCAAACAGGAACCGACACCACTATGGAAGCGGGCTGTGTATCTAGTGAACGGCACATTGGGCGAAGCTGTCGGACAGATGTATGTTATGAAATATTTCCCCGAGGAGAACAAACAACGAATGCTGTCATTGGTTAAGAATCTGCAAGCATCTTTGGGCGAGCGTATTGCCGCAGTTGATTGGATGTCGGACGAAACCAAAGCCAAAGCACAAGAGAAACTGGATGCTTTCACCATCAAAATCGGTTATCCAGATACTTGGCGCGACTATTCGAATTTGGACATTGACCCCTCACTCAGTTTGTATGAGAATGTTCTGCGAGCTTCCAAATTCGAACAGGAATATAGTTTGAGTTTCCTTAATAAACCGGTAGATAAAGCCAAGTGGTATATGACTCCGCAAACGGTGAATGCCTACTATAATCCATCCAGCAACGAGATTTGTTTCCCCGCCGGCATTCTACAATATCCGTTCTTTGACATGAGTGCCGACGATGCGTTTAATTACGGTGCTATCGGAGTTGTTATCGGACACGAAATGACACACGGCTTTGACGATCAAGGGTGTCAATTTGACAAAGACGGAAACCTGAACAATTGGTGGACGGAAGCCGACAAAGCGGCTTTTGATGCCCGTACCAAAGTGATGGAGAATTATTTCAACAACATAGAAGTGGCCCCCGGCGTTCACGCCAATGGTGCATTCACTTTGGGTGAGAACATAGCCGACCATGGCGGACTGCAAATAAGTTACCAAGCGTTTAACAATCTGTTGCAAAGCGGTAAAGCGCATTTATGCAACGGGAGCGAATTCACGCCCCAACAGCGTTTCTTCCTCAGTTACGCCAATGTATGGGCAGGCAATATACGCGACGAGGAAATCCTGCGCCGCACCAAGAGTGACCCGCATAGTTTGGGCAGATGGCGCGTCAATGGTGCACTGCCACAAATAGGTGCTTGGTACGAAGCATGGGGTATCACGGAAGATAGTCCCATGTTCGTTCCAGAAGACAAGCGCGTACATATCTGGTAGAATGGCAGACCAAATAGAGGTCATAGGAGCCCGGGTACACAACCTGAAGAATATATCCGTCAGTATGCTGCAAGGCAAGCTGACGGTTATTACAGGTTTGAGTGGCAGCGGCAAATCGTCGCTGGCATTTGACACCATCTTTGCCGAAGGGCAACGCCGCTATATGGAAACTTTCCCCGGTTATGCACGCGGCTATATCGGGCAAATGCAACGCCCCGATGTGGACAAGATAACAGGGCTCAGTCCTGTTATTTCCATCGACCAAAAAACGACCTCTAAGAATCCCCGTTCCACTGTCGGTACAATTACTGAGGTATATGATTACCTGCGACTCTTGTACGCGCGCGCAGGCAAACCTTATTCATATAATACCGGCAAGGAGATGGTACAGATGACGGATGAGGAAATAATTAACCTTATCCTACGCGAATACAAAGGGCGTAAAATCATGCTTCTTGCCCCGCAAGTGCAAAACCGCAAAGGTCATTACCGCGAGTTATTTGACACTCTGCGTAAAAAGGGCTACTTACATGCACGGATTGACGGCATCGTGCAAGAGATGTTCCAAGGCATGAAAGTAGACCGCTATCAAAATCACACGATTGAAGTTGTGGTGGATAGACTCAAAATAAACGACGACGGAGATGCCAACGACCTCAAGCGTCTATCCGATTCGGTAAACAAGACCTTGACGGCAGGCGAAGGCGTCATGATGGTGGCAGTGGCGGATAGCACCGACCCTGTGCGTTATTTCTCGCGCAATATGATGGATGAAGAAACCGGTTTGAGTTATCAGAAAGCCGCCCCGCATACTTTTTCGTTCAATAGCCCCGGTGGTTGGTGTCCTCGCTGCAAAGGGCTTGGGCGTATTCGCGCCAATAGTCAAGCCGACAACCTTGATGATATTCTACACGATGAGCAAAACTGGTTTGAGCGACTGGTAGAAGCGGCAAATGAAGAGAATGAAAATAAAGACGACAGCGAAGATGAACAATGGGAGATTTGTCCCGATTGCGGAGGGAAACGACTCAATAAAGAAGCACTCAGTTACCGCTTCGCCGGAAAAAACATCGCCGAACTGACCGAAATGGACATTGACCGGTTGTTGTCATTCCTTTCCAACACATCCGATTTGGACGAACGGCAACAAGCCATTGCTGCACCTATTGTGAAAGAGATATGTGGTCGGTTGCGTTTCATGTTGGCTGTCGGACTCAATTACCTCAGTATCTCCCGCCCATCGGATAGTTTGAGTGGAGGAGAAAGCCAACGCATACGCCTCGCAACTCAAATCGGTTCGCGTTTAGTTAATGTGCTCTATATTCTTGACGAGCCGTCCATCGGTTTGCACCAACGCGATAATCAACGGCTCATAGACGCTCTCAAAGAGTTGCGCGACATGGGCAATACCGTTTTGGTGGTCGAGCATGACGAACAGATGATGCGTCAAGCCGACTATATTGTGGACATAGGGCCTCGTGCAGGGCGTTTGGGAGGCGAAGTGGTCTTTGCCGGCACGCCCGATAAATTACTTCAATCGGATACACTAACCGCCCGCTATCTCCGGGGGCAATTCCCCGCCAACTGCAACAGTGACCAACAGATGACCGGCAAACAAGACGGCGGTCAGCAATACCTCACTATAACCGGATGCTCCGGTAATAATCTCAAAAACATTACGGCGGAATTTCCGTTGGGCAAGATGATTTGTATTACGGGTGTCAGCGGTAGTGGTAAATCGACCCTTATCAACCAGACTCTCTACCCTATCTTGCGCCGTATTCTGCACCGCAGTTTGCAAAAACCGCTTCCTTATGAGCGCATTTTTATCCGTGATGCCGAAGGAACACACGATGAGTTGAAGGATTATATTGATAAAGTCATTGCCGTGGACCAATCGCCTATTGGTCGCACGCCGCGTTCCAACCCGGCTACATACACCGATGTCTTTGCCGATATCCGCACATTGTTCGCTCAACTGCCCGAAGCGCGTATCCGAGCATGGCGGAGCGGTCGTTTCTCGTTCAATACACGGGGCGGACGATGTGAGGAGTGTCAAGGAAACGGCTACAAAACGATACGCATGCATTTCCTGCCTGATGTATATGTACCTTGCGATGTATGTGGGGGCACGCGCTATATGAAAGAGACATTGGAAGTGCGTTTTAAGGGCAAAACGATTGCCGACGTGCTCAACATGACCGTCAATCAGGCAGTGGAGTTTTTTGAGAGTCAGCCACATATCCTAAAAAAAATCAAGACCATACAAGATGTCGGTTTGGGCTATATCAAACTCGGACAACCTTCCGTTACGCTCAGTGGTGGCGAAAGCCAGCGCATGAAACTGGCAGCCGAACTTTCACGCCCGTCCACTGGGCGCACGCTGTATGTATTGGACGAACCGACCACCGGACTCCATTTCGAAGATATCCGTGTATTGATGGGAGTTCTGCGCCGCCTGACCGATGTGGGTAATACGGTGCTGATTATCGAGCATAACCCCGATGTTATCCGTGCTTCCGATTGGATTATTGACCTCGGTCCCGAAGGTGGACGCGGAGGAGGAGAGATAGTGGCAACCGGCACGGTGGAAGATATAAAAAAGAACAAACAGTCCCTTACGGGGCAATTCATATAATGAAAAATACGATTATTTTGGCTATCGAATCCAGTTGCGACGACACATCGGCAGCCGTCATCAAGGACGGATTGCTCATGAGTAATGTCATCGCTTCCCAAAAAGTGCATGAGGAGTTTGGTGGCGTGGTGCCTGAATTGGCGTCCAGAGCGCACCAGCAGAATATCATGCCTGTTGTCGATGCCGCTCTCAAGCATGCCGGCGTGGACAAAAGTGACCTGTCCGCCATTGCTTTCACACGCGGTCCTGGGCTATTGGGTTCGCTTTTGGTCGGTACAAGTTTTGCCAAAGGGCTGGCGTTGTCCCTTCGTATTCCCCTAGTGGAGGTAAACCACCTGCAAGGACATATCATGGCACATTTCGTGGAACCGAGTGCGGACTATGTGGCTTCCAGTCCCAAGTTACAAGGTGTGGAAATACGCCACCCGGAAATGCCTTTCCTATGCCTATTGGTCAGCGGTGGCAACTCGCAAATTGTGCAAGTGGAAGCATACAACAAGATGGAAATAATCGGCCAAACCATTGACGATGCTGCCGGAGAGGCATTTGATAAATGTGCCAAAGTGATGGGGTTGCCCTACCCCGGCGGACCATGGATTGACAAACTCGCCAAAGAAGGTGATCCCGCGCGTTTCCCCTTTGCCAAACCGCAGATAGCCGGTTATGACTATTCGTTCTCGGGACTCAAGACTTCTTTCCTCTATACACTGCGCGATTTGATGAAAGCGCACGGAGTCGACTCGGTGGATGCTCTTGCGGAGCGTATTCCGCATCTGCGCGAAGATTTATGCGCCTCTTTGCAGGCGACTGTCATTGACATTCTGTTGGCGAAACTGAAAAAAGCCGCCAAAGATCGCGGTGTTACCCGTATCGCCGTGGCGGGCGGGGTCAGTGCGAATTCAGGGCTGCGGGCTGCCATGGTTGAACTTGGCAAACGGCAGCATTGGGAGGTGTTTATCCCGCCATTCTCTTTCACCACCGACAATGCCGCCATGATTGCACAGGCGGGCTACTATAAATTTTTAGACGGAGACACCTGCCCCGTTGATGCCGTTCCTTATGCCAAAACATGCATCTGACATCTTGCTTCGCCTGCAAACCGTTTGGCGCAAAGCCGAGCCGTACAGAGACATCATTGTCTTTGTCATTGTTCTGTTGGCTGCCAATTGGCTGTGGAAACTGACCGTCAATGGCGACGAAACGGGCGAGGGTGATGTTACTTTTCTCGGATTGGTGCTGACACCTTTCTTCGATTATTTGGCACAGCACATCGCCCAAGCGGCATACGTCTTGGTCAGTTGGCTGCGCGATACGGTCCATCTGACCGGCACGCACTTGTGGTTTGATTCGGGAAACGGCACCTCCATTGCATGGAGTTGCACGCCTGTCAAGCAGTCGTTTATTTGGTTTTGGCTCATTCTTGCCGCAAGGGGAAAGTGGGTGCATAAGTTGTGGTTTATCCCTCTGGGCTGGCTGATCATCTATGGCATCAATATCCTGCGTATTGTCGCTATCTCGCTCATTATTGAGTTCCACCCCGAGTTGTTTGACTTGATGCACACCTATGTGTTCAAGTACGCTTTTTACGGCATAATGTTCCTCCTTTGGCTGGCTTGGACCACTGCCGTCGCACGCCGATAAAACAACTGATTACAAGTTTTTAATCACACCGTAAAATAGTATTCGGTTACTCTCCGTTTCGCGTATCAGCAGCAAGAACGGACGGTTAATCGTCATCTCGTATATCTGTTCTTCTTGCGGACGCGCCATCATTGCCATCGCGACAGTCGTTACCGCCGCGGCTTCCGTTCCTTCCTCGTCAATGGCGAGATAGGTATTTTGTTTCACCATATCCACCATAACGGGCGTCTGGCTCAGCAGGGAAAAATCGGCTTGACCGGTGAAACAAGTCTTCAGTCCCATCGCTTTCAGATAGTCGTTCAACTGTTTCTCGTATTCCATTTTCACTTTAGGCAGGGTCAGCCGCACTTTCTTTCCGTCTTCCTCACCCAAGCGGATAGCCGGTATGTCCTCCACTATAGACGATATGCTTTGTCCCTCGCGAGGCAGAAATATATCCATACAATAGGGACTTGTGTAGTCCAACCGCACGGCTTGCAGGTGCTCGTTTTCCGTGTATTGCAGGCGGGCGGTCTGGTGCATCATCGCCACTTGGTGTTCTTTTTGACTTCCATAGAAAACTTCCTCTGCCGTAGCATGCGCTTTGAACGGCAATTGCCAGAGGGCCTTAAAATAGAGGGCACTGGTCAGCACCATACAATAGTCCACAGGGTCTTGTAACACTTTGGTTATCTTTCCGTTGGTCTTGTCTGCCGCCCATCGGTTCACCTTCTTGGCTGTTATCTTTCCGCTATATATTTCGGCACTTTTGTTGGCGTTGAGATACGCAGGAAGTGCCTTGAATCCCTCATTCAGCCAGATGGCGGACGCCGTTTTCAGTTGGTCGGAGTTGGCGATTCGTATAGGTGGCACGACGGTTTCCAATTCGGTTTTAGTCTGTCCGTCAGCACCGGGAGTTAACATATCTAGTGCCATGGCTGCACAAGCCGGACTGATGAAAGTATTACCCTCTTCCTGTACGCTTTGGGACAGCAGGGCATAGGCAAAATTGTCTTCCTTGGCAGTATATTCGGAAGAGAATGGCTCTGCTTGCTCCGTCTTGGTATTTTGGGCAGAGGCGCACTCAGTGTGCCTGGTGTTCTTCGTGGTGTGGCATCCTGCCAGCAGCATAATGGCAGTTGCCGTCACGGTGCATGCAGAAATAAATAAATTCGCTTTCATATTCGCTTCCTGTTTTTATCGGGTGATTAACGGGTGATTAATGGGTGATTAATGGGTGATTAACGGGTGATTTAGGTATTGTAATACTACTCTTATGCGCTTTTTAATGAACAAAAAAGGACTCTCCGTTGTTGGAAGAGCCCTTTTCGTTAGCCGAATATTACTTACGGATACCCAACTCTTTGATGATGGCGCGGTAACGCTCAATGTCTTTTGCTTTCAAGTAATCCAGCATACGGCGGCGTTTACCTACCAGACCTGTCAGTGCGCGCTCGGTACCGAAGTCTTTGCGGTTCTGTTTCAGGTGCTCAGTGAGGTGGTTGATACGGAAAGTGAACAGGGCGATTTGGCTCTCTGCCGAACCCGTGTTCTTGGCATCTTTGCCGTATTGGGCAAAGAGCTCGGCTTTTTTTTCAGATGTCAAATACATGACGCTTATGTTATTTGGTTAAACAATCACGGCTGATGCAGTATCTGTAGATGGCAACATCGCCGCATTTCTTATGTTCCAACCACAAATTGGGTGATTGGACTGCAAAAGTACAACATTTTTTTGATATACGCAAACATTTGCGCTTTTTTCTTGCTATTTTCAAAAAAATTATGTAACTTTGCACTCGCAAAACAAACTATAAAATAAATTATAATTACTATGGCTAACAAATATGCAGGTACCCAGACCGACAAAAATCTGGAAACAGCGTTTGCAGGCGAATCGATGGCTCGCAACAAGTACACTTATTTTGCATCTCGAGCAAAAAAAGACGGTTTTGAACAGATTGCCGCTATCTTCCAAGAGACTGCCGACAACGAGAAAGAGCATGCCAAATTATGGTACAAAGAACTTCATGACGGCGTAGCGGACACCCCTGCCAACCTCTTGGCTGCTGCAGAAGGCGAAAACTTTGAATGGACGGATATGTACGCCGGCTTTGCCGAGACCGCCGAAAAAGAGGGATTCAAAGAATTGGCTGCCCGCTTCCGCATGGTGGCGGCTATTGAGAAACGCCACGGGGCTCGTTATCGCGCCCTGCTCAAGAACATTCAAATGAGCGAAGTGTTCGAAAAGAGCGAGGTTAAGATTTGGGAATGCCGCAACTGCGGTCATATCTTTGTCGGCACAAAAGCCCCTGATGTTTGCCCCACTTGCAATCACCCGCAGTCCTATTTCCAAATCCTTCCGCAAAATTTCTAAACAGCGGATACAGGTAGGAGATAGTACAGTGATATTATATTGATGTTATGATGCGGACAGCGGTTTTAGCAAGTTAAGCAGACAATAAATAACAATCGGGAAGAGGGTGTGCCAGTTACGACACACCCTCTTGTTTGTTTATTTTGCGTATGACAAAAATATTTGAATTTTTTCTTCAGTATTATATGCAATTTTAAGTTCTTTTTCTATTTTAAAAGAAGAAGCGAACCCTTGCATAATTTTATTGACATAGCGTTGAATGGTTTCCAGATTTACAATATTAATTTCGGTAGGAGTATTAGTGAGATAGTCATAAACCTCAATATATGAAACATAGAATGGCGACCTAAGTAAATTCCATGAGCTATATTTTGATGACACTGCATATTTTTGTTGTGTCAATGTAGATAATCGTTCCGCAAGATTCATAGCTTCTCCTGCATCAGAAATTTCTGTTTTTAAAGTGTCTTCCTTTTGATTTACAGAATTAGGGAAGGATGATGGGGTCAAAGTAATGTTATTGGACATGATTGGTTGCCCGTTTGCATCAAGAAACTCTATAACGGAGGCATGAGCAGAAACATATTGTTTATAGTGTGTAAAGCGAAATAAAGAGAATAATGAGACATTTTCTCGGCGGACTTCCTCCACTACAATATTTGCTAATGCTTGACTACCTGTCAGATTGGCTTGCCTAAGCAATTCTGCATAAGCACTTTTTTCTACATCCACCCGTTTGAGATTAGAATTGTTAATCTCTACAGTAATGTCTATATTCCGAACAATTCTAAAGTTCGCTTGGCTCAAAAGAACATTAGTGTTAAATACATAGTGCGATTGCCCGGGATTATAAATACCTGACGCACAACTTGAAAGAACAAGAGTAATAAAAATGCCCCAAAATACTTTTTTCATAATACAAATAATTTTTAATTAACGATACATTTCTGCTTCTAATGTAATTCCATCGCCATATTCATAATCAATATGAGAATGGTAATCAGAAGTCGGCTTTTGATAATTAGTGAGTATGATATATTTGGCACCTGCTTCTGCGGCGGCTTGCAATAAAACGGATTTAGCCTTATTTATATCATCTGCGAAGGGATGTGAATTGTCATGAGGAACAGTTTTTATAGTTCCAATATAGGTACTATTTGCAGGTGCTTCCGTGACAATTATAGCCGATTGTACAGGAGCGTAATATTTATTGACATGTACAATCGGTTCATAAATACTTACGCAAGAATTTAACAAAAATGTTAACAATAACAAAAATATGTAATCTTTCATTTTCCCCTTGATTTAGTTGAATTAAGTGACTGATTGATAGTAGTCCATAGGCAAAAACAGCACAAAAAAGTGGACTAAACTTTTTAATCCACATTTCAAAGGTATCGGCAAACACCTGCTGTAGTTGAATTTACGAAGTAAAGCCCACTCGAAACGAGTGAGCGTTGAACTTTACTTCACAACTACATTTATAAAAATTTTGCCGAAGTTTATGAAATGTGTGAAACAAAGATAACGCTATTATTATCTATTGTGCAAAAAATGCTTGATTTATGTCATAGGCGATTGATTTTTTGTTGTATCTATATTTTATCAATTACATATTTTTGTAACCACTCGGTCAAGTGATTCACTTCCATTGAATTAGTAGACTGGTCATATTCCGCTACCAGTTGATACCGTTTTCCACTATTATCAAACAAATATGCTCTATTAGACAACTTGATGGCTTCCAATAGATTATCCAAAGAGCGCACATATCGAGTACGGACTTTCTCGTCAGGCACATTATGCCCACCTTCTTTCACACGCGTACGGACACGACCTATATTAATTTCGGCAGATTCTGTGGAAACATAATACAGATATATGCGAAATTTCTTTTGGTGAGCCAGTCTCATAATGTCTAATTTACTTGGATGAGACATAACGGTTTCCATTGAGAACGAGATACCTGCATTCATCAAAGATTGCCTAATAAAATCGGCTAAAAACGCTGCAAAATAGGAATTAACACATTGAGCATCTGCTATCTTTACAACCCCTGCTTGGTATTGCACATTATTCCATTTACAGGAAGATTCCCACTTGGAGAAATACACATCATACGCCGCTTTTAACTGCTCTTGTGAAATATTAGATAAACCATATTCGCGCAAATCAAGCAAACCTTCATTTCGCAAGCAGGTTTCTATTTCATCAGCATTAACAAATACACCCCAATGGAATTTCTCTCGGAGTTCTTGATATACAGAAGTTTTTCCAGATCCATTGGGACCTGCTAATATTCGCAGACGAAGGGGCATGCTACTTGATAACAAAATGAGTTGTAGTAGCAGGGTGATCAGAGGGTGTTACATGCCCAACAACTTTACGAAGTTCTCCTTGCTCACAAATAATGTCATTGCCTTCTAAAATTGTCACTTCTACATTGGCGCTTTTGGCACGCAAATATCCACTTGATGTATCGTGATTAACCATCAAACGAATCTGCTTTTCCTCATTTAATTCTACTTGACTCATATAATTTGCGTTTGGGATGTTTGTATTTCACACTGCAAAGTTACAACAAAAAATTGAAATGTGCAAATTTTTTGCATTTAGGTGTTCAGACACGCTGTGTGGAGGTTAGAGTTTTAGTGTCACATTCAGAATGGAGAAAAAAAAATCAATACTGTTCCAATAAAGCAATACGTTTTTCGGGGTCAGGGTGCGTAGAGAAAAGCGAATTCATGAATTTCATCATGCCTGTTTTCATCTCGTCCGGACGCATAATGAACAGTTGCGCCACATCTTCCCTATTCACATTATCCAGACCCGGATTGCGCGAAATTTTACGCAATGCCGAAGCCAATGCCCGCGGATTGCCGCATAACTCGGCACCGCCGGCATCCGCCATATATTCGCGCTTGCGGGAGATGGCGAAACGAGTCAAGATAGTGAACAGATACGCCACCAAACAGCATACCAAACCTATCAACAACATGACAAGGACACTCACGCCGTTTTTGTCATTCCTGCTGCGCGGAGCAAAAAACATACTCCGCATAATCAACTGCATCAGCGTAGCCACAATACCTACAAAAATGATGCTTGTTATCAGCAGCCGTGTGTCACGGTTGCGAATATGAGTCAACTCATGACCGATAACGCCTTTTAGTTCCTCATCATCCAACAGATTGATAATGCCCGTCGTCAGTGTCACGGCATAACTCTTTTCGTTAATGCCGCTGGCAAAAGCATTCAGTTGAGGGTCGTCCACCACATATATCTGCGGGGTTGCCATACCACAACTGCCGCACAAATTCTCCACAATATTATACACGCGCGGGTTATCCTTGCGCTCCAACGGGCGCGAATGGACAGTATTCTGCACCATGCGTGAATTGAGAAAATAAGCAATCAGAAACCATATTCCCACAATACCGACAACCCAAGGTATAGCGGAAAGGAAGGTATAGTTGATACCGTCCCAATCCATCACCATCGCGCCGGATTGGTTAGAACCGGCAGAAAATGCCCCCAAGAGAACCAGAAAAATCCACACCATCAGCAAGATGATGCAGGGGAAAGCCAACAACAGCAATACCGAGCGGGTGTTGTTACGCCATATTTGTTCGTGTAAACTAATATATTCCATTATAATTCAATATGTTCCGCCTCAATATGTTCGTCCAGAAAAATAGTCGCCGATTCGGCAAATTTGTCGGCGGACTCAGTAGTCAAATAGTGGCAGGTATGCCCCTGCGACAAGTCTTGTGCAATCTCCGGGTGACGGCATAAATAATCCTGTAAACTCTGTGCCACAATATCGCCTTGCGAGACGATACGCAGCGGTTTGCCACAATGCAACCGTTCCACTGCCGATACGATCTTGTCCGCCAAAAGGGGATAGTGGGTACAACCCAGCACCAATGTGTCCAACTCGACATCTTTTTTCAAAATGGCACGGATATATTCATTCACAAAATAATCCGCCCCTGCCGATTGGTGTTCGCCGGCTTCTATCAACGGGACCCACATGGGGCAGGACTGTTGACACACTGCAACAACACGCCTTGCGACATCCGCTTGTTTGGCCAGTTCAATTACATAACTTTCACTACTCACCGTGCCGGGGGTTGCCAATATGCCTATATGCTTACTTCCGCCCGCCACAACGGCTTCCACTGTCGGACGAATAACACCCAGCACGCGCAAACGGTCGGGATCGATATCATGCTGCTGAATAGTACGCAACGCTTTGGCGGAGGCGGTATTGCACGCCAAAATAATCAGTCGGCAGCCCTGCCGTTCCAAATAACGGACGGCTTGCAAGGTGTATTCATAAATGACCTCAAACGAACGCGTTCCGTACGGCGTACGGGCATTGTCACCCAAATACAGATAATCGTATTCCGGTAACTGCTTGCGGATCTTGTCCAAGATGGTCAATCCGCCGTAACCACTGTCAAAAACGCCTATTTTCATTCGTTGTTGCCCTGTTAGGGACAGGGATTTCGTCTTTTTCGGCTGCAAAGTTATAAAAAAATTTGGAAATATCAAAAAAAAATCGTACCTTTGTAGCGTATTTGGATTAATATCCAAAAAGCAACCGGCTATTATTAACTAAAAAACATACCATCATGAAATTTAATGTATCCAGTACCAAGTTGTTTGCACAGTTGCAGGCAATCAGTCGTGTTATCGCATCTAAGAATAGTTTGGCTATTTTGGAAGATGTTTTGTTTGACCTGAACGGCAATGTGCTCACACTGACCGCTTCAGACGGCGAAACTACCATCCGTACCGCCGTGGATGTAGAGAACGCAGAAGGACAAGGCAAAGTGGCTTTCGATGCCAAATTGCTGTTGGAAACCTTAAAAGAGTTTCCCGAGCAGCCATTGAGTTTTGCCATTGACGACCAAAACTTTGGGCTGAATATTGTTTCCGGTAACGGTACCTATAGTTTTGTCGGCCAAAACGGTAACGAATATCCCGAGATGGCGGTGGAAGAAGAGCAGAAAAATACTTTCACAATGGGTGCAGAAGCCCTGCTGAATGCCATTAACAAAACCATTTTCTGCACGGCGGATGACGAATTGCGCCCCGTAATGAACGGTATCTACTTCGATTTGCATGCGGATGGCCTGACCATGGTGGCTACCGACGCCCACCGTTTGGTACGCTTCACCAATGCATCCATCAAAGCCGAACAGGAGTTGAACTTCATTCTGCCTAAAAAACCCGCTATGCTGCTCAAGAATGTGTTGGGCAAAGAGGGCGAAGATGTTGTTATCACTTTCGGCGAGCGCAATGCCCGTTTCGAGTTCGGTCGCACGCTTATCGTTTGCCGTCAGATTGAGGGTCGCTTCCCCAACTATAACGCCGTCATTCCGCAGAATAACCAGAACAAAGTGGTAGTTGATCGTCAAACTTTGGTGAACGCCTGCAAGCGTGTGGCTGTATTTGCCAACACGGGTACCAGTCTGCTCAAATTGGCATTGTCCGACAACCAGATAAAGATTTCTGCACAAGATATTGATTTCTCCACATCTGCCGAGGAGACTATCGCCTGCTCATATAGTGCCACTCCGATGGCAATCGGCTTCAAGGCACCTTTCTTGATTGAGATTCTTGGTCAGGTAGAAAGCAGCGAAGTAATGCTCGAGTTGGCAGACCCTGCTCGCGCAGGTCTTATTTTGCCGGTCGAGAATGAGGAAAACGAAGATATCCTCATGCTGCTTATGCCAATGCTGCTGAACGACTAATCTGCCGTCCTTCATGAAACTGCAACTCACCCGTCCGCTCGTCTTCTTTGATTTGGAGACGACCGGACTCAATATAGCCACTGACCGCGTGGTCGAAATCAGTTACCACAAGGTATTCCCGGACGGAACGGCAGAGGGCAAGACACTGCGTATCAAACCCACTATGCTCATGATGGGGCAGGAAATACCTATGCACATCTCTGAGGAAGCCACCGCCGTACATGGCATCCACGATGAGGATGTGGCTAATTGTCCCACTTTTAAAGAACTGGCATCCGATTTGGCTGCCGTCTTTACGGATGCGGACATTGCAGGTTATAACTCCAACCACTTTGATATACCGCTGTTGGCGGAGGAGTTTATCCGTGCCGGTGTGCAAATCGATTTGATGAAATGCAACCGCGTGGATGTATATACCGTGTTCCAACGCAAAGAACCGCGTAACTTGACGGCTGCCTATCAGTTCTACTGCGGCAAGAACTTGGAGGATGCCCACTCGGCAAATGCAGATACAATGGCAACCTATGAGGTACTGATGGCGCAATTGGAACGCTACGACGATGTGCCGACCACAATACCCGAGTTGCAAGAGTTCACAGGCGGCAAGTCGCAGTGCGCCGATTTTGCAGGGCGTATTGCGTTGGACGCCGAAGGTGTTGAAATATTTAATTTCGGCAAATACAAAGGTATGCGGGTAAAAGATGTCTTCCGCCGTGACACGGGCTATTACGGATGGCTGATGAATGGCGACTTCCCGCAATATACCAAGAATGTTTTTATGCGTATTTATCTAAGTTTACGCGGATGAGACCACTAACTGATAAGGAAATCCAACAATTGCAGGCACAGGGGTGCTCGGCAGTCGATTGGTCGTCTATTTCCGTACGGGACGGATTTGATGCCCAATATGTTACGGATGCCCATTTCTCGGGTAAGGTAACAATGGGCGCGTTCCAAAAAGAATTTATGCTCCCTGGTGGCGTATCTATCCATTCTGGCATTGCTCATGCCCGCATCCACAACTGCGAAATAGGTGACAATGTTCATTTATGGAATATACACAACTACATTGCCAATTACCGCATCGGCGAGGGTACTTGCATTGAGCATGTCAACGCCATTCTGGTGGATGGCAAGACCTCATTCGGAAACGGCGTATTGGTACCTGTCATGAACGAAGGTGGCGGACGCGAGATACCTATCTTCGACCGTCTGAATGCCTCTTTGGCATATATCCTCACACTCTACCGCCACCGTACGACGATGGTCGAGAAAGTGAACCGCATGATTGCCGATTATGCCGAATCGGTGTCATCGGATATGGGCGAGATTGGCAAAGATGTGCGTATTCTTAACTGTGGCAGCATTAAGAATGTGCGTATCGGCGATTGTGCCCGTATTTGCGGTGTCAGCCGCCTCAAAAACGGTTCTATCAACTCCAACGCATCCGCACCGGTGGCATTGGGCAGTGGTGTCAAGTGCGCCGATTTCATTATCTCGTCCGGTGTGGAGATAGGAGACTCGACTATTGTGGATAAATGTTTCGTCGGTCAAGGTTGTATCTTTGACAAGCACTATTCGGCAGGCGAATCGCTCTTTTTCAGCAATTGTCAGGGTATGCACGGTGAGGCGTGTGCCATCTTTGCAGGTCCTTACACGGTGACCCACCATAAATCGACCCTGCTTATCGCCGGTATGTTCTCGTTCTTGAATGCAGGTTCGGGCAGCAACCAGTCCAACCACATGTATAAACTCGGACCTATCCACCAAGGGGTGGCGGAACGCGGTGCCAAGACCACTTCCGACTCCTACCTGCTATGGCCCTCAAAGATAGGCGCTTTCTCGCTTGTCATGGGACGGCATACACACCATGCTGACACATCCGACCTGCCGTTCTCCTATCTGATAGAAAATAATTCCGAAACCTATATCGTTCCAGGGGCTAACCTGCGGACTGTCGGTACGGTCCGTGATGCCCAAAAATGGCCTAAGCGTGACAATCGTAAAGACCCGGATAAACTTGACCAAATCAATTTCAATCTCCTTTCGCCTTATATGGTGTCGAAGATGTTCCGCGGTTTGGCAGTATTGGACGAGTTGCTGCAGATAAGCGGCGAGAACACAGACGAGTACGGCTACAAGAACTGCAAGATTCGCAATTCGTCCCTGATGCACGGACGCAATCTGTATCGCATCGGCATTGCCAAGTTCCTGGGCAACTCGCTCATCTCGCGCATAGAGAAGAGTACCTTCTCCGACCTTAATAGTCTGCGTCAGGCGTTGAAATCCGATACACCTGTCGGATTGGGCGATTGGCTTGATTTGGCGGGTCTCATCGCTCCCAAAGCAGAGGTGGCACGGTTGATGGATGACATTGAACATGGTACTATGACCCTTGCCGACATACATCAACGCCTTCAAACGATGCACGACCATTACTACACTTACGAATGGACTTGGGCATTGGATAAACTGGAACAGACATGGGGTTGCACGGTGGATAAAGTGTCCGCAGAGCAACTGCGGCACACCGTTGAGGAATGGAAGAATGCCGTCGTCTCTTTGGATAAGATGGTGTATGAAGATGCCAAGAAAGAGTTCGACCTCAATTCGCAAACCGGTTTCGGTGTGGACGGCGATGCCAGTCAACGCCAAGCCGATTTTGAGTCTGTTCGCGGTAGTTTTGACAGCAACCCGTTTGTGTTGGAAGTACTAGACCATATCCGACGCAAGTCACAGTTGGGTGACAAAATCCTTTCCCGACTCTCAACCCTTTAGTCTATAGCCGATGACCGCCACGCTCACCATATTAGGAACAGGAAGCGCCCTGCCCACATGGCAGAATTCGCCTTCCGGACAGATATTGGACCTCTGCGACAAATCGTTTCTCATCGATTGTGGAGAAGGGATCCAACTTACCATGCGCCAAATGGCGGTCAAAACCTCGCGGCTATACAGTATTTTCATTTCACACCTGCACGGCGACCATTGTTTTGGGCTGTTGGGGTTGCTCACCACTTTGGATATGATGGGACGCACGCAACCGATGCACATCTACGCCCACGCCGACTTGGAGAAATTACTCCGTCCCATGATGGACTATCACCTGCAAGACATGAAATACGAAGTCATTTTTCATGCCATCAACCCGCGCAAGAAAGAGGTCATTTTTTCCGATCGCACCGTGACAGTGGAGACTATTCCCCTTAAACATAAAGTTCCCTGCTGCGGATTTCTGTTCTACGAACATCACCGCGACACCGAACCTCGCAAACGCTATGCCTACTGCTCCGATACAATGTACAAGGAGAGCAACCTACCCCAACTGGAAGGTGTGGAAATGCTTTTTCATGAAGCCACGTTCTCTGAAGAATGGGCATCACGCTGCAAAGCAACTATGCACTCCACCGCTCGTCAGGCAGCAACCATGGCGCTGAAAGCCCATGCCGGTAAGTTACTTATAGGGCACTTCTCTTCGCGGGTGGACGATCATAAGGTCTTTCTTGACGAGGCGCAGGAAATCTTTCCGGATACCGTCCTCGCGGTGGAACGCCAATCGTACACTTTCTAATCTGTTGTCCTATGAAATCGACCGTTGAATATATCTGTTCGTCCTGCGGAGCCAAAGTGCCGCAGATGTTAGGGCGTTGTCCCGTCTGCGGAGAATGGGGCACGATTGAAGAGGGACTTAAACCTGTCTCGAACGGGGGTAGAACGGGAGTAGGAGCTTCGGTTACACATACGTCACGCCCCTGTCGCGTGCAGGACATTGAGGTACAATCCGAGTCGCGTATCGATATGCGTTGCGGCGAATTGAACCGCGTATTGGGCGGAGGTTTAGTGCCCGGCAGTTTAGTATTGCTGGGCGGCGAGCCGGGTATCGGAAAATCGACTCTCGCCTTGCAAGTGCTTATGCAGATGGGGGACCGCAAGACGCTCTACGCCAGCGGAGAGGAGTCGGCACGCCAACTCAAATTGCGTGCCGAGCGGTTAAGTGGCGACCCAAAGAATCTCTTTATCGTCAGTGAAACATCGCTGGAAGCCATCTTGCAGCATGTCAAAGAGATGCAACCCGATATAGTTGTCATTGATTCTATTCAGACCGTCGGCACCGAAGCGGTGGAAGCCACTATCGGCTCTGTCACGCAGGTGCGCGAATGCGCGGCACGCATACTGGAATTTGCCAAAACGACCAATATACCATTCCTCATTGTGGGACATATCAACAAAGAGGGCAGTTTGGCAGGTCCCAAGGTCTTGGAACAT
>JAZUGJ010000006.1:0-7770 GCA_045641145.1 Paludibacteraceae bacterium
GACGGCTTCTTTGCACTTCAAGTCCTTAAAGCGGAAACATCCCTTTTCAAAATAGTATCGCATAGAAGCGAGGAAAAGGTCATTGTTTCTTAGCATGACATAGTTTACGGAGTGGTCATCTTTTGTTACGACAATCTTGAACGGGAAAGTTAGGTCTGGTCTATCGTCACAATAGATGTAGCCAAGTTCCTTAAATTCTCTAAGGGCGTAGTCTCTGTTTCTGTACTTGATAGTGGCTAAATATCTTGATACGCCTGCAATCTTTTCAACAAAGGAATAGTTGTCGTTTAGATAGTTGCTTTCTGCTGAAAATGCCACATAGTCATTGTCGCTAAATGCTCTGTTGAATGCGCTGTTTCTCTGAGCTTCTGCGGCACTTTCAATATAACCCTGTTCAAGCACCCAACCGTCTCCACGGAGAAATTTTACATCGGGGGTGAGCCTCTTTGAAATTCCCATTTCAACATAGTAAGGATTGATAAGGGATACAGGGTTGCTTATCATAAACAGTGGAACATATCTAACCTGTTCACCCTGTCCTCTTGCAATACTGGTGTGTATGCTTATAAGCTTAGACACCTCATTGGGGCAATAATTCGCTGTCTCACTTTGGAACTCATCAAATATCATGCGCTGAACATCATTGAATAGGTGCGAGTTCTTCTTGATGTTATCAGCGCTATTGATGGAAAGGGCATAGCCACAAGAGTTGCCGTCAAGAAACAGTTCATGGTAGATACCGCTCGCCCTTTTCTTGCTTGTCATTAAGTTACGCTTGAAGAACAATGCTCCAATGTCTTTGAAGAATTTCTCAGCGCAGTTGTCAAGTTCGTATTTATACCTATATAATATAGCGAATTTTTCTCCACGCTCCAAAAACCTATTTACGACAAGCCGCCCGAAGTATGTTGTCTTGCCGCCTGTTCTGTTAGTCGTGCAAATATAAATTTCTGGCTTACTTCCGTTTATATCATTCAGCGAAAGAAGCTTCGTACCATCATAATATGCCATTCTGGGTATGCCTCCTCCCTATTCAGTATATCAAAAAAGTTATTGCATGTCAAGGAGATATTTGGTATAATACAGAGGGAAAGGGGGTGAGAGAAATGCCCGAAACAGCATCCGTCATTTCTAATTTCATTTCACAGTTTGGGTATCCAATCGTTGTCAGTCTGATGGCCTTTTGGTACATCTGTAAAACCAATCAGCAGTACAGGGATGACACCAAAGAAATGAGGCATGAACACGGTGTTGAAGTCAGCACTCTTTCCGAGGCCGTAAGCAACAACACGCTTGTCATGCAGAAACTTGTGGACAAATTGGGAGGCGATGATTTTTGAAATCAAATCTTGAAATCGTACAAGAAGTGCTTGATGGTAAGTGGGGAAACGGAGATGTCCGTAGGGCTTCGCTTCTGAATGCTGGATATGACTACGATGCAATCCAGTATCTTGTGAACAAGGTTGTTCGTGGTGAAAGTATTGATGTACCCGAACAGCCTATGCCAAAAGACCCAAACAGCACGGCAAGGCTTTTGAATGTGGAAGTTGACCTTTCTAAGTATGACGGCGTTACGCTTTTGATTGTAGGTGTTCCAAATGCCTAACATTAACACCGCAGTTCATTGGGCTATGGATATAGCACTCGATGATACGCATGGTTATTCGCAATCAAGCAGATATGGCCCAGACTACGATTGTTCTTCACTTGTAGCGGCCGCTTTAATCAATGGTGGTTTCAATGTCCCTGCAACAATGTGGACTGGAAATGAAAGAAATGCACTGTTGAACGCAGGATTTAAGGAAATTCCAGTAAATGCCCCAAGAGTTGGCGGTGATATATTTCTTGTACACGAAACAACCGAGGGCGGCTATCAGCATACACTTATGTGTATTGACGCTAATAGAGTTGTTGAGGCGTATGGCGATTATGGACATCCACAAACAGGCGACCAAAACAGCCGTGAAATTCGTATTGGAAATTTTTATGATTTGAACTGGCAATATCATTTCAGATATGGTGGCACAGTTGTAATTAACCCTGTGTGGCACAATAAGCCTACGGGTGCGTACAATAGAACAAGTTACGAAGCGCAAGACAATGCCGTTATGGCATATAAAGTCTTGAACGCAAGAGGGTGGACACTTCAAGCCGTAAGTGGTTTACTTGGGAATATCGAACAGGAAAGTGGATACAATCCTTGGCGTTGGCAGAGTGACGATATTCTTTCCAGTTCAGACACTGAGGCCATGCAATCTTCTGGGCATGGCTATGGTCTGTTGCAATATACACCTGCTTCAAAATACAATCTTTCAACTTATGCTTCTAATCTTCAAGGTTTTGGGCCGAATTATAGTAATGTAAGCGGCTCTGCTAACGACGGAACAGCACAGCTTATATTCTGCGATACAACAGAGGGCTACTACCCAACTACTCAGTATCCCATTAGTTTTTCTGAATATAAGCATAGTATTTTGAGCGCCGCCGACTTAGCAGAAGTATGGCTATATAACTATGAGAGGCCGTTTGACCCAAGTACAACAGTAGCCGCCAGACGAGCCGCCGCCCTTTACTGGTATGACATTCTCAAAAATGTTGACCTAAGAACAAGAAAAGGGTTGCCTGTTTGGATGATGCTTAGAAATAATAGGAGGGGTTAATTTGGCTATCAGAAATAAAGATGAACTAATTACTGCATTTAGTGAAATTATTGGTGACAGAAACGATGACACGGTTTTGAATTTTATCGAAGATATTAGCGACACGATTGCTGACGGCAATACTGACTACAAAACTAAGTATGAACAGGAAGTCCAGCACAGTCAGCAGATTGAAGATGGTTGGCGTAAGCGGTACAGGGAACGCTTTGAACAGGGTGGAGATGACCCCGACCCTGACCCTGACCCTAATCGCAAGCCTCCCAAGAAATATACTTTCGAGGCACTATTTAAGGAGGATGATTAAAGATGCCTAAACGAATTGCTGTAAATACTCTTAACGCTTCTACCATTGACATTATCAACACCATTCGGGCTAACGCTTCTCAGAACTATCAGCAGTATGTTCCCGAAATCAGCACTACCAACGACATTCCCCGTGTTGGCGAAGTCCTGTTCGGCTACCCTGCGCTTGCCAATGAGTTTGTTAACGCTCTTGTCAATCGCATTGCTCTTGTCCGTATCAATGGTGCGACTTTCAACAATATGTATGCTGACCTCAAGAAAGGCTATCTTGAGTTCGGTGAGACGGTTGAGGAAGTCTTTGTAAACATTGCTAAGGCTCGTGAGTTCTCCGTTGAAAAAGCTGAGGCTCGTGAGTTCAAGCGTTCTCTCCCCGACGTACGCTCTGCTTTCCACGCTATCAACTGGCGTGTTCAGTATCCTGTTACCATTCAGAATGAGGACATTCGCATGGCCTTTATGTCTGCACAGGGTGTGCAGGATTTGATTGCCAAAATCGTTGACAGCGTTTACCGTGGGGCTGAGTATGACGAGTTTCTGCTGTTCAAGTATCTCATTATCAAGGCTGTTTCTCATGGTAAGATGTATCCCATCTCTGCTGGCACTACCCTTACTTCTGCCGCCTCTGCGTTCCGTGCCGCTTCTAATAAGCTGACCTTCCTCTCCACAAAGTATAACGCTTCTGGCGTTCATACCAATACTGAGAAGAGCGAACAGCACATTTTCATGGATAGTGACTTCAACGCTGAGTTCGATGTAAATGTTCTTGCTTCTGCGTTCAACATGGACAAGGCTGACTTCCTTGGTCGTCTGCGTCTTATTGATGATTTTACCACTTTTGATAACGAGCGGTTTGATGTTATCATGGCTGGTAGCGACCAGATTGAGGAAGTCACCGCCACTGAACTTGCTCTCATGTCGAAAGTTAAGGCTGTCCTTGTTGACTCTGAGTGGTTTCAGATTTACGACAATCTGAATGTTATGACCGAGGATTATGTTGCGGCTGGACTTTATTGGAACTACTTCTACAATGTGTGGAAAACCGTCTCCACTTCTCCGTTCAGCAACGCTATCGTGTTTGTCTCTGACGATGCCAGCATTGAGCCTCCCGATACTATGGTTTTTGCTATTTCCGACATTTCTGCAAGTGATACTGTTACCGTAATCACACTTGACCCTGCTGACCCTGCCACCCTTGCGCATTCTGAGTATAGCTTCGTTCAGACGCAGGCCGCTACTCAGGCAGGTGTTGCGATTCATAAGTACGGTGCTTTCATCCTCCCCGGTAATGTGGTTAGTACCACTCCTCTCCAGCTCACGATTGACGGTACTGTATACAATGCCGAGCCAATCACCCTTGGCGAAGCCAGTGTTGGTGATACCGTTACTTTCAGTTCTGCCAGTTGATTTAAGTTTTCGCAATTGTGGGGAGGAAGCCAAAATCCTCCCCACATCATAAAGGAGTGATAGAATGTATATTGTACCTAACTCTATAATTAGATGCCTTAGCGGTGTACCGATTGACAGCACATACAGAAACACTCTTTGGTGGAACAGTGCGGCTGAACAGGAAACCTACTTTTTCAGCAAGAGTAAAGTTAGCCTTGGAGCGCAGAGTTACCAGAGGGCTAACAGGGGGTATCTGAAAATTGGTGTTCCCGTAGAACAGCTATACGATTGCAACTATCTTATGTTTCAGAATACAAGCTTTGGCAATAAGTGGTTTTATGCCTTTATCACCAATGTGGAATACATCAATAACACCACTACAAGAGTGCAGTACCAGTTGGATGTAATGCAGACATGGTTTTTCGACTATACCATCGGCACTAATTTTGTTAGTAGAGAGCATATAGCCGTTGACACTATTGGAGCAAATCTTATCCCAGAGGGGCTTGAAACAGGCGAATATGTTTGCGAGGCAACTAAGTACGGAAAGCAATTCGAGACAATGAGCGTTATTATAGCCGCAACATTTGATGCTAATTATGAGGATGTAGCGGGCGGAATTTATGGGTCTCTCTATACTGGGGTACGCTACCATGCATTTCCATTGAACACGGACACTTGGGAGGCTAATGTAAATGCGATAAACGCTTTCATTGATGGTGCTATATCCGCAAACAAACAAGACGGTATCTTAGCTTTGTCTCTCATTCCAACAGAATTTGTGTCGCAGAGAAACACTATCTCTATCAAGGGTAGTTCATTCAGCGTACCAAAATATTACGGCTCTTTTGGCGGTTATACCCCTAAGAATAATAAGCTATACACATATCCCTATAACTTTCTTTTTGCTAACACGAAACAGGGATTAACTGCCAACTTTAGATATGAGGATTTCAGTTCAGCTAATTGCGTGTTCAACTATTTCGGTGATATGTCCCCCTCTTCATCTTGCGTTATACTCCCACTTAATTATAAGGGTGTGGGAATAAATTGGAATGAGGCAATTACCATTACTGGTTTTCCGCAGTTGTCATATAATGTAGATGCTTATAAGGCGTATATGGCTCAATCGCTAACGGCACATTTAGGCGCTAAAGCTGGCGAACTTATTTCTGACGGGTTGTCCAATGTGACTAAAGGTAGCTCAGAAACAGACAATGCGGCTGTTGCTATGGCTAAAGATTTCCTGCCTACGATGAAAGAGGCTTTCGTAAATCTAAAGAATATGTGGGGTAGTAAGCAGACCGTTCCAAATGGTAGCCTTGACGCGTCTACTATCGGCGGTGCTACCGCCGTTTTAGGTGTAGCGGGTGCGCTTGGAGGTTTTGAGGCTATCTACAACGACCTTTCTACGATGTATGCGAAGCAAACACAAGCCCCGCAGAATAGAGGTAGCAATAACTCCGCTTTGCTTGGTAGTATGAGAGTAATGGGTCTTGAATGCTTGCAGACGCATATCAAGTCCGAATTTGCACAATCCATTGACGGCTTTTTCTCCATGTTTGGCTATGCAACACACAAGCTTAAAGTGCCAAATCGCAACTCTCGCCCCCATTGGAACTATGTGCAATTGAAGAACACACATATTGAGGGCGGTATTCCGTTTGAACACGAAAGTGCAATTTGTGGAATTTATGACCGAGGTATCACTTTCTGGAAAAACCCCGCAGAGGTTGGGCATTATGAGCTTGACAATCGCCCTGTGTAAAAGGAGGTATGTAAATTTGGGTAGGCGTAAAAGAGACGGCGAATTTTGGGATAGCGCAAGAAAAAATAATGCCAACTATCTCATGTATTATGACCGCCTAAAAGAACTTGCCATTTCAATGTTCGAATACAAAAATCTTCCCGACACGATTGACCCACGATTTCTTGAACTTGTTCTGTTTGAACAGGGGCAGGCTGTTTTCTTCAAGGATGAAGTAATGGGCTATCTAACACTCCGAAACGCACGAAGCGGGTCGTTCGATGTGTATGGTATTCCCATGAAGCGAAGAGCATATGCTGTCAATGGCTATCAGAATGGCGACCTTGATGAAAGCAACAGCGTTATCATTTGGAACAACTATCTGCACTCTTGCTCTGCCCCCATTATCCGCAACTACGCTGAGAGGCTTTGGGAACTTGATAGAATTATTGATGTAAACTCCAAAGCACAGAAAACACCTGTCCTTATTATGTGTGACGAAAATCAGCGTATGTCCCTTGAAAACTTCTATAAACAGTATGCAGGAAATATGCCTATGATTGCCGCTGACAAGTCTCTCGATTTGAACAACTTCAAAGTTCTAAAGACCGAAGCACCTTATGTCTGTGACCAAATCTATAAGTTGAAAACTCAGTATTGGAACGAAGCCCTTACATATCTTGGCATTAGCAACTTGAATATTCAGAAAAAGGAAAGACTTGTGGCTGACGAAGTTGTACGCTCTATGGGCGGTACGATTGCTTCTCGATACAGTAGACTTGAAGCGAGACGAGAAGCCCTTAACAAAATCAATAAAATGTTTGCCCTAAATATCGAATGTGACTATCGTGAGGACTACCGTGAAGCTGACGATGAAGTTATGTTCAGCGGTGATACTGGTGACGGCGGCACTGATATTATGCAAACCGATATACGCACTAAGTGAGGTAATGCAATGGCAAAATATACCACACAAGTTCGCTCCATTTGCGAAGTCAATGCTGGACTTGATGAGAGCGTTGGATACGCGGATGTTGACAGCGTAATCACTAAAGCCGTTCCAAAGATTTTTGACTTTGACTTTCCCATTTTTGACGAGGCGTACAGGTTTCCGCTTGAAAAGAAAATACTAAAGCATTATTACACAAGGGAAATTGGCCTTGAAACCGTTGGCCTTTGGAAGTTGAAGCTTGACACTAAACTGAACGATATTATGCCATACTACAATCAGCTTTATAAATCTGCACTTATAGAGTACAACCCACTACATGACACGGATATCACCAAAGAACATGAGGGCGAGGCCAACGAGGTAAGTCATACTGAAACAGCCGGAAACAGTTCTTATGAAAATAACGGAACTGTCATCACGCACGACATGAATGTGTTTAGTGATACACCGCAGGGCGGCTTACAGGATGTTGAGAATAATACTTACCTTACCAACGCTACAAAGGATGAGCGCACTTCTACCAATACTGGCGTTGGAGCTAACACCACAAGCGGTAGCGGTGACGGGTTGGTTGATAATACTGACAAGTATATTGAGCATATTTATGGTGTGAGTGGCGGCCTCAGTTTCAGCAAGAGAATTATGGATTTTCGTAAAACATTTCTCAACATTGATATGATGGTCATTGATGACCTAAAAGACCTGTTCTTTCTGCTATGGTA
>JAZUGJ010000007.1:0-19298 GCA_045641145.1 Paludibacteraceae bacterium
AGATAAAGCAATATACCGGTGGTCATGTCTATGCAAACTACGTTAAAATCTTTATTGACGGTACGGTAGAGAGTGGTACGGGTTTGACGATGGAACCATATAAAGATAAGGAATATGGTTATGGTATCGCTAACTGGGAGGAAGATGAAGTGGCTGAGATTACCCGCAACGCCAATGCCGATGGTATGACGATGCACGTTCATACGATGGGTGATGGAGCCGTCCATCGTGCCGTGAACGCTTTCGCTGCTGCGGGAAAGAAGAAACTGCGCAACACCGTGGTACACACTCGCAATGTGCCTGAGGCGGATTTTGCACGTATGGCGCAGAACAATATCGTGGCTGTCGCTGGCATATTGTGGCACGGAATGTCGGATTGGGCAGCCAACTACGTAAATGATATTGTTCCCCAAAATGTAGTTAACCAATCCTATCCGATGAAGTCCTATTTCGATGCAGGAGTCGTTATGACCTCGCATTGTGATTTTCCGGCTACCTCCGGTTCGCCTATTGACCCGTTTGGTATTATGGAGATTGCCGTTACCGGTCAAATGCATATAGATGGTTCGCTCACCGAACCTTGGTGGGCAGAAGAACTTATCTCTCGTGAACAGGCTTTACAGGCACTCACTATCAATGGTGCATATCAGATGCATGTAGATGCTGAGCGCGGCTCAATCAAAGAAGGCAAATATGCCGACTTCCTCCTTATTGACCAGGATGTGCTCCTGTGTGAGGCGCAAAATATCCACAACACGAAGGTTGTAGCAACGTATTTTGAGGGAAAAGAAGTTTATAAAAAGTAACTATGATGCAACGTAAAATTACAATATTAGTTGCCGTGCTGTCGCTAAGCATGGGCTTGCAAGCACAGCTGTCGGGAAATATCGAAGGGTCCGGATTATCGAACTTAGGCGTGGGGAATAAAGAGGATATTAAACTCAACCTCAGATTGGATACTTCCGTCGTTAACCTTAAGTTCAACCTCTCGGGTGGACATAACTATAATCCTACCCAAGAAACGACGAGTATATTGGACGCGAAAAATTCTAAATCCGGTTATAGTAAGTTTGAACAAAAGCAATTCTATAAACGTGATTGGCAAGTTAATATCGGTTTCCAATGTGATTTCCGGATAAAAGAGCATGATGTACTCAATATCGGTTTGCAATACCAATACAAGGGCAATAATGATAAGCCATCTATCTTAGCCGGACGTTATAACCTCGCTCAAGACTCGCTTATGGGCGAGCAACGGGATACTACGGACGCTGTCGAGCACAATATCAAACCGCAACTCACTTATACCCACGTCTTTAATAAGACCGATAGCAAGGTGTATGTTGGCATAACAGGGTTGGTAAAGATGAAAAATGAGGAACTGTTTCGTATAACTTCCGGGGAATACTACGCGAGAGACCGCCACTATTGGACTACCAGCTCTCTCAATGATGCGGATACAAAAATAGAAACTTTCTACGAGGACAAGAGTCTGGGCAATGTAACAGACCTTTCGCTCAAGGCAGGGCTTGACTTCGTTTGGCACAATGATGTGGATGTCTATATGGGCTGGAACCATGTCAATAACCAATGGATTGACTCGGTAGCACTTGATCGTTCGCAACTGTATGCGTCCTTTGCTCTGGAACCGAATGTATGCCTTTCCTATAAGTACAAGGGGCTGGAGTTCTTCGTGAACGAACGTGTCCAATGGTACCACCATCAACTATACAACCGTCTTACAGAAGTAACATTAGACCAATATGAGTTCCGTAACTCGCAGTGGCAAAACATATTAGTCGCTAATATCGGCTATAAGTTTAATAACCGTCATCGCCTCGATTTAACCTATCAACGCATCCTCGAACGACCCGATTATGAAAAACTCAATCCGGCCATCATATTAGGCAAGTCGGATGGAGAATATTTTCAAGGAAACATCAACCTCAAACCCACTACCAAAGACGAGGTGGGACTGACCTATGGTTTTATGGCAGAGCACTTCGGTACCGACCTTACAGTTGGCTATCGCTATACAAAGGATAAGGTGGAAAAAGTGATGGATAGAACTTCCGCCGATTCTACTATCTTTACTTGGATCAATGCCAAAAAACAACACACCGGCGGACTGACCTTAGACCTTAAAGCCAATTATGATGCCGTCAAAGCCACGATGTGGATGGGCACCTACTATGATGTCTTTGTGCAGGAAGAAAGTAATAAAGTGGATAAGACCGATTTTAACTTCGAAGTCGGAATGAACCTTACCGCCAATTTAACAAAAGATACCCGTCTGACTTCTGAACTTGTGTATAAGAGTGCCAAAGCTTCCGCATATAACCTCAAAGGCGAATATATAGGAGCCAATATACAACTCACACACACATTTACCATCCTGCCTTACGGACGGCATTTAAGCACCAGCTTTCTTGACCTTTATGTTAAGGTCAATGACTTAGTCGATAAACCCGATTATGAAGAGACTTGGAACGCGGCTTATACCTATTACAAGGTCACAGAAAAAGTCCTTAACCGCCGTTCTGTCAACATCGGCATCAACTACAAATTCTAAAACGAACAACTAAAACTAACGACTAAAATAATGAAGAATAAAGCGCATCTATTATGGATTATACCTGCCGTACTCATTGGATTGGGTGCTGCCGGTGTCATAACCGTTGCCTGTCTTGTTGCTTCCCCTACTATTCGACAGAAAATACTGAATAAAGGTATAGAGATCGCCTCAGAGAAGACAGGGTACGATATTGAACTCCGTCGACTTTATCTCTCCCCCTTCCACCAACGGCCATCTACTATCTTTAGTGACTCCGTCGTTGTCGAGATAGACACCCTTTTTATCGGGCATGCTAACCAAGACACATTGCTCTATCTCGACCACTTGGCACTCAGTGCACTACCTTTGGCAAAAGATAGTACTCTATCCTCCATCCACTTACGGGATACGATACCCGTCTTTCGTTTGGCTTTGAATAATGCCGTCGCCCATACCGATAGCATGATAGAGGCCGTCAAGATTGATGCTAACATCGCCCGGTTGCGAGTCTCCAGCCCCGGTATCGTATTGGATAAGGGTGCTTTCCCGTTGTATGGATTGCGTTTGTCCAAAGCGGATGTCGCCATCACCCTCAACGATACACCCGAGGATACAGAATTAGATACCACAACCACGCTCATGGCCTTTGATGTCCCCGATGGGCAATTGGATAACTTCCGTTTCCGCTTGCTGCCGATGGGGCTCGATATTGCTACACAAACCCTTCAAACAACGGCTTTGGCGGATGTGGGACATAACCTGTACGATGTACCTTCGCTTCTTGTTGGTAATGGGCATTTCCGTTTAGGCAGTTTGAACATACCAATAGATACCATTCATGGTGATGCTCGCGTGGACCTCGACAAACAATTGATTACCTCCAATAAACTGCATGCCCGTTGCGATTCGTTGAAAGCAGACCTCGGTCTTTCAGCCACCTATTTCGATTTGGATAAGATGTGGGTGCGTTTCGCTGCTGACGCTAAACTACAGGGCAATTCTGCGCATGCGCAAGGTACCTATAATATAGAGAAAGAGGCCTACGACCTGACTGCCGACTTGCACCATTTTGACTTGTCTCCTTTCTTGGGGGATTCCACCGTCGCTTTGCTTTCGGGTACAGTCAAAGCCAAAGGTCAAGGACTGGATATAAAGTCTAATCGTATGCGGACGCAGGTAGAGATTGACTTGCCTACGTGCGTTTACAACGAATATAACCTCTCGGGCGTGCAAGTGCAAGCCGCTGTTTCGGACACGGGTACGGCTTGTGATATAGCGTTAGAGCAGTTGGCACTAAACGTGCGCTCGCCCAAACACTTATCCGCATTGATGAAGGATATTGACCCGCTCTTGGCTGCCGTGCGCGATACAACGATTATTCCTAAAATAACCTCCTGCCAAGACCTCACTCAAATAGACACCTTGCTTGCCTTAGTGCCCCCTGTGGATATAAACGTGCACTTGGGACAACATAGTTTCGTGCAGCCCCTCATTGAGCAGCGGGGGTTGGATATAGACCATCTGGATGTGTCTCTCCGTTCCGATGAAACGAGGACGCAACTGACGGTGGATGCTGCGATACCGACGATTGACCATTCGGAGGACTCAACGGCTTGGCGATTGCCGGCGGCAAAGGTACAACTGATGGTGGAGAATCAACCATCCACCACTCACATAACCCTCTCTTCGGCAGCTAAGATAACAGACGGGGTGATGTCTTTCCACGGCGTGAATACGGATTTCAGTTTCCAAACGGATATTCGTCGCAGGGAACACCAATTGTTCGGCGAGGGTGCTATCCTTCTGAATGGACTGAGTTATGATACGCTCGTACTAAACGACCATACCATTGATTTCACCATCGAACCCTCTCTTCGTTATCCGAAAGGATCGTTTATGCTTCGTGCTAACTTGGACGATATACCGCTGGACCTGGTAGATAGTATCTTAAAAATGCCCGATATCGATCTAAGTGGAGATATTCGTGCCGGTGTAGCGATAGACGGACTGCCCTCCGCTATGGATATGTCTGCTCATGTACAACCCATTGGTGTGAAAGCCCTCTATAAACCCTACGAGGTGGAGATTGGCTTAGGGCAGACACCCATAACGATGGAGCATAATAATGTGCGTTTTAACGGACTGCCCATCTATGGGGTAGATAGTACATTCATCGCTCTTAATGGCGGATTGAACTTGGATAGCTCCTACCTCGATGTCACCTTTGCCTCCGACAGTTTTGTGCCGGTCCGTTTGCGTCCTCATGGTCCGATACCTGTATATGGCAACTTGGCAGCCGCTATCCAAGGACAAGTGAAAGGTCCGCTCAGTCATTTTGATGCCGATGTAGATGTCGATATCCTTCCCGTCACCGATCTTACGTATCCTATTGATGCAAAGAACTTCGCGCAGGTCTTCCCGACCGGTAAGGTACACGCCCACTATGCCGATAGTCTCGATCTAAGTGGCACTGTGTATGTCAATAAAGGTACTGTCAAATATTCGCCCAAGGCCTACCCGATGCTCCCATTCCAAGTGGATTCAGGCAGTTATGCACGGCTAAATGGCTCTATCGGTGCCACCGAACTGTCTGTCTCTGCTTCCCAGTCTGTCAAAGCCGATGTGCAATCGGAAGGAGAACAATCGCGCCGCGTTAATTTTAATGCTGGCGTAAGAGTGAACGGTACCCTGGATTCGTTAGGAATAAACTCTATCGGATTCTTCTTGGAAGCCCCCCATGACAATCAGATAACGCACGAACTTAGCACCAAGACCAAAGAGGATAAAAACGGCTTGGCAATGGTCCTATTGGGTACGGGAATGTACGTAGGAGAGAGTAATGTGGCGGCTCAAAAAGACGGGTACGCCGTGTCCAGTATCCTCAATAGTAAGATCAATGCCGCAATGGGAAATTCCAAAGCCGGGAAGGTCGTCGATATCGACCTTAGTTCAGGAGAGAAGATACATGGCAATAATGTCAAAACTAAAGACATTGACCTAATTATCAGCAAGTCTTTCTTTAAGGATAAGCTGCGGGTGAGTATCGGTTCTACACTCTCCGACAACCCCGAGATAAGCAAGACACAGGGGCTGCTCAGTAGTATCAAAGCGGAATATAAGTTGGTGCCTTCTGGAAACGTGTTAGCCCACGTCTTCTCCCGCAAAGACTATGATAATGTCTTGGAAGGCGAATTGAATAAGTCCGGTCTGGGTGTACGTGCCTTTAAGGATTGGAAACGCCTCGTCAAAGACTCCCTCGAATATACATATAGTATCACGGGCGATGTGGACCTTATCTACCGAAGCAATAACTCACTCGGACCGGACGGGGCACTGACCTTGGGCGTTCGTAACTTAATGGGAAACAACGAGGCCTTATCGCTTAAACTGAAGGGCGCTTATTATTGGTCCCTGAACAAGAACTTCCCGGGAGACCCGAAGAATAAGAATACCTATAAATTAGGTGCCGACTTGTCTTTCGTCTTGCCTTACCTGCATTGGGGTAGGGACGATGCCCCGCAAGGCAGTACACGATACATTGTGGGATACCAGTACGAGAATATAGCCGGGGGCTATGATATCCATAAACTATCGGGGTCGTTCACGTATTTTATTCGTTCCGGCAAATATATCACGCACTCGTTTACACCCTTCTCTTTGTCCGGTGTAAAGATGAAAGCGGCTTCGCCCGACTTAAAAGAGAAAGCAGCAGACTATCCCGAACTTGTTGCCGTGCTTGTAGGGGACGAGTTAGTGCCCGCCATCGGTTATAACTTTACCTATGACAACTATCGCTCCGAGCGAGTGGTTAATACTTTCTTCGATTGGGACATCAAAGAGTCGGGTAACCTTATCAATGCTTTGTGCGCCATCGGCGGAAAGAAATGGAACGACAAAGGCAAACTATACGACCAGTTCGTTAAGACCACTCTCGAACTGCGTAATAAGTTTAATATCACACCCACCATCTGCTTTGCGACACGTCTGTTTGCGGGAGGTATCATCCCGTTAGGTAACTCCTCCCTGTCACCGATGTCGGAGAGATTCCACGCGGGCGGAACGATGAATATGCGTTTTGCCGCACCTAACTCCTATGGCCCGGGTGACTTCTATAGCCCTAAGTATAACCAAGCGTTCTTCCACACAGGTGACCTTAAACTGGAAGCCAATGTAGAGTTCCGTTTCCCTATTGTGTGGAAACTCAGAGGTGCCGTCTTTGCCGATGTGGGTAATGTATGGAACTGGGAAGATATGTGGGACTCCGCCCAACGAATAGGGGAGGAAGACTTTACACAGAAGTTCGGTTTTACCGATAAAGTCGAAGACGGCTTTAGGATTAAGAACTTAGGCAAACAACTGGCCTTCGGTACCGGTTTGGGTCTGCGAGTAGATATTGAATCCATCGTCGTTCGTCTGGATATCGGTGTCGGACTGCACCTGCCTTATCAAACCTATAAGTATGATAAACAAGGTAACATGACCGACGAACCCATTACCAAGTACTACAATATCCCCACCGTCTATGACGGCTTACGCATCAGTTTCGGTATCGGCTATCCTTTCTAATATAAAAAAATACGATTTTATCAAAAAGTCGCATTTTTATTTGCATATTTCAAATATTTGTTGTATCTTTGCACGCTTTTTCCGCCTAACGGCTATGGCGAAAGGGTATAAATAACGCTAATAAACATAAAAACCTACAAATATGAAACGTACATTCCAACCCTCACAACGCAAGCGTCGCAACAAACACGGCTTCGTGGAGAGAATGGCTCCTGCCAACGGTCGTCGTGCCTTGGCAGCCCGTCGTGGGAAAGGTCGTAAACAATTGACCGTCGCGGACGAAGGACGCCACAAATTTTAAGTTCAGTCTGTAAAATAGACTCTATAAAAGGGAAAAGAGACACGTCTCCTTTCCCTTGTTTTGATAAAAAGTAAACAATATGGAAAATACACGCCAACAAAAAATCGCCCGACTTATCCAAAAAGACCTCAGCGATATTTTTCTCCGTTATGCCCGCACAATCGCCGGCACACTCATCTCAGTCAGCGAAGTGCGTATATCGCCCGACCTGAGTATTGCACATATCTACCTCAGTATATTTCCGCCGGCTAAGGCAACTGCCACCATGCAGCAAATCATTGAGGACGCACACAAGATACGCTTTGAACTCGGCAACCTCGAACGACACCAGCTGCGTATCATTCCCGAATTGTCATTCCATTTGGACGAGACACTTGACAAAATGGAGCGTATCGACCAACTCCTGCATTCTTAACCATGTCTGTTGCTCTGCACATAGCACGCCGTTACCTGTTCTCCAAAAAAGGACATAACGCTATCAATGTCGTTTCAGGTGTCAGTGCGGCTGCCGTAGCAGTCGTCACAGCGGCGATGATATGTGTCATGAGCGTCATGAACGGATTCGGCACAGTTATTGAGGGCATGTTCTCCGACATGGACCCCGACTTGCGTATTCAGTCCGTTTCCGGATCCTCTTTCGCCACCGACACACCGGTTTTTGATCGGATTCGGACATTGGAATATGTACATACATTCAGCGAAGTAGTAGAAGCCACGGCATTGGTGGAGTATAACAACCAGCAGATTCCTGCCGTCCTCAAAGGAGTTGATTCAACTTATCAACACCTTACCCGCATTGATTCCATTATCGTAGATGGATATTACAGCGTTCGAGATGGAGATTTTTACAACGCCGTTATGGGTATCGGTCTAAGCAACCAATTGGGTGTGAGTGCCCATTTTGTCCATCCGCTGCACCTCTATGCACCAAAGCGTCACGGCGAAATCAACCGCTTCCGGCCTGAAGACAGTTTTAACCGTAACACCTGTTTTATGGCGGGTGTCTTTGCTGTCAACCAAACCAAATACGATGACCGCCTGATGTTGGTGGCACTACCTCTGGCGCGCCAATTGTTCGATTATGGAGAACATGAGGTAACCTCGGTGGAGGTAAAAGTGAACGGTGACCTGTCCGTTGCTAAGAAACGGATTCGTACCCTAATCGGCGATGATTATTTAGTCTTGGACCGCTATGAGCAACAAGCAGACTTCTTCCGCATTCTGCGTATCGAAAAATGGCTCACCGCCCTTCTGTTAGTCTTTATCATGCTCATTGCTTCGTTCAATATTATCGGCTCGCTCACTATGCTCATTATTGACAAACAGGATGACATACGCATCTTGCGCGACTTGGGTGCCGATAATCGGCTTATCCGTCTTATATTCCTCCTGGAGGGCTGGCTCATTTCTGCCGTAGGTGTCGCCATCGGATTGGTGACGGGAGTGGCACTTTGCCTCATACAGGAACATTACGGACTGATAAAACTCGGTGACGGAACACAATATGTTTTATCTTCTTATCCTGTCCATGTGGAAATACCGGACTTGGCAATTATAACGCTTATCGTATTGAGCTTGGGCTTTGTGGCGGCTTGGTTCCCCACGCGCCATATCAATCCGCTTGACAAAACTGACTGATATGAACGACATTAGGAAAGAATATCATATTTACCTCAAACTGGAGCGGGGACTGAGTGACAACACCATTGTCGGCTACGAACAGGACTTGCAGAAACTATACGATTTCTTTTCCGATACAGACATTGAGCGTAGTGTTCAAGATGCCACATTTGATGACTTGCAAGCGTTTGTTTATCATCAGTTCAAAGGCAAGAACGCCACTCGCAGTCAAGCGCGTATTATTAGTGGCATTCATTCGTTCTACCGTTTTTTGCTCTACCACCATTATCGGGACGATGACCCCAGCGAACTTCTGGAGATGCCCCGACGCGAAATGCACCTTCCTCAAACCCTGTCCTTGGAAGAAATCAACCGTCTTGTAGATGCCGTTGATTTGAGCAGTGCGGAGGGACATCGCAATCGTGCTATCATTGAGATGCTGTACGGTAGCGGACTGCGCGTGAGTGAATTGGTCAATCTTAAACTGAGCGACATGTATCGCGAGGAGCAATATATGCTTATTCACGGTAAAGGCAGCAAGGAGCGTCTGGTACCTATCTCCCCCGAGGCGGATAAATGGTTTGACTATTGGCTTGAAGACCGATGCCATTTGGATATCCAATCCGGACAAGAGGATTATGCTTTTCTTAACTACAGGGGGCATCAACTAACCCGTATGATGATTTTTACCATTATTCGTCGTTTAGCAGCCACCGCCGGCATTACCAAAACCATCTCCCCGCACACACTGCGTCACTCCTTTGCCACGCACCTCTTACAAAACGGAGCCGACTTGCGTATCATTCAGCAACTACTCGGGCATGAGGACATCGCCACGACGGAGATTTATACTCATGTGGACATTCACGATCTGCGGAATGCCATTCTTAAATATCACCCCGCCAACCGCCGATGAAGCGTACCCTTTTCATAGTGCTGTCTATTCTCTTCTTTTTGCCTCTATCCATCGGGCAAAACACCACTATCGTGGGACAGATTTACGATAGCCAAACAGGAGAACCGCTACCGAATATATCCGTCTATTTTTCAGGTACTACCATTGGCACCGCAACCAACGAAGAGGGTTATTTCCTCTTGCGTGCCAACCTGAGCAAAAAAAGCCGTCTGACCGTTTCCGGTATCGGTTACCGCACTTGGCACACCGCTGTTGAACCGGGACAGACTGCCGGTATTGATATACCTTTACAGGAAAAAAACACCCAATTGGCAGATGTCTTTGTTATGCCGGGAGAAAACCCCGCTTTGGCTCTTATGAAAAGGGTGCGTGAAAACAGACAATATAACGACATCCCGTCCGATGCAGACCCCGATTCACAAACCGAACTATATATCAGCGATATTCAGGCCAAACACCTCAAACGACATCTCTGGCATAGTTTGCAAGCCGGTATGATTCAAAACGAAGACTCGTCTTATCTATTACCCCTATATCATCAGCAATACCGTCAAGGTCATACCTCCGCACAAGCCGCTATGATGACCGAGACAGATTATGACTTACTTCTCAGTGATTTCGATGAACCGGTAGATTTTTATAAGAATAGCATTCCTATTTACTCCACCTCTTTCCTCAGTCCATTGGCAGCAGACGGCAATAATTTTTACACCTACTATTTGACAGATTCTGTTCTGCAATCTGTTGCCGGTGATTCCTGCCGCAAGGTCTATATCGTGCATTTCCACACCCGCAATCCTTTCTATAACACTTTTGACGGTTCAATGCTTATTGACTCTGCTTCGGCTGCATTGGTGCATATAGATGCGTCAGTTCCACGACAGGTCAATGCCAATTATCTCCACCTCTTGTCTATTCATCAGCATTTTGATTCTGTCAGTCATACCCTACAATACGAACAGTCCACAATGCTTTTAGACTTTGCAGTCAAAGCCGACACAAGCCATATCTTCCCGTCCGTTCTCATTCGCCACGAGAAACAGTTCTCCCCGTCCGCGCCATCAGTTCCTTTATTGGCAATTGACTCGCTCAATCGACAAATCAAGCAGGTACAAGACTTGCCTCTAATGCGCGCAGCAAAATTTTTCGCCTATGTATTGCAAAACGCCTATATTCCGACAGGCACAAAAATAGAAATAGGCAATGTGAGCGAAATCATCCATATCAATCCGCAGGAACAAGTGCGACTGGCACTCCCGTTGCGCACTTCGCCTACGTTATGGAAAAATGTCTGCTTGGAAGCGTATGCCGCCTATGGTTTTGGCGACCGTGCATGGAAAGGGATGGGCTCCGTGTATTGGAATTTACCAACCCTACGTCGCAATCTTCTACAAGTGCGTTATGCCGATGAATACGCTTATTCTGAGGTGTCCGACTTTGACCGGCTCATGCGGGAGAATGCTGTTTGGTCTCCCCAAATGGGTATTACCACCGCGCTTATCAAGGAACTTTATAAAGGAACAAACACTTACAACTCTGCCGTGCGCACACGCGAGGCACGCCTGCAATGGGAAAGCGATTGGACCAACCACTTGGAAACAACTCTTCGCTTTGCTATTGGACACATGGGTTATGGCGAACCGACCCGCAATTATTTTGCACAATCCTCGTTCTTATACAATAAAGTCAGTGCCGTTTTCCGCCTTAGTTGGCAAGAGAAAAAAGTCGATTTATTCTGCCGTCGCGTACATGTGTATAACCACCTTCCGGTACTATATATAGGAGGAGAAATGGGCAGTTACCGTCTGGACAATATGGAGAGCTATGATGTTTACGGTAAACTCAATATCATGCTGCGCCATAGTCAACCATTGGGTGCCGGCGGTCAACTAAACTATATGTTTGAAGCAGGACTTGTCTTGGGTGCCGTTCCATATCCTCTGCTCAATATTTTTGAAGGTAACCAATCCTATGCTTACGACCACTACCGTTTTACTCTTATGCATAACTACCAATTCGCAGCCGACCGTTATATGTTGCTGCACATGGATTGGAACGGGCAGGGCTGCCTGTTTAATCTCATTCCCGGTATCCGTGTTTTACGCTTGCGTGAATTAGTCAGTTTCAAATTGGCGTATGGTGGCTTATCTTCCCGTCATACTGAACGCTTGGCATTGCCCGAAGGACACCTTCGGGACTTAACCACACCTTATGTAGAAATAGGTGTCGGATTGGGTAATATTCTGCGTATTGCGGATTTAATGAGCGTGTGGCGGCTGACCCATGTAGATGAACCGGGGGCTCCGCGTTGGTCCATGCGCTTCCGTTTTCACATAGATAGTTGACGATGCATGGTGCGTTTATCATATTATCCTTACTCTCTTACTTCGCTTTCATCGAAGATTTTTCTTCTCGCTCTGCTGCCGAGTCGGCATGGTACGGTACATGGCAAACACTTGCCGTATCCAACGGACAACTGCAAAGCCATGCTCCCGAAGCGGCTGAAAGTGTCCTATGGCGTCCAAGTACGGCTTCCATTAATGCCGAATGGTCATTCTCTGCCCGCATCTATGGCGGTACATCGGCGCATAATATGATTCGGTACTACATAGCCGATACGGATTCTCTTACAGGAGACTGCTTTTTTGTGCAAGTCGGCGGTGCCAACAAAAATATCACACTTTGCAAACAACGCAACGGTGAAATAAGCAAATCAATAGAGTCTGCCTCCCGCAAACAGATTCTTTCGAGGGACGATATCCGAGTCCATGTGCGCGTTACACGCGATGACCAAGGCGTATTTCACCTGTATAGTATAGTCGATGAATTGGACGAAAACGAAGTGGAAGAAGGTACATACTTCATCAATTATTTACAACCACACTATATAGGGTTGATGCTCAAAAACAGCATGCAACGCGGGTGGGATTTATATATGGACGACATCGCAGTATCGGGCGAGGAACAAAACAGACCCATAGTGGAGGATTTGGATACAGATAATCAGGAACATATTACCATGCATTTGTCTGCTGATTATTTATCGTTAAGTCAAACTGAGCCCGCATTACAGTTGTTCTACGCCACACAAGACAACACCTGTCGTGGCACGGTTTGTGTATATAGTGCTGATGGACGACTTATCAAAACGCTGTGCCGTAATTTCCCGATGGATACAGAGGGAATATGGTCATGGAATGGCATTGGAGACAGTGGGCAATTGGTGCCCATCGGTGTTTATGTATTGATTGCCGAAATCACTTCTGACACCGTCCGTCCCGTCCGCAAGCGGTTTACGATAGCAGTTATTCATTAATGAAAAAGTGGTGTGTCATAATATTGTTTGTTTGTCTGCTTACGCCCATGCAAGCGGCATCTTCGTTAGACTCGGTTTATTTGCACATGACCGAAAAAGACACCATCTATATGGCATTCTTGCATGAGGTTTATGTCTATCCTAAACTCGTTTTTAAAAACCGCAAACAGGAAAAGTTCTACTGGAAGACCGTCCGCGATGTCAAAAAAACGCTGCCCTATGCCCGCATGATTTCCAAAGACATGGCGTATGCCGATATCCAATTGGCTAAGATAGACAACAAGAAAGACCGCAAACGCTGGTGGAAACAATATGAAAAAACACTATTTAAGAAATACGAAAAAGACTTTCGCAATATGACTGCCTCGCAAGGGCAGATGCTCATGAAACTCATGGACCGCGAGTCGGAGCGTACCAGTTACGAACTCATTCGTCAGTATCGTGGTAAGGCATCTGCGGACTTTTGGCAGTTCGTTGCCAAATTGTTTAAAAATGACCTAAAAGAAGGTTACGACGGTAACGACAAAGACCGTATCGTTGAGCGCGTTATCACCCTTGTTGAGTCGGGACAGTTATAACGCCACCTTTTTCACCACCGAAAAATATACTTTGGGAAAGATTTATTTGCATATATGCAAAAAAAACAGTACTTTTGCATTCGCAAACATATACCGTCATGAAAGAATTTTTTGGGACACTGGACATTTGGCAAATCATTTCCGCTTTCATTTTCTTGATTGCCATTATTGATCCTTTCGGCAATATGCCTGTTACCATCGCCATGAAGCAGCGAGGAGTCAAGATTCATGCTAACCGTGTCTGCCTTGCCAGTATTATCATTATGCTTATCTTCCTCTTGGCAGGCGAATGGGTGCTAAAAATGTTCGGTGTACCTATTGAGTATTTTGCTATTGCAGGCGGATTTGTTATCTTTCTCATGGCACTCGAAATGGTTTTGGATATCGTTATTTTCCACAACGATTCTTTAGAAGGCGAGGGTAGTATTGTTCCCTTGGCGTTCCCAATGTATGCCGGACCCGGTGCCTTTACCGCCACCCTGTCTCTTACTGCGGAATACGACACTATCAATATCATGATTGCTATCAATATCTGTATGTTGGTGCTGTATCTGGTACTCATCGGTACGGATTGGCTGACTAAATACTTAGGACAGACATCTCTTTATATCATCCGTAAATTCTTCGGAATTATTGTGTTGGCTATCTCCGTTAAACTGATGTTTGGTAACCTTGCCCTTGTCTTTTAACAATATCAGGCAGACGGCATTGCAGGTCGGTTTTGATGACTGTGGTGTTGTGCCGGCGCACCCACAAAACGCCGATGCCGCTTATATGGATGACTGGGTACAAAAGGGGCTACATGGCAATATGTCTTACCTTGAGCGTAATTGCAACCTTCGTTATAACCCATGTGAATTAGTACCGGGTGCACACACCGTCATTGTCTGTGTGCTTACTTACGACCATTCGGGACACGACTACCACCGCGCTGTCAAAAGCAAACTATACGAACTTGAAGCCGCATTGGGCACCCGGCCCACTGAAGGACAAAATAAATTTTGTGATAGTGCACCTTTTTTAGAACGCCGTTGGGCAGTAGAAGCGGGATTGGGTTTTCTTGGCAAGAATCACCAACTTATCCACCCTATTCTTGGCAGTTATGTTCATATCGGCGAATTGGTCTTAACAGAGATAGTGGATGCTCGGCCCACCCTTGTACCCAATCGTTGTGCCGAATGTCGGTTGTGTATTGACTCCTGCCCCGGACATGCCTTGGGACAAACGGAATGGGATGCCCGCCGATGTGTAGCATACACCACCCATCATTGTCTTGTTTGTCAACAGGTTTGCCCGATGAATAAAGTAAATTTTCAATCGTTATGAATAAAATCCATAAACTACGCATCGCCCTCGCGAGCGACCATGCCGGTTACAACCTAAAAAAACATTTGGAACGCTACCTGTTGGATAAAGGAGCGTTTGTTAATGACTTTGGCTGTCATGGCACCGACTCTTGCGATTATCCGGATTTTGCCCATCCGATGGCCAAAGCGGTAGAAAGCGGGCTATACGATTTTGGTATCGCCATCTGCTCCACCGGCAATGGTATTACCATGACTTGCAATCACCATGCCGGTATCCGCGCTGCCCTTTGTTGGGACACGCCACTGGCAGATTTGGCACGACGCCATAACAATGCCAATATCTTGGGCTTACCCGCCAATTTTATCAACGAGGATAAGGCCATTGAGATTGTTGAGTGTTTTTTCAATACGAATTTTGAGGGAGGACGGCATGAGCGTCGTATCAGTAAAATCCCTTGCTAACCATGCGTGGGCGAACATGTGCTATCTACTATCCCTTTGCGGGGTGGAGAGAGTTGCCCCTATGCCATCCTTTATCAGCGTTGAGCCGGCAGATTTCTGTCAATTACATTGTCCGGAATGCCCTGTCGGAAATGGTAACCTAGGTGTCCGTCACGAACCCCATCATCACTGCATGTCTTTGGACACATTTCGCCGTATTATTGAACAGTGCAAAGGTATCGTGCATACAATCCAGTTCTTTTTCCAAGGCGAACCATTGCTTAATCCCAATCTTCCTGATATGATTCGTTTGGCACACGATGCCCGTCTTTACACCATCACTTCCACCAACGCCCAAGCCCTCACCCCCATCTTAGCAGAGCAACTTATCCAATCCGGCTTAGACCGTATCATAGTCTCTATTGATGGTATGAACGAAGATAGTTATCAGGCGTACCGTCAGGGAGGAAATCTCAACAAAGCCATGCAAGGACTCCGCTATCTGCGCCAAGCAAAAGATCACTTGGGCGGACACACCTGCATAGAGTTGCAATGTCTGCGTCTTAAAAGCAACGAACATGAATGGGCGTTATTTCGCCATTGTTACCGTCAATTGGGTGCCGATATATTGACTTTCAAGACGGCGCAATTCTATAATTATGAGCACGGGAATCCCCTCATGCCGTCCAATCCTCGTTATTGCCGTTACCGCTTGGGAAAGAACGGACTTTACCGCCTTGCGCATCAACGCCGCAAGGGATGCCTGCGTATCCTCAAGGGCTGTGTCATCACCGTAAACGGAAATGTACTGCCCTGTTGTTTTGATAAAGGGAGCAACTATATTTGGGGCAATATTCACACCCAATCATTGCGACAAATATGGAATGGTGAGCCGGCACGTCTCTTCCGCCGACAGGTATTTACCAATCGTGCACCTATTGCCATTTGTGGCAACTGCACCGAATAAAAATCATCAGAAGCGTATTTCCATACCGATAAAGAAACCGTCCTGATAACGCAAATACCCCAACAAATCGGATTTATTCCCAGTCACAATCATACCTGCTTGCAGGCAGAACCATACAGGGTCAAAGTACCACCCTGATTTAGGGAAATCACCTTCCACAAATTCATAGTCATAAGTCAAGGGTATTTCTCTCAATTGATCACTCCATCGAATATAAGTCCAACTGATTTGCGGTCCGGCACTCAACACAAATGCTGAACGGGTAGTAAGAGGAAAATGAACGCCCACCATCGGTGTGTAATATAGTTGCACTTCTGCCGATGGAATGGACATTTCATAGAAATCATCATGCAAACGCCAACTGTGGTTATGTACCTGCCATTTATGGGTTACATGTGAGGTGTTTGAGAAAAACGGGTAGTTAAATCCCCATATGCACGGATCAATAGATAACAATCCGTAACGCATACTGAAAAGTGACACATGTGCCTCCACGCCTGAACATATACCGGCACCAAGACCTATCCAACGCATTTTCCACACATTATTCTCCATCTGGTAATCCCATACAAGACGATCAAAGTCCGAAGTACGCGCTTTTTCTTCCTCTCCTATTGGTTCCAACCATATATACATGCGCTGATTAACGCCGGCGGGTAATGTGATTGTGTCCACATACGGACGGTAGCCATCCTTCATCACCGTCACGCTGTGGAAACCTTTTTCTATCCCCACTACGCTCTGCTGACCACGCATCGTCTGCATTTCACCGTTGTCTATCATCACATCGGCACCTCCTACCGAGACATGCAATGTCAGCCACGCCGTTATTTCAAGCAAAGTCATCAACATCTTCCATCTCCGGTAAACTATATTTATCGCTTATCTTAGCGCCCAATTTAACCACTTGGCGTGCCGTTACGATGATACTATTTCCTTTATCTTCCAGTTTGTCGCAGGCATCAGTGTATGCGCCCTGTAAAGTGCTAATGGCTTTCCCCATACCTTTAAAGTGGTCGTAAAACATACCCACACGCTTCACCATCTCATCTGCCAAAGCATATATTTGCTCCTGGTGTTGCAATTGTGCCACTTTCGTCCAAGTCATCTTGATAATACTCAACGCAGCAAAAAGAGTCTGTTCATCGGCAATATACACATGTCTGTCCATCGCTTTACGCCATAAATCAGGTTTCTCTCTTAATGCTGTCCACAGCGCCCCCGTAATTGGCACAAACATGATTACAAAGTTCATGGTCTGTCCGGTTTTGAGATAGGAGGCGTAGTCTTTGTCACTCAATTCCTTTACATGCCCTTCCATACTATCCACATGTCGGCGCAGTGCATCCTGCCGGTCGCTTTCTGATTCGGCATTGCAGTAGTCCTTAAAGGCAGTCAAACTCACTTTGCTGTCTATTATAACATCTCGTTTCTGGTCAAGATGTAACACAAAGTCCGGCTGGAAACGCCGTTCATGCCCCATCTCATCCTTATATTTAATATCCACCTGCGTGTCATATTCTACGCCTCGGCGAAGCCCTTGATGTTCCAATAGTTCCTGACATTCCCTTTCGCCCCAATTGCCTTGATATTTGCTGTCATGAGTCAAAGCACGCGCCAATTCATCAGCAGATTGAGCGGTGAGTTGGGTTTGTTCCAAGAGACTTTTTATTTGCTGCTCCATGGCGGCTTTCATCTCCACTTGGCTATTTTTACTACCGTCCAAACTCTCTTTCATCTCTTTCAACCGGTCTTTAAACGGAGTCAAAATCTCATCAATGCGTTTTGTACTGGCCTCGTTGAAATCATTCTTAGTGGCAGTCAGCATTCTTTCCGTTGTGGCATTCACCGACGCTTTCATCTCCGCCAATGATTTTTCAAATAGTTCTTTCTGCATTGCCATTTGTTGACGGTAATTGGCACGCATCGTCATAATGACAGCAATACTACCACCTGCCACGATAACGAATGCAATAATAACCAATGCTATTTCCATATTGTTTCTGTCTTAACTTTTTACGCTGCAAAAGTACATTTTTTTTTTGACATTTGCAAATAAATACTTCTTTTTCTCCGTCTCCGCACTCACTGCCGTCTAAAAACAAAGCCCCCCGGGGAAAAATCCTCGGGGGGCTGAAAGTGGCGGCTACCTACTCTCCCACTATACGCAGTACCATCGGCGTTGCTGAGCTTAATGACCCTGTTCGGAATGGGAAGGGATGGGACCTCAGCGCTATAACCACCTCAATATGGGGTTGACGCGATTGACTTGTAAAAGCACGAGCAACACGTAAGCTCGTTTATTCGAAATCTTCTCTTCGAAAAGATAACTATTACTTTTTAGAAAAAGATCTCGGGCAATTAGTACTGCTCGGCTTTATGTCACCATTGTACACCTGCAGCCTATCAACGTCGTAGTCTACAACGACCCTCAATGGAAATCTAATCTTGGAGCCAGCTTCGCGCTTAGATGCTTTCAGCGCTTATCTGAACCGAACGCTGCTACTCAGCAATGCCCCTGGCGGAACAACTGATGCACAGGAGGTTCGTCCAACACGGTCCTCTCGTACTAGTATCAGACCTCCTCAAATATCCTACGCCCACAATAGATAGAGACCGAACTGTCTCACGACGTTCTGAACCCAGCTCGCGTGCCGCTTTAATGGGCGAACAGCCCAACCCTTGGAACCTTCTCCAGCCCCAGGATGCGACGAGCCGACATCGAGGTGCCA
>JAZUGJ010000008.1:0-1768 GCA_045641145.1 Paludibacteraceae bacterium
GAGCGGTTGAAAGTGGCGCATTCAATCCCAACGCATAGGACAACCACGGACACGGCGAATCCTTTAGGGCTTGCTTGCGCTCCTCGTCGTAGTCACAGACCGTATCTGCCCATGAGAGGAAAGGATAGTATTCGTTGCTTGACAGCACGAAGTTTTCAAGTTTCGTACCCGCAACCACATCGCACACATCTTGCTCTGTTGCGTTTCCGTCGAAGGTGGGGAATGCCTCGCTATAGAACACATCGCAGAAGCTCCATCGCATGAGGCGTTCGCCGTTCTCATCCTTCCATCCGCTGTCATTCAAGACATGAACCTCGACAAATGGTGAATACATGAAAACACTCTCACCTTCGCTTTGAATTTTCGAGCCGTCCTGACCCCACAGCAACGGCGGCCGTCCTCTGAACTCAACACGAAACAGAATATCGTCACACGAAAATGCGCTTACACCAATATCTGTCACACTTGACGGAATGACAAGCTCCATCAAGTTTCTATCGTATTGAAAACATCCATCGCCCAGTTCTTTCACACCATGCTCAATCGTGACATCAGTAAGCGAATCACAATCCGCGAACGCTCCTATCCCAACCTTCTTCACACTTCCTGGAATCAGCACGGATTGGAGATTGCGACAGCCACAGAAAGAAGCCCAACCAAGATAGACGAGATTGCAGTTTAGTTCAAGATGGTAAATGTCCTCACGCCAAGCGAACACATCATCACCAATCGAAACAACTTCCTTGCCGTTTAGGGTTTGGGGTATCCGCATTGTATTTGGAATCGTCCCGTCAATGACCCCCAAAATCTCTATCCGCGAACTGTCGCCGTTGTAAGAGCGATAATACCACCAACAGCCATCGTAGAAAGCGGTGTCCTCACTCATGCTCCATTTGGCGCGAGCATCTATGCTTTCGTCAATCGGCGTGTCGAAGGCAAGCTCTTTGCTCAATGTCGAATCGGTACACCAATGGCAGAAGTCAAAGCCCAACCGCTCGGCGTAGGGCAGATAGTCAAGTGTCGAACCCTTTTCAACTATTGCAACATCAAGGTCGCAACTGCCACCATCCGCATAGAAAGTGACTGCACGATATTTGCCCTTCGGCACTTCGCCGCCAGCCAATGCCGCAACCTCATCGGCTGTCAACACCCTGCGGTAGATGCAGAGGTCATCAATGCCGCCATCTGTCCAATCATAAAAAGCCGCCACGCCTATTTGAATGTCGGCAAAAACTTTGCCGCCAAGCTCGCATCCCGTTTTTGATGCCAAGAGTTTTCCGTCAAGATAAACGGTCATCGTGCCGTCTCCAATGGTGACGGCCCAATGATGCCACTCGCCAAACGGAAACGGAATGCCCAATGGGACATCCGTCCTGCCATCCCTTGTCAGAGAGACTTTCAACCCTCCGCTCATCGGATTGTTGAACTGACAGACGAGGTCGCTGCCAGCCGCAACAACGGCAATGCCATTCCTCTGCTGATGGTGTGCGTCCGTATCTTTGAGCCAAAAGGAATAGGACAACTCCGTTGCCTTAAAAGTTGAGCCGTAGGGGATGGACACTTGAACACAATCACCACCGAAAAACGGAAGAGAGCCGTTCGGTTTTCCATCGTGTCCTTCTACGCCATTATAGAGTCCACTCAACTCCCCATGATAGGCGTTGTCGCTTAAGTCCTTGCCGTGTCCGTCAAGCGGATAGTAGGCATAGAGACCGTCTGTTAGTGTGTCGGTCGCAAAGGCGTGACAGCCGATTACAGCTGTCAGCAC
>JAZUGJ010000009.1:0-79040 GCA_045641145.1 Paludibacteraceae bacterium
GAGGCAAGGATAAAGGAAACGACTATTCGGAAATTGACGACCTTGTCCGTCAGAAATGCCGTGCGCTCGTGTTCATGGGCTTGCACAATGAGAAGTCGGATCGTAGCCATGTCGTTCTGTGAGCCAAGGAGTTGGCTAAGACATTTGTCTTCCTTAAGACCGCTTGGCCTCCGACTTATTCTCGGAGGCAAGGATAAAGGAAACGACTATTCGGAAATTGACGACCTTGTCCGTCAGAAATGCCGTGCGCTCGTGTTCATGGGCTTGCACAATGAGAAACTGCACGAACATTTCGACCGATTCACCGATTCACCGATTCCCCGATTCACCGATTCACCTCTCCAAATCATCGACACCGATAACCTCCACGATGCCGTTCAGGCATGTTACCAAGTCGCACAAGAGGGTGACACGGTCCTCCTCTCGCCCTGCTGCGCCAGTTTCGATTTATTCACTTCCTACGAGGACCGCGGTGACCGTTTCATGGCTGCCGTCCGTGCCCTCTAATCAACCCAACAATTCACCGATTCCCCGATTCACCAATTCACCAACAATATGACCCTCCCTGATTTCATCGGCTCGCGCAAGTATATCGACAAGACCTTTTGGGTGCTGTTTATTATTCTCATTGTGTTCGCTGTTATTGCCCTTTTCAGTGCCGGAAGTACCTTGGCATACGAGGCGCAAGGCAGTGCGCTCAGCCCTATTCTCAAGCAGATTATCGTCATCATTCTCGGAGCGGGCTTGGCGTATTGTATCCAGTTATTGCCTTCTTGGATGCCTCGGTTGGGCGGTTATATTCTGTTGGGCATCACGCTCATCCTGCTTTATCTTATGATTGTGCCGGGCAATCCTTTTGTCGCCTATCACAACGGTGCAGGACGGTGGTTCAAACTGTTCGGACATGAGTTCCAACCGTCCGAATTTGCCAAATTGGGATTGGTCATTGTCGTGGCGGACCAACTCGCACGCATCAAGACGGAAGAGGATGTCCGCAAGCGTTTCTTCTGGACGCTTGGCATTACGGTCGCCACCTGCTTCCCTATTGTTACCAATAACATGTCCACCGCCGTCCTCATGGCGGGTATCGTGTTCCTTTTGTGGTTCTTGGCGCGTATTCCTTGGAAATATCTGACCCTCACGGCGGGGTCGGCCATCCTGCTGGCTGTGCTCTTTTATGTCGTTGTCAAGTATGCGTTTATCAATCCGGGCAATACGCTGCCCAAACCCTTTGACAGGGCGATTACGCAGGTTGGACGAATTGACGACTTGATTGAGGAGCAGAAACAGCCCGCTGCCGAATTTAAACTCACCGACGATAATTACCAGCGTTCCATTGCTAAAGTGGCGGTCATGCGCGGAGGCAAAACACCCCTTGGCGTCCTGCCCGGCAATAGCCGCGAGCGCGATTTTCTCCCTCTTGCCTATGCCGACTATATCTTTGCCATCATTGTGGAAGAGACAGGTGTCATCGGGGCGTTTGTCCTCATTTTTCTCTATATGGCAATCCTCTTCCGCGCTTGTACGGCAAGCAGCAAATATGCCGATTACACCGCCATGCTCATGACCATGGGATTGGCACTCATGATTACCTGTCAGGCGTTTGTTAGCATGGCTGTTGCCGTCGGACTCGGACCCGTTACGGGACAACCTTTGCCGCTTATCACCAAGGGCGGTACGTCCGTTTTGGCGACCTGTATCTATTTTGGTATTATCCTCTGCGTGGCGCGCGAGCAGAATGAACTCCGCGCCAAGAGTCAGCAAACAATCAATAACAGCATCGCCGATGCCCCGCAAGTCACCCTCTAACCGATTCCCCGATTCACCGATTCCCCGATTAACCAATTAACCAATAATATGCGATACCTTATTTCCGGTGGCGGCACCGGTGGACATATTTTTCCTGCCGTCAGTATAGCCAATGCGCTTAAAGAGTTAGACCCCCAAGCCGAAATCCTTTTTGTCGGTGCCCTGTCCCGTATGGAAATGCAGCGTGTCCCCGAAGCGGGATATAAGATTGTCGGACTGCCTGTGCGCGGATTCGACCGCAAGCGGCTCTGGCGCAATATCCCTATCCTTATTGATTTGCTTCGTTCTATGCACATGGCAAAGCGTATTGTCCGCGATTTCCGTCCCGATGTGGGGGTTGGAGTCGGCGGTTATGCCAGCGGTGCGGCAATGAAAGTGGCAGCCAAAATGGGTGTGCCTATCCTCTTGCAGGAGCAGAACGGCTTTGCCGGAGTAACCAATAAACTGCTCAAGGACGATGCCGCCAAAATCTGTGTCGCGTATGAGGGCATGGAGCGTTTCTTCCCTGCCGATAAAATTATCCTCACCGGCAACCCTGTGCGCCAGAACTTGACCGACGGCAAGCGCGTTGATAATGGGCGCAAGACGCTGCTTATTATCGGTGGTTCGCTGGGTGCCAAGACTATCAACGATGCCGTTATCGCCTCCCTTCCCGCCCTTGTCAAGGCGGATATAGATGTCGTTTGGCAAACCGGCAAACTCTACTACGACCGCTGCCAATCTGCCTACCAATCGTGCATTGTCAACCGTCAACCGTCAACCGGGAAAATCCTCGTCAGGGATTTTCTCTCCGACATGCCCGACCGCTACGCACAGGCAGACTTGGTTATCTCCCGTGCCGGTGCCAGCAGTATCAGCGAGATTTGTCTGCTCGGTAAGGCGTCTATCCTCGTACCTTCGCCCAATGTGGCGGAAGACCACCAGACGCATAATGCCATGGCGCTGGTCCGCAAGGACGCCGCCGTCCTCGTCCGTGATGCCGATGCCACCCAACCGTGCATTGTGCATAGTCAACCGTCAACCGCATTAGTACAAACGGCCCTCGACCTTATTCACGACGACACCCGTTTGCAGCAGCTGAGCCACAATGTGAAGCAGTTGGCGCAGACCGACTCCGCCCGTCGCATTGCCGAAGAGGTTATCGCCCTCGCCCGAAAATAAACTCCCCGTGCATCGTGCATTGTCAACCGTCAACCGACATTGTGCATTGTCAACCGTCAACCGCCACCATGCATCGGGTGATTATCGGGTGATTAATGGGTGATTAATGGGTGATTAATGGGTCGTTAATGGGTGATTTAGCAACGGTAGTGCTACTCCTGCATTGTCCTTTTGAATACAATTTGCACATTTTCCGTCAATTTTTGCACATATGTGTGCGCGAAAAAGTGTAATTTTGCAGCGTGAAAAATATTGCGTAATGCGCAATCTTTATATTAACCAAAACAATTATCAACAAAAACAACAAACATTATGAAAAAAATTAAACTTATTGCAATCGCTGTTGCCGCTTTACTTTGTGGCAACACAATGGCAGCAGATCCGTGGTTTACACTAAACACGCAAATTTCGACCAAAGGACTTGTGTATGCCAGTTCCTCAACCGAAAGTATTGTTTCCCCAATGAGTGAAGCGAACATTTTCTATGCAGCAGCTAAAAACACCACTAATTTGGTAGATGGCAAAGTTATAGCTTATAGATTGTCAGTTATATTTTCCATTGATGACCCTGCTTCAATGCGTCTCGTTGCTGGCAACAACAACAATAAAACTATTACCTACAAATTATATTCCATCAAACCTGCCCATTATGCATTGGCTAAGGAATCTAATTTGACAGGTAAAAGTATCTCTGCAACATATCTTGCAACTGAAAATCAAGAAGCAAAAGCATTGTTCGCTGATGAGGGTATCACCGATAATGATGCCTCTAGACAAAAATTGTTGTGCTATGATAACGCAGTCGGTGGATCAGTTCTTTTGTACACCTCAGAATCGTATACTACTAGCAGATCTGCAATAACAAACATCCCTATTTATAGCGATGATTTGAAATCAGAACAACTCGCCGAAGGAACCTATATTTTGTACATCGATTGTGGCAGTACAAGTGGAAATACGGTTGATTCTATAGTCTTTACACCTTTAGCACAAGACCCGAAAGTTAAATCTTATACCACCGCTGGTGTTGAAGCCACTATTGACCAAGAGAACAAAACAATTACGGCAGAACTGCCCTTCGGTACAAACATCACAGCAGATACTTATGACACTGCTAAAGTCGTTCTTGGTGGTTCCGCTGTATCTTATAACTATGGTGAAGAATATGCCACTTTGATTGTTTCCGATGGCAAAGAAACAAATGTTACTTATACGCTCAGTATTTCCGCTAAACAGACGGCCAGCGATGATGCTACTTTGAAAAGTCTCTCTGTCAACGGAACTGCACTTGCTGGCTTCAGTGCTGACAATTTGAACTACACATATGAAATTGGTTATGATGATGCTCTGCCCGTTGTAACTGCCGAAACGAACGATGCTACAGCTGACATGGTTATTACCGATGCTACCGAAGTTCCTGGTGATGCTACCGTAGTGGTTACCGCACAAAATGGCACTACCGTCAAAACCTATACCATTAGTTTTACTCGCGCTGATGCTTTGAGAGAACTTAAACAAGTCATTTTGAGCAATGGCATGAAAGCCAATATCTACAATAGTGCAAAAATTGTTAAAGGTGGTTATGTTGGTGACGCACCCACTATTTCGTCTTGCGTAGTGGACGACGGCGCAACATGGAAGATGGAAGGCAACGATTTGGTTGTTACCGGTTTAGACGGCGTTTCCGACACTTATTCTGTAGAATTGGTTGCTTATACTCCTTATGAAGCAAAGAGCAAGTCCGACGCTGTTACTTTTGACACTACCGCTGTAGATGGTGCCTATATCCATACCATTTATGGTTGGGACAACAGCAAGGGCGTTAAATGGTCAAAACCCATAGACGAATCCGGCAATATGCGTATCCGTGAAGGTAAAAACCGTGTTTATTTCTTCTTCGCAGCATGCGACTCTATAGATTTTATCGGTAGCTCTGCTGGCGCACGTGATGTAGAAGTTACAATCAACGGCGTAGTTTATTCCCAAGTAACTAAAACGCCTGCAAAAGATGCATATATCCGCATCAATGTAGGAGGTGAAGCAGCCATGATTGGTTTTGAATCGAATGGCGGTACGAATGGTGACTCCGGCTTTGCAAGTATGATTGTTTACAACGACAAATTTACTCCCACTTCCCTCAAATCTGCTATCATGAGTGGCAAAGCCGTTAAGTTCATGCGCAACGGTGCAATGTATATCCGTCGTGGTAACGACATCTTCAACGCACTTGGAAAACAAGTAAAGTTCTAAAAAAACAATAAGGAACTTATCCTAATCGAAAGGGGCTATCTGTGGATAGTCCCTTTTTTTAGGCAAAAATTTGCATATCTCAAAAAAAAAGTGTAACTTTGTGCCCACTTATCCCGAACAACAAGTTGTTCGACAAAAAAACATTCCGAATGAAAAAAGGGCTTATATGAAAATTCTGCAACACATAGGTGAATACTTTCTCCTTATGGGACGCGTGTTCCGCGCGCCCGACCGTTGGCGTATGTTCTTCCGCCAATATGCCAAAGAGGTGGAGAAACAGGGGCTCCAATCACTCCCCATCGTCGTCATCATATCGGTCTTTATCGGCGCTATCCTGACTATTCAAGCCAAAATCAACACCGAGAACCCTCTTCTCCCCACCTACACCACCGGACTTCTTACCCGTGAGACACTGCTCTTGGAGTTTTCCTCCACTATTCTCTGCCTCATTCTGGCTGGCAAAGTGGGCTCCAATATCGCTTCCGAGATAGGTACCATGCGCATCACCGAACAGATTGACGCCATGGAAATAATGGGGGTCAATTCGGCGAATTACCTCATTCTGCCTAAGATAGCGGCACTCATGACCATGATGCCCTTCCTCGTCATTATCTCTATCACGGTCGGACTAATCGGCGGTTGGGGAGTGGGCGCGTTCACCGATGTCATCACGGTCGCGGACTATGTGGTCGGTATCCAATACGCCTTCAACCCCTATTTTGTGGTGTACGGACTTATTAAATCTGTCGTCTTTGCCTATATCATCACCAGTCTGAGTAGTTATTACGGTTACTACGCACGCGGTGGGGCTCTCGAAGTCGGTGTCGCCAGCACCAATGCCGTTGTCAATTCCAATATCCTTATCCTATTCGGCGACCTCATTTTAACGAAACTACTCCTATGATTGAAGTAAAAGATATAGTCAAAAGTTTTGAAGGTAATGTGGTGCTCAACCATGTTTCCACCACCATGCGGGACGGCTGTGTCAATATGATTATCGGTCAGTCCGGTTCAGGTAAAACGGTGCTCATGAAATCTATGATTGGACTGCACACCGTTGATTCGGGGCGTATCGAATACGATGGTCGCAACCTGACCGATATGGGCGAAAAAGAAATTCGCGCCCTGCGACGCGAAGTCGGCATGCTTTTCCAGGGCGCTGCCCTCTTTGATAGCCAGTCCGTTATCGAAAATGTCATGTACCCGCTGGAGATGTTCTCCGACATGACCCGCGACGAGATGGTTGCCCGCGCACGTTTTTGCCTCGAGCATGTCAATATGCCCGAACATGTCTTCAACCTCATGCCCAGCGAGATTAGTGGCGGACAGCAAAAACGCGTCGCTATCGCACGCGCTATCGTACTCAATCCCAAATACCTCTTCTGCGATGAACCCAACTCGGGGCTCGACCCCAAGACCTCACTCGTCATCGACCAACTTATCCACTCCCTTACGCGCGAATTTAATATGTGTACCATTATCAATTCGCACGACATGAACTCAATCATGGAGATTGGAGACCATATCGTTTTTCTCAAAAACGGCATCCTCGAATGGGACGGCTCCAATACGGATATATTCGATACCCGCAACGAGGCGTTGGAAGATTTTGTCTTTGCTTCCAATCTCTACAAAAAAGTCAAAGCAGCTCACGCTAACCGATAAAAACATGAGAAATTTATTGATTCCACTTGTCCTCTTATTCCCTCTGCTCAGCATCGCACAACCGGCAGCTGTCCCTGCACGCCGTAACCCCGTTCAGCGTATCCAACCTGACGGCGATACACTGACTATCCTCCTGCGCGGCGATGAGCACAACCATTGGACAATGACCGCTGACGGCTACCATGTGCGCGAGAACAAAAAAGGTGTTCTCTGCTACCTCCAATCCACATCCGATACCCCTACCCGCAGTCCAAAAATCAGCCGTCGGCAAGCACATAATGCCAACCACCGCACCAAGTGCGAACAACGCTGGCTCACCAGACATGGCGTTATGACGCCCGCTCATCGGTATGCCCCGCCGCGTTTGGGTCCCGACATGTCCCGTTTCACGCCCGAACAGATTGACGCGGCACGAAAAGCGGCTCCTCGTTCCGTGGCTCCGCGTAAGTCCATCGGCACACGCCTTTTACCGCCTAAGGGCTTGATTATCCTGGTCAACTTTAGTGATGTGTCTTTCACTACACCTGTGGCGGAAATAGATTCCATGTTCTGTGGTAAAAACTACACCCGCGATTATTCCTATATGTACGAAGGTACACTGCTGCATTTCACTTCCCAGGGCTCTGCCGAGCAGTATTTCCGTGAGACCAGTTTAGGCAAATACACCCCCTCCTTTCAGGTGGTCGGTCCCGTAACGATTAGCGGAAAGGTAGCGGAATACGGTGGCAATACTGGAGACGCTGGAACGGACCGCAATCCCATGCAAATGATTCATGAGGCATGCCAATTGGCGGATAGTCAATGCGGAGTCAACTTTGCCCAATACGATGCCAACAACGATGGCAAAGTGGATTATGTCTTTGTCCTTTATGCCGGTTACGGCGAGGCGGACGGTGGTCCCGCTTATACCGTTTGGCCACATAGTTCACATCTCACAAACCCCTACAGTCTAACTTTGGACGGTAAAAAAGTTGACCTCTACGCGTGCAGTTGCGAGTTGAGTTCATTTAGCAATCTACACGACGGCATCGGCACCTTCTGCCACGAATTCAGCCATGTCATGGGATTGCCGGATATCTATGAGACCGCAACTTACTCTCCCTCCTATAAAACCAGCGGTGAATGGGATATCATGGATCAGGGGTGTTACAACAACGATGCCAACACACCTTGCGGTTACACGGCATACGAACGCTTTTTCATGGGCTGGACAACGCCCAAGATATTGAATACCGCCCTCAACGACACTCTGCCCGCGTTGTTCTCTACAGGCGAGGCGCGTATCATCACATCCTCCGGCAGCCACAACCTGAACGGAGTCAGTCCTTTCCCCGCAGAATTTTACCTGTTGGAAAACCGCCAACGGATAGGTTGGGACGCCTATATCCCGGGGCACGGTCTGTTGATAACCAAAGTCAACTATAATTCATCGGTTTGGACGAACAATACGGTGAATAACAACAATAATCTGCACATGGACATCATAGAAGCAGACGGTCTTACACCGGAATATGATGACCCTGACTGGTTTGGCAAACTCGGCGATTGTTTCCCTGCCGGAGCCCAATCTTACACTCCCTATTCCGACTATCCCGTCACCTGTATCAAAGAGGAACAAAGCGGGAATGTCCGCTTCCGCTTTATGGGCGGAGATACAAACACCTTCCTGCAATATGATTTAGAAGGAATGGAAGTCGTTAGCGGTCCTGACGCAGGTGCGATTACCGAAGGACAAGAATTGACCGTCACCCTGCAAGCCGCAACCGGATATGAGACTCTTACCTTTGACAACTGCTTATACGAAGCGGAACCGGCTTGGTGTGAAGACATGGACTATACAGACGACCTCACGGACGGTATGCTCACCCTGACCGTTCCTGCCGAGTATGTTCATGGCACAATACAAATAGTGGGTATCGCCACCAAAAGTCAATCCACCGGTTGGGCACAACCCGCCATTACGAACAACTCACGCAAATATCTCCGCAACGGACACCTCTATATCGTCCGAGAGGGGAAGAAATATAACCTGTTAGGTGTGCAACTATGAAACTGATTTCATATAATGTCAACGGCATACGCTCCGCTATCTCCAAAGGATTACTGGATTGGCTTCGCACGGAGAACCCCGATGTATTCTGCATTCAGGAGTCCAAAGCCCAACCCGAACAGATAGATACGATTGCTTTGGCAGAACTGGGCTACCGCAGTTATATCCACTCGGCGGAGAAAAAAGGATATTCGGGCGTGTGCATATTCTCCAAACAGGAGCCCGATCTGGTCAAAATCGGCATGGGTATCCAACGCTACGACTTGGAAGGGCGTGTCCTCCGTGCCGACTTTGGCGATCTGACCCTCGTCTGTGTCTATGTGCCCAGTGGCACAACCGGCGAGATACGGCAAGACTTCAAAATGGATTTCTTGGAGGCATTCCTCAAATGGATGAAAGAACTGCGCCAAACACGCCCCAATGTGATTGTGTGCGGCGATTTCAATATATGCCACAAACCTATCGATATCAACCACCCGGAACGGCAAATAGGTGTTTCCGGCTTCCTGCCGGAGGAACGCGAATGGATGGACCGGTGGCAGCAAAGCGGTATGGTAGATTCGTTCCGTGAATTTGACCAAAGTGCCGAAAAATACACGTGGTGGAGTTTCCGCGCCGGCGCACGCCAAAGTAACGCAGGGTGGCGTATTGATTATTTCTGGGTAAGCGAACCTCTGCGCGCCCGCTTGGAGAACGCTGCCATTAAAAACGAAGCAGTGCATTCAGACCACTGCCCCATTGCTCTATGGATACATTAAGAACCGAACATTTGATTAAACGATACGGCAAACGCACCGTAGTCAACGATGTCTCTATCCAACTTCAACAAGGTGAGATAGTCGGTTTGCTGGGGCCTAACGGTGCCGGTAAGACCACTACTTTCTACATGACGACAGGACTCATTACCGCCAATAACGGACGCATATTCCTCAATGACGAGGATATCACCTCCTATCCCATGTATCAGCGTGCCAAACTCGGTATCGGCTATCTGCCTCAGGAAGCCAGCGTATTCCGCAAACTGTCTGTCGAAGACAATATACGCGCCGTACTCGAATTGACCGATTTCAGCAAGGAGTACCAAGCCCAAAAATTGGAACAACTGATAAAAGAGTTCAATCTCAATCATGTGCGCCATAATCTCGGTGACCGCCTTTCCGGTGGAGAACGCAGACGTACGGAGATTGCCCGCTGCCTCGCAATCGAACCCCGATTTGTCATGTTGGACGAACCTTTTGCCGGCGTAGATCCCATTGCCGTGCAGGAGATTCAAGATGTAGTATGGAGTTTGAAAGATAAGAACATCGGTATTCTTATCACCGACCACAATGTGGACGAGACCCTGATGATTACCGACCGCGCTTACCTGTTGTTTGAAGGTCGTATCCTATTCCACGGCACACCTGAGGAATTGGCAGCCAACCCCACCGTCCGTCAAAACTACCTCGGACGCGATTTTGAATTAAAGAAAAAAACAAAGATATCATGACTTTTGCTGAATTAAGTAACAACATTTTCTCCCGTGCTGTAGTGGATTACCACAAGACAGACCATGTCGATACCCCTATTCAAAACCCCTATGCACAAGGCACAATCGAGAACGATCTCTATCTCAAAAATTGGATTGATGTCGTGCAATGGCATTTGGAAGATATTATCCGTGACCCGCAAATCGACCCCGTTGAAGCCCTCGCGCTCAAACGCCGTATCGATAAATCCAATCAGGACCGCACCGACCTCGTGGAGCGCATTGACTCCTATTTCTGGGAGCAATACCACGCTGTCAAACCTCTACCCGATGCCTGCATCAATACCGAGTCACCTGCGTGGGCAATTGATCGCCTCAGTATCTTACATGTCAAGATTTATCACATGACCGAGCAGGTAGAACGCGTAGATGTCAGTCCCGAACAGCATGATAAATGCCTGCAAAAACTGGCTGTACTCAAAGAGCAACTTGCCGACATGACATCTTCCATCACACAATTGCTGGACGATTACGCCGCCGGACGCCGTATCATGAAAGTCTATCGGCAAATGAAAATGTACAACGACCCCTCACTCAACCCCGTGCTGTACGGCAAGAAATAATTTACAAACTTACAAATTTACAAATTGAAACGCCTTCTTGTCATACGGTTTTCTGCCTTGGGTGATGTTGCTATGATTGTGCCTGTCGTGCAGGCATTGGCGGTTGCCTATCCGGAATGGGATATTACCATGCTCAGCCGGAAACAATGTGCTCCTTTGTTCAAAAATCTGCCGTCAAATGTGCATTTCTTTGGTGCTGATCTACGAGGAAAACATCGTGGTTGGGCAGGACTAAATCGACTCTTGCACGATTTGCACTATCGCGACTTTGATGCCGTGGCAGACTTACACGCCGTCCTGCGTTCTCTCTACTTACGCCACCGCTGTCTGTGGCGAGGCAAGCGAGTAGCCCATATCCATAAAGACCGTTATCAAAAATGGCTCTTGGTGCGCCATTTCTACCAATACAAGCACCCCCTACAATCCACCATATCGCGTTATAAAGCCGTCTTTGAAGAGTTAGGATTCGAGCTGTCTAGTGTCTTGTCTAAACATAACATCAACATAACATCATCGACCAAACGCAATATCGGTATCGCACCTTTTGCTGCACATCGTGGGAAAATCTATCCACTCGACAAAATGGAGCAAGTGGTCAAAGCCCTTAGTGAAAAAATGGCTGCACGAGGCGAAAAAGTATATCTGTTCGGAGCAGGTGAAAAAGAAAAAAATATCTTGCAACAATGGGCAACCTACCCCGGCGTGGAGAGTATTGCCTGCAAATATAATCTGGACGAAGAAATTCATTTCATGCAGACCTTGCGCCTCATGATTACCATGGATTCTGCCAATATGCACCTCGCCTCTTTGGCTGGAACACGCGTCATCAGTATTTGGGGTGCCACCCATCCTTGGGCAGGTTTTTTAGGTTATGGACAGTCTGAAAACGATTGTATCCAACTCTCCATTCCCTGCCGTCCTTGCTCTATTTATGGAAACCGCCTGTGCAAGTTTGGAGATTATCGTTGCCTCAATATTGATACTAAAACTATTATCGAACGCGTCTTAGGTACCATCGCTGCAGAAGAATGATTGTTATCAATCCGCAATATGAGCATTTACGGGCGTGGATAGAATCCCTACCCGACACATTCTTTCAACAAGGAGAAATCATCTACGACGCCCGCAACCAAATACGGGTGATTGGTGATTGGTGCGTTAAACGCTACCACGCTCCGCGTTTCTTAAATCGGCTCATTTATTCTTTTATTCGCAGCCCAAAAGCGGTAAGGGCCTATGAAAACGCACGCATATTGCTCCGCAACGGCATTCCGACTCCCGAACCTGTAGCATACATGGTTTGTGGCAAGAGTTTGATAAAAGAGAGTTTCCTTATCACCCGTTGCATTCCTTCCACTCACATGATGTATGAGTTCGGAGACGGTGACATTTCCGGACGCGAAACAATCATTCGTGCGCTCGGAAAAATGACGGCACAAATGCATAAGGCCGGTATTTTACACCTTGATTATTCACCGGGAAATATCCTTTTCCGCCAAGATGGAACAGATATCCGTTTTTGGTTTGTGGATATCAACCGCATGCAGTTTGGTAGAATATCTCCAAAAGAAGGGTGTCGCAATTTTGCCCGTCTATGGGGGAACCGCAACATGTATGAATTGCTGGCTGAGAGTTACGCAGCCGAAAGAGAATTGGATGCCGCTTGGTGTCTAAAAGAGATGATGACTGCCCACAACCGGTTCTGGAAGCACCGCCATCCGGAACGCTTTTTTAACTACCGGCCATGAAACAAGTAATCATCCTCATCCCTATTTATCGGTCCGATTTTACCGAAGACGAATTAATCAGCGTAAGGCGCTTAATGTCCATTCACGCGGATATTCCTGTGAAGTTTGTTGCCCCTCGGCATTTAGGTGACAGGATAGACAGTTTTCCCGATATTGAAGTTGAAGCATTTGACGACGCCTATTTTGAAGGATTGGCAGGATATAACCGACTCATGTTGTCCACTGAATTCTATGCGCGTTTTTCCGATTACGAATATATTCTTATTTACCAAACGGATGCCTATCTGTTCCGCAATGAGATAAAGGACTGGTGTTTAACCGGATTTGACTACATAGGAGCTCCTTGGCTCATCAAGCGCAAATACAGGGGATTAGGGCGGTTGCTGTTGTACCTCCGCAGTCTTCCTCATCGGTTAAGCGGGCGTCCTTTTCTTCCCTTAGATTATGGAAACAAAGTCGGCAATGGAGGACTGTCTCTTCGTCGGGTGAAGTTCTGTTTATCTGTTTGTGAGAAGGAGCAAGCCCTCATTGAACAATGGCTGAAAGATAACCGGCAAGGTGATTATAACGAAGATTGTTTTTGGGGAACTCGCCCCAATGGACATTATCCGTCTGCCGAACAAGCACTCCGATTTAGTATCGATATCGGTCCCGAAGACGCCATGTCTCAAGCAGGCGGACATCTTCCAATGGGTTGCCATGGGTGGAGCAAACCCCGTTATCGCGATTTCTGGTGGCCGTACATCACGCAAACAATAAGATGAATACTATCACACAAAACAATACCATCGCTGTTGTTGTGTGGTACAACCCCACTTCCAACGAACAACAAGCCGTTATGCGCTATTGTCACGATGTGCATCATGTTGTCATTGTTGATAATAGTGAAACTGACAACCATGTTCTCACTCAGAGCATCCCCAATAGCACCTACCTGCCAAACAACCAAAACCTTGGCATCGCTGCCGCCCTTAATATAGGATGTCATCAGGCCGAACAATTAGGAGCTGACTGGATTTTAACAATGGATCAAGATTCGTTATGGGAACAATGGAGCGTGGCACAATACATGAACGAATGCAATCAATACGATAATATATCCCAAGTGGCTATCTTTTCCCCTTTCCACCTCAGTGGAGGACACCAGGTCAAACACTTGGAACAAGCACGATTTGAACCTATTAATACCGTAATGTGTTCCGGTAACCTGTTGCGCACACAAGCATGGCTACAAACAGGGGGATTTAGAGAAGATTTCTTTATTGACTTAGTGGACGATGAAATCAATTGTCACCTTCGTCAATTAGGTTGGACTATCATTCGTGCGAATGCTGTCGCTTTGGATCATCAGTTGGGCAATGGCGTGGAATGCGTAGGGCTTACACGCCATCACTATACAAGTCATGCCACATGGCGGTTTTACTATATTGGCCGCAATATGGTACACATGTTGCATTTATATCCTACGGAGCGTAAGTATTACCACCACCAACGCTGGAAAGTACTTAAACGGCTTTTCTTGTATGAGCCAACAGATAGGTGCAAAAAAATTGCTACTTTTATTCGGGGTTGGAAAGATGGCTTATGTTCATATTAAGCATCATCAATACCAACACGCAAAATAAAATACAAAATCCCCCCGTCACAAACATATCAAATACCGACTGAAACATACTCAATCCCACCAAATAGACACTCACTATGCGGTGGGATTGGTCTATTATAACGGGGCCTAAATATACTGCTAACAGGAACAATAAACCTACACATCCAAACTCTAACATAATCTGTAAATACTGATTATGTGCATCAATCACATCAAAATAATTCTTCCAATGGTCTCTTTCTGCTTCTGTACAACAATCTGCACTATATTTTGAAAATTCCTCTTGAGCAGAACTCATGCCATAACCCAATATGGGTTGTTGGGCAATCAATTGAGTCGCCAATTCCCAATAGCGTACGCGCAACTCACTATTTACCGCCTCATGTGACATGCGTTGATGGTGACTCACCACATAGACCGCACTGCCTAACACAATAACCATCATTACAACACTTGCCCACTTACGCCATTGCCATGTTTGGTATAAGATTAACGAACCCACCACTATCAAACAAGCCAATACCCCACTTCGTCCTTCAGATAGCAGCAATGTTAAAATTAGCACAAGAGCCGCTATTGATAATAAAATACGCCAATATACGGTCACTTTATGCTGCGTATAAAACAACCAATACCATATACCGACTATCGCCACATTGAGAAAAAAGTTAAATTGCATATGGGCATTGATGTGCGCTATACGCGTTTCTGCTAGCAGGTACATTCGATTAGGGTCATGCACAATAGTATCCCATCCTGCCAAAGAAAACAAATACACCACCATAGCAAGCGCTATACCTATAAAACAACCGAACATAAGTTCCAAATTGTAATACTTATTAATCCCAACTATGCCGACTAATGAGAATCCCAACAGACCTAATCGATATTCCAACAACCGATGAAAATGTACTGATCCGTCCCACGGCGCATAGATAAGAGGCAAACAGAAAAATGCAATGACAATAGCATAATAGGTCTTACGCTTGTCCCAATGAAAATTCTGCCAACGCTTCTCCAATATCACTTCTATTACCCATGTGGCAAAGAATAGATATAATCCGCCATACACATACCATCTTTCTGTTGATAACCCCCACACCCAACTCAATATGATCCATACCATGCCGATAATATTGAGCATATTCACACTATAGCGGAATAAATTCCAACCTGTCAAATTCTTTTCTGGTTTCATTTCAATGATTGATATACACGAGTTAAATTTTTCGCCACTTTGTCATCGGTAAATTTATCCGCTTGCATGTGACCTGAAATTATCATTTTCTTTCTCAACCCGTCATCGGTAAGTATGCGGTTCAGTTGCGCGCCTATCTCTTCTGCGTCCAACGGATTGGCATATAATGCCGCATCGCCGCCGGTTTCTGCAAAACAACTGCCGATGCTCGTTAATACCGGCGTGCCAACACACATCGCTTCCAAAATCGGAATTCCAAAACCCTCGAATATGCTTGGATAGCATAATACCATCGCTCCCTTATAAATAGCGGGAAAATCCGTGAAAGGAATATCGTGCTTGAGGATAAGCCGCACACCTAATCTGCTCGCCAATTCGGCAGCCTCATCGGCATACTTACTATGTCCGCCAATAGCCACTAACGGCAAATCTATTTTAGCCGCAGCAATAGCGCGAAGGAGTCCTTTCAAATTCTTCCTCTCTTCCAAAGCACCTACATCCAGCAGATAATTTTGAGGCAATCCGTATCGTACTTTGACATCTTTTACTTGTTCCTCACTTACCTCCTTACGAAAGATATTGCTACACCCTTGGTACACTACTTTTATCTTAATTTCATCTGCATGAAAAAATTCTATCATATCCCGCTTGGTTTGCTCTGAGATAGCCAATATACAATCCGCTACCTTACAAGCATATTTCACTTTTTGTGTGAATAGCCAACGATAGGTAGGGCTATACAACTCAGGATAGCGCACAAAAATGGCATCGTGCATCGTTACTACCGATTTCACGCCCTGACGTTGAATGCCAAAGGGTAATTCGCCTGATAAACCATGATAAATATCACACGGAGGAATACGCATAAACGAACGAGCCAGGCCACTCTTGTCAATCAAATCTAACTCCCACTCAGGCGCGTATTCCCTAAGCAATCTCACCACATCGCGACTATAATTACCTAAGCCCCGTTGGTTATGGAAATATCTCTTGGCATCAAACGCTATTCGCATATCTGTTCCTTTTTATAATCGCGTGTTATCATTTCTATACATAATTGCAACCAGATAATCGCCACCGGCAATGCTTTCAAAGCAAAGGGTTGCACCCACATTTGTCGGACATACTTTGGGAAAAGGTCGGAGGGAGACATACTGGTAAGTACAAACGCAAACACCATTAGAGCAATATCCCAACCGTTCCGTTTCCACGGCGAGGCGGTAAACCAAATAACAACGCCGACAAGGGCGATAATATAGCCGCTGGACTCCGTTCCTGTAGAGAACAGACAAATCATCATCAGCACCGATGCCAAAATAGTCTGTACAAACGCCTCGTTGCACCATTGACTTACACGGAAGAAAGATACAGCGAAAAGCAACATGGCAGGTAAGATAACATATAAGTCACTATAAGTGGTCCAAATACACGACTGCGGTTCAACTCCGTTAAGCACAACTTCCCGCAAAGCAGGAATACCAAACATACTGGCATAACCCGTTTTGCGAATAATACCAAGGAAAGATATATTTTGCATCGCACTCAATAGGTTGCCCCCGTTTTTCTCTGTCAAACAGATAAACCACTCCTTATATTGTTCGCAGATATATTCGGGCGAAGAAATAAACATAGGTGCACAAAAAAGAACACTTATCCAAAGCAATGTCCATAGTACATACTTTCCCTTATGGCGCGAGAAAAAGAAAAAGACCAGTCCGACAATAGCGTATATCTTGACAAGCGTACCGATGACTACCAATAGGGTAGCCGCCCAATCTTTCTCCTTAACGACAAATACATAACTAAGTATCACCATCGCGGCGATTGCCACATTAAATTGCTGCATAAAGAGTGCTGTCAGCAGTTCGTGAGCACAGAACCAGTAAACAAAAATCTGCTGTCTGCTAGTAAACACCTCTTGTCGAATTGCCCACCAAAGAAACAAGGCAAGAAACGCATTCCACAGGAGTATTCCTGCCCAAACTGGTAAGAGAGCAAACGGCGCAATAACGAGCGAAAAAAGAGGACCATAATGGTTGACATCAAAATATTCAACGGGATAACTCTCAAATAATGGCAGTGCATGGACCGTATGTTCAAAGACACCTCGAAAGATGAGAAAATTATTGTGCCTGCCCTCCGGAAGTTTGAATACGGCAGACAAAATGCCGATAAGCAGCCATAGACCGAAAAGCACCCGAGGGTCGGTAAGAAAAGTGTATATTTTCTCCTTATTAATGGTCTTGAGAGTGCCCGCTAAACATTTCATAAAACTGCGTATAGGTTATAAATTGTACATCCTCTTTCTGAAGCCGCGCAATCAAATGTGCCAAACGTTGCTGCATGATAGAGCCGCAGCGATGACCAATGATATACGGAATACCGTATGCCGGTACTTTGTTTATTGCCACAAACTCCCACGGGTGGAAATAGGTATTGAAATACCCGTCATGTCGCAGTGTTCGCATCACCAATGCTTCATACATAATCTGTGGCAGATGGTGCTCCGCCAACCAAAAAAGCGGAAAACGGACCCATGGAGTTACTGACGCCGGTATCTGTAATACTCCGTCCTGCCAAAAAGCGGTTCGGGGAGTGGTGAGATGCATATAACGTCCGGGAATAAATGCCGGATTGAGGGACGAATTATATAGATAGCCCTGCTCTCGCAAGGTGATGTTGTTAACAGGAAACATTTGTGGTTGGCGATAACCCCGTATAGTCACGCCAAATGCTTCTTCCAACAATGGTTTGGATTGAATCACATGTTCGGGCAAGGGGTGACGGTGGTCACATCCGTGCGAAGCCATCTCATGTCCTTCCTCCACAATGCGTTTTCCAACAGATGGGGCATGAAGTAGCAGATTGGTGGTACAAAAGAATGTCGCCGGAACACCCGCCTGCTTAAGAGTGTCAAGTATTACTTCGGTTCCTTCTTTCGACACAGATATAATCTGCTCAAAAGGAATCTCTATCTTCTGCTCTGCGGGGATAACAAATTCCTCCGTGTCAAAACTGAGCATGGCATATAAAGGGCCCTTTTTCATAATCTCTTAAAAGCTGTTCTGACTAAAACAAAATTTATCGGCACGGCGATAAGCAAAATGAGCGGCAAGGTAAGCCATTCGGGCACACCCAACCACAAGTACAAGTTGAGCAGCCCTTCATGAATACCATAATTAACCGCATGACTAAGCAAGAAACCGCCACTGCGTTTAACGGTAATTTGTTCCTTGAATGTAAAATGCGCCGTGAGCCATAAATTGCACACTAAAGAAAACAGATAACCGGCTGTATAAGCCACATTTGTTTGCCATCCGATGCCGTTGGAGCCGGACCAATCAATGCCCATTACCCACAACAAACCCAGATAGATACCATAGTGTATGGCAGCAGCCAAACACCCCACCATACCAAAGCGAACAAACTCCATTATTTTTTCTCCAGCCCTACGCATATCTTCATATTCAATCCGCGGGGGACGCACAATTGTAATGCGTACCTGTGTCCGGGCAAGTCTTTTCCTGTCTCAGGGAAATAATCAAATGTATATTCATTCAGTTCAGTTCCCAAATCAAATAGATTATAGCATGTTACTTCGGCTGAGAACGGTACCCCCTTAATCAGTCCGCGATAACGCAAACGCATGTCAAAATTGAAAAAAGAATCTTTGCGCTCCCCAAAATTGGCGTCCGAAGGATTGTCCCCACGCGTACAAGCATTCCATAATACGGCCTGTGTATCACCCGCAGCATTGGTATAGAGACGGGACACATATTGATTAAACGGTGTACCATCTCTGAATTTACCATGAAAGGTAAGTTGCCAGTTCTCTGTAATATTAACGCCTAATTGCATGCGCAATACGAAGGCCTTATCCTGATCCAAACGGCCCAAACTGCGGGTCGAAGCATCCGGCTGATGCATGTTGCAATCTATTTGCGTGTTGTTAATTCGGGCAGTTGACTCGCTAAGGGCATAAATATCGTTAGATATTACACCGCTGCCGAAAGCGGATACACCGCTTACGCACAAACTCTGCCAGCCCAAAGAGAAAAACACTTTCTTGCCGTTGTACGCATATTTAATCTCGTTTGATGCAAAGAAAGGTGTATTAAATAAGAACTTATCACCTGCTAACGGGGCTTGGGTAACCATATATTGTTTTTCGCCCGCCGGCATTGTATAGACTTGATAAGCCGTGTGGGGTTCATCATACTCGTTACAATCAATAGCCACGCCCTTATCGTATGCAGGGTCTGTGTAAACGGTGGTCCATGTGTGATAATATTTCTTCACACTTGTCAATATGCTTATCTCATGCCGCTCAGCAATCGTAAAGCGGAATGGGATATCAAGCACAAAATATTGAGGTTGCATAAGTCCTTTATCCCATTGGTGATATTTTCCGCCTGTCGTAGTAAGCAAATGACCACTCTTTGCATAATTCACTTGGGCATTCATATAGTCATCGGACATGAAAAGAACCTGGTCGTAACTATACCGCGTACGATAGTTTCCTACAACCACATCTGCCTGAAACCATTTGCATGGTTGCATATGAATGCCCGCCATGGCCTCCCACGACGGGGTAACGAGCGACTTATTATTCCCCAATATCATTCCATCTACCGTGAATGCCACCATACCGCGAAGGGTCAACCAATTCAACGGCTTCCACTCGGCATTAAGTGAGAACGCGTTTTCTAACATACCGGCAGTAAAGGTATTGGAAGACCAGTTATAGCGGTATAAGTCCTGACGAGGCATACCGCTCAAATTCTGATAATAGATATCGTTATGCCAATCTGTGGTAGTCGGGGTGAAATGCATTAGGGTATTAAAACCGTCGATATTAAAATGCAGCCAAGGAAGAATACGATAGTCATAATTCAACGACCAGTTAAGTTCTGCCGTTTTTCCGTCTGCATACCACGGTTCAAAACTTTCCCCATCTTGATCCACGAGATTACGCTCAAACTCCAATTCGTTATGACGCACATCGTGATAGGCGAATGTCAATCCTGTGGTAAGTTTTCCCCTGTGGCTGTAATCTTTAGTTCCGTATAGGGAAGCATTATAAGATCGCTGAGTCGCCAATTCGTTAAAATTATAGTAAAACTCCGAATACATATCTCCACGCTGCTGCATGGAGAATAAAAAATACAGGTCATCTACCACTTTATTTTGCGGCAAGGGTAATCTTCCGTCTAACTGTACCTTAAAATAATCGGCATTGAAAGTGCCGCACAACCCTTGATAATCAAGTTGCAGATGTTGTCTCACACCGTAATTGGCATATGCGTGCAAATAGGATGTCTGCCCGAATGCCCGAATACCGTACACAGCGTCCAATTGTCCTGTTCCTATTTGGTGCATGCGCGTCGCACGCGAATCCAGTTCCGTACCCGCTTGGTGTGTAGGATAAAGGCGGGACACCGCTACCTCATGAGATACCGCTTCATGCAATTCTTTCATTCCCGGAAAGAGTCCGCCCAATCCTCCCACATTGCCGGTAAGACTGACTCGACTGAGCCGCAAACTGTCCGTTTGAAAATATAATGACCCGCGATGATAATCCAACGCCAAACTATTCTCCGTCATATCCAAACGGAAAAGCATGTTTCCGGGAAGGAAACGACTATCTACACGAAAGCCGTTAATATAATACTTATTCCATTTCCACGAATTGCCTTGCACAGAAAAAATCATCTGCTCCGGAAGCCCCCAATCGCCGGTCGTTTCCGTTTGATATAAAACATAATCGGAGTAATTATCCAAATAATGCTGCAACTCCCCCTGTTGATACCACTCACGGAACCATTCACTATCCACGCTGTCCGTCCCAAAGCGCGCAAAAACCTCGGCTTCGACAACCAAACCAAGGCTCATTAATGCTGTTATAAAAAGAAAACGCTTCATCCAAATAAGTTTCTAAAAAAGTTCTTTTTATCTGCCTGTCCGGGACGCACATTCTCTGAATCTTGAAGGCGTTCGATTAGTGCCCGCTCATCTCTGTTCAGCCGTTCGGGAATATAAACACCTACATTGATAAGCAAATCACCTGTCCCTAATTGGCGTGCATATTGGTCTATCTCCGGTAAACCCTTACCGCGCATTCGAAGCACTTTACCCGGTTGCGTTCCCGGCGCAATAGTTATCTTCACATCACCCGTCAGGGTCGGTATTTTGACTTGTCCGCCCAAAACGGCAGTCGGCATATCCAACAGCAGGTTATATACCAAATCGCTACCATCGCGTACTAAATTGGGGTGCTCCTCCTCTTCTATCAAAACTAATAAATCACCCGGCACACCGCCCCTCGGTGCAGCATTGCCTTTACCCTGAATGGGTATCTGCATACCGCCTACTACTCCGGCAGGAATCTTAATCGTTACGATCTCCTCGTCCCTTACAACGCCTTCGCCATGGCAGTGAAGACACTTGTTGCGTATCACTTTACCCTCACCGTGACAAGTGGGACATTCTTCTTGCACCTGCATCATGCCAAACATGCTACGCTGGGCGCGCACTACGCGTCCCGAGCCATGACAGGTCGGACAAGTATCCCCCTCTCTGCCGTCGGCACTTCCCGTTCCGCCACACTGCGAACAGGATACCAGTTTACGCACTTTAATTTTCTTCTCCACGCCGGAATTGATTTCCTCCAGCGTCAGGCGCACTTTTACGCGCAAATCAGTGCCTCTGCGTACACGCTGACCGCGACTGCCTCCACCGCCCCCGAAGAAGCTGCTAAAGCCCCCCATACCGCCCATTCCCCAACTCTCGAACAAATCGCCGAATTGGGAGAATATATCTTCCATGCTGCTGAATCCGCCGCTAAAACCGCTTGCTCCACCCATTCCGGCATGTCCGAATTGGTCGTAGCGTTGTCTTTTTTGCGGGTCACTCAGTACCTCGTAGGCCTCTGCCGCCTCCTTAAATTTCTCCTCGGCTTCTTTATTGCCCGGATTCTTGTCGGGGTGGTACTGAATGGCTTTTTTACGGTACGCCTTTTTTATTTCGTCTGCCGATGCCGTTTTCTCGACACCCAGCACCTCATAATAATCTCTTTTCTCTGCCATACTAAAATCTCTAATTTCGATTCACCGATTCTCCTCTCTTATTCTCCTACCACCACTTTGGCGTAGCGAATCACTTTTTCGCCCAGTTTATATCCTTTTTGGGTGCAGTCGATTATCTTGCCTTTTTTATCCTCACCGGCGGCAAAAGTCGTAATGGCTTCATGCTCGTCAGTGGAAAAATCTTTTCCTTCCGTTTCGATAGCGGTAACTTTGTTATCTGCAAGGAATTTAATAAACTTGTCGTATACAAGTTTGGCACCCTCTTTTAGGGAAACCACATCGTCAAATTTATCCATCGCCGCCATCATACGCTCCCAATCGTCTGCCAACGGCAACATATCCTTAAATATGCGCTCACCGGCAGTATCCATCAGTTCCAGTTTTTCTTTTTGGGTGCGACGGCGGTAATTTTCAAACTCCGCCATCTGGCGCAATTTGACATCTTCTAAATCCTGTACCTTACTTTCCAGTTCCTGTACCTTCTGTTCCAACTCCTGAATTTTCTCAGTCGAATTTTCCTGGGGCTTTTGACCTTCTGCTTTTATTTTTTCTTTCTTTGCCATAATTCAATCATTCTTTTCTCTATTTTTCATTCTCAAATCTCGTGCCACCGGCATAAATCTGCCAAATTGTCATAGTATCGTCAACACCTCTGCCAACTCTGACACCTGATAGGTAGCTTCTCCTTCCAAATGATGCGGATTGAGCCATATTTGGTCTATACCGGCATTCTTGGCACCTTCTATGTCGGACGAATAACTGTCGCCTATCATCACCGCCTCGTCCTTGCCTACACCATTACGCCGTAATGCTTCCTCAAAAATACCTGCCTGCGGTTTATTGATGCCCACTTCTTCGCTGATGACGATATGCCTCAAATAGGGCTTCAGTCCCGAATGCTCAAATTTATAGTACTGCACCTCACTAAATCCGTTACTTACCACCGTCAGCGGATATTTTTCCGCCAATGCAATGACCGCCTCTTTGGCTCCGGGCAATAGTGTAAAGTATTTATTCGTTAAATCCAAAAACTCCAACCCCATTGTATCTGCCAAATTCACTATCGGTTGGGGTGCGAAAGGTAATTCCAGCGCGTGTAGAAGAGGATACAGAAACCGTTCCCGATGCAAAAAGGCACGGGTTACTTCGCCTCGTCCGTATTGTAACCACAAATCCGTATTCTTTTCCTTGTACACCGCCAAATAGGCATCAAACGACTCGTACCATTCACCCAATCTGTGTATCGCATACAAATCCTGCAACGACTTTTTCTCCGCCGTTTCCCAGTCCCCGATAGTCTGGTCCCAGTCTATCAATATGGCTTTATATGCCTTCATTCTCCAAACAAAGTCTGTTGCGCAGACAACGGTGTTTTTCCTAAATGGCGATATGCCAATTCGGTGGCTTCACGACCGCGGGGGGTACGCTTAATAAAACCCTCTTTAATCAGGTACGGTTCATACACATCTTCTATCGTGCCTGCATCTTCACCCATCGCCGTGGCAATATTGTTCACGCCAACCGGTCCGCCCTTAAACTTGTCAATAATGGTCAGCAGCAGTTTATTGTCTATCTCGTCCAAGCCGAAGGTATCTATATTCAATGCCTCCAAAGCGTATTTGGCAATTTCTAAATCAATGCGACCGTCACCTTTCACTTGGGCAAAATCCCTTACGCGACGCAGCAATGCATTGGCAATACGGGGCGTACCGCGACTGCGGCGGGCTATTTCACCTGCGGCATGGCTGTCTATATCTATGCCTAACAATCCTGCCGAGCGTGCCACAATACCACTCAGTATATCCGCATCGTAATATTCCAAATGGCAGTTGATGCCAAATCGGGCACGCAATGGCGAGGTCAGCAAGCCCGAGCGGGTTGTCGCACCTATCAGCGTAAAATGATTCAAATCTATCTGGATAGTACGGGCGGACGGACCTTTGTCTATCATGATATCAATACGGTAATCCTCCATTGCGGAGTATAGATATTCCTCTACCACCGGACTGAGACGATGTATCTCGTCTATAAACAGCACATCGTTCTCTTCCAAACTGGTCAATAGTCCTGCCAAATCACCGGGTTTATCCAATACGGGACCGGAGGTTACTTTGAACCCTACGCCCAACTCATTGGCAATAATGTTGCTCAATGTCGTTTTACCCAAGCCCGGAGGACCAAACAATAGCACATGGTCCAGACTTTCGCCGCGCAAACGGGCGGCCTCCACAAAAATCTTAAGGTTGCTTACCACTTTGCTTTGACCTGCGAAATCTTTGAATCGGAGAGGGCGCAGGGCATTGTCCTGCTCTTTCTCCGTCATTTCCTGACGAATATCAAAATCTTGTTCCATAACTCTATGCGCTACACTCTACACTTCTGAATAACTCCTCCAAATCCGCTATCTCGTTTATCGGTTTGTCGGCCTTTAATTCGCCGTGGTCTATCAGTATGACACGACTGCACATCTCTCTCACTTCCTGCATGATGTGGGTAGATAATATTACCGTGCATTGTGCATTAGCCGTACAGCCCTTTATCAGTTCTCTTATCTCCACCAGTTGATTGGGATCCAAACCCGTAGTGGGCTCGTCTAATATGAGCAGTTCGGGGGTGTTCATCAGTGCATGCGCCAAGCCCACACGCTGGCGATACCCCTTGCTCAATTCGCGAATACGCTTGTTGGCTTCACGAGTCAGTCCCACACGCGCTATCAACTCCTCTACATCTTTTTTATCATCCGTTAGCCGTGCCATCAGTTGCAAATATTCGCGCACATACATCTCGTCATACAACGGATTCTGTTCCGGCAAATAGCCGATGCGTTGAGGTACTTGCAGCATACCACCGTCTTTTTTGTCTGCATCCCAGATACCCGTCATTATCTTCATCAGCGTTGATTTACCGGCTCCGTTGGGGCCTAATAAGCCGACCACCTCACCTTGTTTCACGCTAAACGATATATCTTTCAGCACATGCTGTTTGCCGATATGCTTGTTGATATGTTCTATTTGAATATGCATCTCTTGTGTTATTATTTTAATGCGCGGTACATACCTCCAGGCAGTCCCTTTACCACGCCTTCCAATTCAAGCATCATCAGTGCCGTTATTACATCGGAATAACCTAATTGTGTTTCCATAACCAGCGAATTGACATGTATGCCATCCTCCGCTTCCCGCAATTTAGCCAATACGCTTTGTTGAGTCGGGTCAGATGGCACAAACGAAGCCGCCGTTTCTTTCGGGAAAGGTAAAGTACCCGTCATCTCCCAGCCCATGGCTTGCACGAGGTCTTGGGCGTTTTGAATAAGCATCGCTTTTTGGTCACGAATCAGGTTATTACACCCTGCAGACCCTTCATCCTCCACTCGCCCGGGAAAAGCAAACACCTCGCGGTTATAGTCACATGCCATGCCGGCGGTGATCAGACTACCGCCTTTTATTTTAGATTCCACAATAACTACCGCATCTGCCAAACCGGCAATAATACGGTTTCGGGCTACAAAATTAAACCGTTCCGGCTCTGTTTCGGACGGATATTCGGTCAATATGCCTCCGCGTTCTAACGCTTGTACCGCCACATCGCGGTGGAGAGGCGGATAAATTCGGTCCAAACCGTGTGCCGGCACAATAAGGGTCGGCAAGTTGGCTTCCAAGGCGGCGCGGTGTGCCGCCACATCTATGCCATACGCCAATCCGCTTACAACCGTAATATCCGGCACCATCTCTTTGAGGTCCAAAACCAATTGGCGGGTCCGTTCCTTTCCGCGCTCGGTCGCCATACGGGTACCCACAATGGAGATAACGCGCCCTTTGTTTAACTCCAACGCCCCTTTTCCATATAGTAGGACAGGGGCATCGGGACATTCACGCAGACGACGCGGATACTGTTCGTCCTTGTAATAGTAGGTATGTATGTCGTGCTTGAGAATGAACGCTATCTCTTTGTCGGCGCGTTGTAGCGCCTCATTCATGCCTTCTTCCGCCACATGATGCCACACCTCCGTCGCGCTGCCGAATTGATCCAGCAACATGCGAAGCGTACGCAAACGCCAGCGGAAAAGCCAACTAAGGGCAATCAAATAGCGGAGTTCGTCCTGCATTAGAGTTTGTCACCGAAACACAAATCACCGGCGTCACCCAGTCCGGGTACGATATATTTTTTCTCGTTCAACCTTTCATCTACGGCGGCGCACCACAAAGTAGCACCTTCCGGCATGGTGGCTTTCAGGTGTTCAATGCCTTCGGGTGCGGCAATAACACAGCATATATGCAGTTGGGCGGGTGTGCCGTTTTTCAGCAATGCCTTATATGCCACTTCCATAGACAATCCCGAAGCCAGCATGGGATCTACCAATAGCAAGGTCTTGCCGTTCAAATCGGGCGAAGCCAAATATTCGGACACGATTTCCAATTCGGGTTCACCGTGACGATTACGCCCCATTCGGCGAAAAGCGCTCAAAAAAGCATTTTCCGCGCTGTCAAAAATACGGAGAAAACCTTGATGGAAGGGCAACCCTGCGCGCAATACGGTGGCTAATACAAGCGAATCCCGAATAGTGCGTACCGGTGCTGTACCCAGCGGAGTTGTCACTTTTTCTTCCGCATAGGTTAAGCGGCGGCTTACCTCAATCGCCATCAGTTCGCCGATACGCTCCATATTGCTGCGGAAACGCATCGAATCTTGTTGAATGGACACATCGCGTATCTCTTTCAAATACTGGTTGAGAACGCTGTCCTGTTCGGAAAGATTGATAATTGTCATACTTTATTTCTTTTGGGCTTTAGCGTTGGCTTTGGCGGCTTTCATTTCGTTTTTCAGCGCGTCCTTATCGGCTTTCAGGCGGGCTTGCAACTCTTTAAGTTGGGTACCTTTGTCCTTAATCTCTTGGTTATACACACCCAATGCGTTTTCTTGGTCCGTGATAAAACGGATTTGGTTATTGAGGTCTTTTAGACGCGTATTAACCATATTGATGCACTGGTTCACCTGTTGGCTTTGCATCCGTAAATTTCTGTCCATAGAGGTAAGATATTCGTCGCTGATGGCGGTCAGTTTCCGCATTTCGTTCATCGTCTCGTTGAGAGCGTCTTGTTGCTGTTCCAGACTTTTCTGTTCGGCGGAATAACTTTTATTCATGCCGCTGAGGACATTTTGGGACACTTTGACATACTTGGCAAGCAACTTGGCGTATGCCGTTTCGTCTTTCAATTGTTTCTCTGCGTCTTTCAGTATCTTGGCATCGTTGTCCAACCCCGCTTGCAGGGCTTGCAGCTCAACTACCATACCGGCGGCATTGTTAGCAAAAAGGACGCGCATGGTATCCAGTTGGAAAGTGGTACGGAGCGAATCAAGGGGTGCAACATGTTGTGCATTCATAGCCGTAGCTGCAAGAATGGCGGCGGCAAAAAAGAACATTTTTTTCATCATTCTGTTATTGTTTAAAGTTAGTGTTATTTTTCTTTTGCAAAATGGTCCATTATCTTGTCGGTATATGCTTTGCCGACAGGTATATCCGGTATTTGGTCATTGTTAAAATCCAGCATCACCTCCCCTTCGGTACGCTTTATCATCTGCACCTTGTCCAGATTGACAAGAAACGACCTGTGGCAACGCAATAGGGATGTATCCCGAAAACGCCATTCGATATTTTTCATCGAGTTGCGAATCATCAGGGTCTGCATTTTGCCGGCGCTGACATAGTGTATCTGCACATAATTGTCGGCACTTTCCAGATAATAAACCGCTTCGGGCTTGGCAGACAGTTTAAGTTCACCGCGCTCGTCGTAGAAATTGTACATCTCAAACACCTTATCATCGTCCCTGCCGGAACGGGTAAGGCGTTGTATCTGCTCCCGCAAAGTGGCAATCTCATAGAACAGGATAATAAACATCACCCCGATGGCAGCCAATATGTAAAGAAGAACGGTATCCATGTGTTCAGCGTGCAAAGGTACGAAAAAATTTGCAAATATGCAAAAAAAGTTGTATCTTTGCATGCTTTTTTAGCGAAAAGAGGTCGTTTGTGAAACCGAATACATTTATACATAGGATTTCTAAGGATTTGATACAATGGATGCCGCTATCCGCCTTTGGCGGGGAGGTCGTCGTTGTGGACACTGTCGCGCAAGTCATGCCGGCGGTGGATTACCTCCGTCAGCAATCCGTTATCGGGGTAGATACCGAGTCGCGTCCCAGTTTCAAACGGGGCGTTCATTACCCCACCGCCCTCTTGCAGATTGCTACCGAACAGCGGTGCTACCTGTTCCGCCTTACCCATATTGGAATGCCGCGTGAATTATGCGACCTCTTTGCGGACGAAAAAGTTTGCAAAGTCGGTTTGGCGTTTAAGGATGATTTGACGGGACTGCGACGCCGGCGCGATTTCACTCCGCGCAACTGCGTGGATATTCAGTCTGTATGCGGTCAATACGGCATTCTGGACTTGGGGCTGCAAAAGATTTTTGCTATCTGCTTCGGTAAGAAAATCAGCAAGTCCCAACAACTGACCAATTGGGAAAACACGCACCTCACTCCCGACCAGGCGCGCTATGCCTCTACAGACGCGTGGGCCACCCTGCTCATTTATAAGGAACTGCTGCAAACCGAGCCGCTTACTCCCGAAAAAGCACAATCCGTACGACAAGCTGACATAGCAGCGCGGGAAGCGGAAAAAACCGAGCAAAAAACGGAATAAATTTGCATATATGCAAAAAAAGCAGTACCTTTGTGGCGTTAACGAAACAATAAATAACTAAAAATATACCATTATGACTATTAGCAATTACGCTTTTGCCGGCAAAAAGGCAATCGTACGCGTGGACTTCAATGTCCCCTTGGATGAAAACGGAAAAATTACGGACGACACCCGTATTCGCGGTGCCCTGCCCACCTTGAAACATATCTTGGATAACGGCGGTGCGCTTATTATCATGTCCCACATGGGTAAGCCAAAAGGCAAACCCGCTGCCAAATATTCGCTCAGCCAAATCACCGATGCCGTTTCGGCTGCATTGGGTGTTAAGGTGAAGTTCGCGGAGGATTGCGCCAAAGCCAAAGCCCAAGCCGATGCCCTCAAAGCCGGCGAAGTGCTGATGCTTGAGAACCTGCGTTTCTACGGCGAGGAAGAGGGCAAACCCGTTGGAATAGAGAAAGAGGATCCCGCTTACGAGGACGCCAAGAAAGCCATGAAAGCATCGCAGAAAGAGTTTGCTAAAACGCTCGCTTCCTATGCGGACTGCTATGTAAACGACGCCTTCGGTACCGCGCACCGCAAACATGCTTCTACGGCTGTCATTGCCGACTATTTCGATGCCGACAACAAGATGCTTGGTTTCTTAATGGAGAAAGAGTGCGAGGCAGTGGACAATATCCTCAAAAACATCCGCCGTCCCTTCACGGCTATCATGGGCGGTTCCAAAGTCAGCACCAAAATCGGTATCATTGAGAATTTGATGGATAAGGTGGATAACCTCATTCTGTGCGGTGGTATGACCTACACCTTTGCCAAAGCGCAAGGCGGCAAAATCGGTAACTCCATCTGCGAGGACGATAAACTGGATCTGGCACTGGATATCATGGCACAAGCCAAAGCCAAAGGCGTGAACCTCGTGCTGGGTACCGACAGTGTGTGCGGCGACAGTTTCTCCAATGACGCTCACCGGCAGATATGCCCCAGCGGCAATATCCCCGAGGGCTGGGAAGGCATGGATGCCGGACCTGACAGCCGCAAGGCATTTGCTCAAGCTATCGAAGGTGCCAAAACCATCCTTTGGAACGGTCCTGCGGGCGTATTCGAGTTTGACAATTTCACCGGCGGCAGCAAAGCCATTGCCGAAGCTATTGCCAAAGCCACCAAAGAAGGTGCTTATTCGCTTATCGGCGGCGGCGACAGCGTAGCATGTATCAATAAGTTCGGCTTGGCGGAACAGGTAAGTTATATCTCCACAGGCGGTGGTGCCCTCTTGGAAGCCATTGAGGGGAAAGTACTCCCGGGTGTAGCCGCTATCAAAGGCGAATAAACCCAATCATTATTCAGCAATAAAACTTGACCAATTATGGATATAGTCGGTAAAATAATTCAAGTTCTTCCTATTCAGGAAGGCATTGGTAAGAACGGTAACCCTTGGAAAGTGCAAGGGTATGTGTTAGAGACTCAAGAGCAATACCCCCGCAAGGTACAGTTTGAGGTGTTTGGAGAAGACCGTATTAAGAATAACCCCTGCAATGTGGACGATGTGGTAACCGTATCGTTTGATATTGAGAGTCGTGAGTTCAATGGTCGTTGGTACACCTCTATCCGTGCTTGGCGTATTCAGCAGGGCGTGGTAGAAGCCGCCCCCGCTGCTCCTGCCCAGCCGCAACCCGCTGCTGCTCCGGCTCCTGCCGCTGAGCCCGCGCCGGCTGCCAATGTGGAGACTTTTGACGCTGCCGCAGGCGCAGACGAAGGTACAGACCTGCCCTTCTAATTGAAAACAGTTAAGTGGATAGTAACCCTTTTGCTGCTGGCGGGAGTAGGCGTGTTATGCTTCTTCCGCTGGCAGGTTTGGTTCGGTAATCCTGCCGAGCCCCGCTATACAGGTGATACGCTGACCTATCGCTTGCCGTGTTTCGGTGACGATAGTGTGCCGGGCTTTATCCGCTCCGACAGCGGCTTCGTGGATACCATACAACCCCATGTCCTGCGTTTGATTCTTTTGGGCGATGTGCATAATCAGGTGGATAGCGCCCAATACGCCGCCTTGCTCCTTCGCCACGATAGCGTGGATGCTTATGCTCAGTCGGGCGATTGGATGGAGCGCGGTTATTTCTATTACGAGCAGCAGTTACTGCATCAGTTGGCAGGTACCGGCTTGGATATACTTCCTGTTATCTCCTGCCCGGGTAACCACGAGTACCATAAAGGATTTGTTCGCCGGTTGCCTGATTTCTGGACGGACTTGTTCCGCCACCCCATGAACGGTTCCGCGCGTTTTCAGGGCACCACTTATTATGTTGATTTCCCCAACCTGCGTTGTATTGTTATTGACACCAACGGCTTGCAGCGGCTGAGTGACTACACCATTGTGCTTACTTGGCTCAAACGGGTCATGGCATCTGCAGGCGACCGCTTCACAATGGTTATCATGCACCACCCTGTCTATTCGGCAGGCATGGGACGGCAGAATATTCCTATCCGGCTCACTTTCCGCCGTCAGTTAAGTAAGGCGGATATTGTCTTTGCGGGACACGACCATAATTACGCCCGCCGTATGCCGTTTATCGACACCAATAGTGCGCATAAGTTCTACCTCAATAAAGTGCATCCCCGTGCCGCGCGTATCGCGTCGGGACAGCAGTTATATGAATTGGTGGAGGTGGAGAACGACACCCTGCGTGTTGCTACCATGCTTCTTGATACGGCATTGGTGTATGACCGCATCGCTGTTGTACGCACGCATAACGCCGATATGCCGCGTTTGGTCACGGCAGAGGGCATCGGGCAAGAGTATATTGCTTTGCCGGATAAGTATAAGAACCGTAATGATTTGAAAGTGCGTCGCTTCCTGCACCGCCGCCAATACCGTTTAGAGCAGGACAGTCTGAACAATATCCAGACTCTTCAAATCGCGCCACTCGTCAAGGACAGCACCGCCGTAGCCCAGTAGTTCGCTCAGGCGCGTCATAAATGTATCGGGAAAAGATTGTAACTCGTCCGTTTGGTCGAGTTTTTTTATGGTCTCTGTTAGCCAGTCGAACAGTTCCTCGTCCGCCATCGGGTGGCGAACACTTTTCTCCACCGCTTCCGCCATGAACAGCGCCGCGCAGTGGTGCTGCACATCTTGTTTCTGAGGCACAAACAGTCGTTCCACCGAACTGATGGCGGCAATAGGCATTGTAGCACGCGATTGGCTCACTATTTCGACGATGGACATCGGCGTCAGGGTCGCTTTCCATTTATTGCCGTACACCATGTAGTTTATGCGCCCGTAAGCGCGCGTATAGGCATGCAATATACTGCTGTTGTCCCCGTGCTTGTGCAGTCCCAATACAATACTTTCCGTCTTCTCGTTCATAGCAACTGCAAAGATACGACTTTTTTTTGACTTAACCAAATAAATCAATCCGTCAATCCCCTTCCCCCCCTGTTCTCATCGGAATCTCATCGGAACCTCATCGGAATCTTATCGGAATCTTATCGGAATCTTATCGGAACTTGTAGGGAATGTGGTGCTAAAAAAAAGCGGACTCGCATCGCGAATCCGCCTTTTAAGCACGGTGTCCTAAGACACGCTTATTCCATTTTTCCGCCCATAGCGTTGTACATCTCTTTACCCTTACGGATAACCATCACGCCACGACGAATCATCTTGTTACCTTTCACAATGTTCTTCATCGCACGCATACCGGTAGGAGTCTCACCGCCTTCGATAGTAATCACGATGCTGCTGTCGGCTGCCTCATACATATCCGTTTCGTCTTGGTGAAGAGTCAGCTTGGCAACGCCGTTGAAACCCAGTGTCATCAGCGAGTCGCTTTCGAATATGCTCTCTGCGTGTTTGATGTCCACAAGGTCGGAGCCCTGTTCGTAAACGATGGTGAACTCCGAACCCAATTCGTCATTCTCGGTGTCAATATAAATAGCGATGACGGTGTCGGCAGGCAGGGTTATTTCGGTACCTACGAAATCGCCTAATTCGATAATGAACGCATTGGCTTTCTTGCTAACGGCAAAGTTAAAGGTGGTATCCAGACCTGCCACTACACCGGGAACAGCGTCTTGGTGAAGAGTCAGCGTGGCTTCGCCGGCACCGATAGCGGACAATGTATTGTTTTCTGCATCATATTCAATGACGCCTTGGGGCTCGATAGTGATGGTCATGCCCAGTGTGTCTGCCAAGTTGAACAGGTCTTCTATTTCGTCTTCGATAACCATTTCGTTATCTTCCTTCAACTCGGTTTCCATTTTCACTTCTGCCATGGTTACATTGATAACCAATGTGTCTGCTTCTTCACTTGCCAAATAGCGGGGACTTTCTACAGACTTGATAGCCACTTTGTATTCACCGGCTTTGCGTGCGTAGAACATGGAATCGGGAGCGATAGTGGCCTCACTTGCGTTCTCGCCGAAGATTTCAAAACTCAATGCATCACCTTTGAAGTAGATGTGCTCCATCATATCTACCATGTGTTTGTTGCCCTCGTTTACCGTAGCGGAAACTTCGGCACTGTCACGTACCTCCAATGTAGCAGCAACGCGGTTAACGGTAATAACCAGCGAATCTGCACTGGCTGCCGATTTCTCGTGGCAGTCTTTCAAGGCATCAACGTAAGCAAACACTTTGTATTCGCCGGCTGCCAAGGCGTAGAAAGCGTCATTGCTGATAACGGCATTGCCTGCAGGAACGGCTTCATATTTCAGAGATTCTCCATAGTGGTCTTTCGCGCTGAACAAACCTGCCAGAGCCACCGTGTTGGGGTCCTCCCCGTCTATCGTTACATCTACCTCGGCTGTTTTGGTATCGCCCAATACAGGTGCATCGGGAGTAATGGTGTATTCAAATGTGATAGATTTAATATACACAGCTCTGGTATCATCAAAACCGGTACGGTTAACTGACAAATCAATCGAATTACCGTTCAAATCGGCAGAATTGCTGGTGACATCAACATATATACCTATCATATCGTGTATATCTTTTTCCTCACCGTTAGCACCCAGCTTAGTCATGGCAGAACGACCACCAGTAGTACCACCATAAGTATTCATTGACAGGGTGATTTTGGTAACTTTCACCGTGCTACCTTCGTTGCAGGACCAGGACAGCGTGTAGTGGTATGTACCGGTTCTCCACTCACCAATTTTCAGTTTACCATCTCCAAACAACGGTTTCTCATACGAAATGGCAGGGGAACCCTGAGCAGGAGCCAATGTAAAGGATCCGTGATTAAATGTAGTCACGAATGAATTGCTACTGATAGAGTTTAGGGAAGTTGCGCTCCAAGTTGCTTTGTTAGCGCTGACTGTCACGCTTAATACTAGTGCGCCCAAGACGCACAAACTTTTTACAATCTTTTTCATTTGTTTAATGTTAATTTAGTTATTAATCAATGTGTTGTTTCACACAACCTTTTTATTATACAATCTTTTCGAACAGCAAAGTTACTATTTTTTTTCGGTTTCTGCAAATCTTTTTCCTTTTTGCCAACTCCGCTTGACAAATAGTGCATAGCCGCCGACTAACAGCAGCAACATCAGCAGCACATCCCAACCATCGCCAATAGGAGCAACGGTCGGCACACCCGGAACAACGAAACCACGCTTTACGCGTTCGGAATACTCGTATTCGGCAGTGGTACTACCGGGTTCGATGCTCTCGGCTGCCGTGTACAACATGCCATACACCGACTCTGAGGGGGCCGTTTGCATCGCTGCTGTGGAACGGAAATTCTGCACGAAAGAAGACTTGTCTTCCTCAAAAACATTGTCGTCCAACTGGAACACATTCTTCTCTCCGTGGTAATAATCAGACACGAAACTGCTCTGACCCCACGAAGAGGAAACGGAGGAGGTGCTTTGAAAAGTTTGTGCCATAACAGGCAACACACCTCCTACTAACAGACTTAATACAATTTTTCTCAATATCCTCATTTCTTTATAAACTTATTCGTTTTATCACCAATTTGTACCATATATACACTATTCGGAAGATCATTTATAGGTATAACCGCCGTGCGGTTGATATTCGTAGCATATATCAGTTTACCGTCTGCGGCATATAGGCGTACGTGTGCGTTGCTGCTTGCGTTCTCGATATGCAGATTAATCGGGTCTGTCCAGATATAAGCGTCACGCTCGCCGATTTGGTTATTGGCAGTGACGATGCTCGGCTCTTTCTTTTCGTGCTCCATAATCATGAAGCGGCGGTCGTTCTGCGAGTTGGCAGAGGCATTGAATGAGTAGGTCATACCTTCAATAATGCGAGTCTCTACGCCGTTCACCATATCCAATAGATAGAGCGAATCACCCACGACACTGCTGCAACGCAAGTGGTAGGTCTCGTCCTCTCCTGCCAAAACGCCCAAGTACATACCGTCCAGTTTATTGGTAGCCGATACAGCCATATTGCCTTCCGACTCTGTAGTGTAGATATTGGCTATACCTTCTGCCGGTATTTTTTGTGCATCATAGCCGTTGTCGTAGCCGGCGGTGAAGTGCGAGTCGTCGGTTTTCTCCAACAGGGTGATACGGTCGTAACCGCTATTCTCACTTGTCAGGCGGATAACAACGCGGTGCGACAGCAGGGCGGCATAATTGGTTGTATCCACTTTGATGGTATCCAGCGGCAAGTTGAAGGGCTCTTCTTCCATGCTGCCTGCTACGCGTTGCGGAGCACGCAACGGGCGGTGCATAGCCACCGAGTCCGTTACCGGCGCACCTACATTCCACACATGCTTGCGGTAGTTGAGGTGTATCTTGGCACCGTCTTCATGGGCAATAACAAACACGCCGCTCAACGACGGGATAGTAGTCTGCTGGTCAGTCAGATAGACTGCACTGAGGGCAGGGATAGCATAATAGGTACCCGGTGTATTGTCGCGCGAATCGCTGCTAACCGAAACGGAGTCTTTTTCTGATTTCCACTGGTTCCAACTGCCTGCGTTATACAGATAGAAAGTCTTATCTATATCGCCCTCAAAGTCCTCCTCCGTGAAGTTCTTCACCTCAATGGGGGCGGTGTAACTATTGGCAAAGATATTACTGCCACCCATACCACTTGGAGTATAGGTAAGGGTTATATCTTGGTTTTCTGTGGTCATCTTACCTACAAAGTTGTAAGTCGGTTGTCCGTATTGGGTAATCACATAGCCGTGGAAGGGCTCCAAGTGATTCGTGCCGGTCATCGGTACCCAACCCATCTTTTCTTGCCAATCATATAGCCATGTAATGCCATCTACGGTAAAGTCTATACCGCCTTCGCCCGGTACACCGAAGTACTGCCAAGTAGCATCTTTGTTGGCACCTGTGCTGAGGGTAGATTTGGTCGCAAACTGAGAAACAACATTCAAAGGAAGAGTTTTATACATTGCATTGGGAGAGATACGCAGGTACCCCTGATGCTCTTTGGTAGCTTCTATAATAATATTGTTGCTATAATATTTTCGTCCTGCAATATCGCCATTATAGACAGTCAAACCACCTGTTGGAGTGATAATAATCTTAGCATCTTCAGGGGTGAAATCAATACTTCTTGTAATGCCATACACTTCGACATGGCTATTAATGCGTACAGGGTTCAACAATTGCACGGTATTTTTGATAGTGGGTAAATGCTCCGGGTGAATAGGAACTTCTATATCACCACCTAACCACCAGTTATTCAAATCTTCCCAATCCAAAGTATCTGTTAATTGTCCGATAGTACCGAACTGGTATAACTCACCCAAAACATAAGTCAGTTGAACGGGTATTATGATGTGACCGCCGGCAGGGGTGGTAATGTGGATAGTATCTCTCAGTACCTTGCCTGCATCCTGCGAAGAAGTGCTTGTGGAAACAGAATAATGATATGTACCATAGTTACCGCAGTCATTCGCATCCGGCTCCTCACGGGTCAGTATCATACCATTATGGTTGGTAATAGTAGCATGAATTGGGGCTTGGTCGGAATAAGTCACGGTAAAGTCCTTACTGAACATATCACTGATATAGGGCTGTTCCTCTATGTGGTCAATGCTTGCCGTCAGATATTTACTTTGTTTGACAGTGATATTTTTAACTGTATATGTTCCGCCCAACCCAGTTGCTACAGATGTATGGAAAATAAGTTTTGACAGCACTTTATTCTCCAAATAATATTTACGCGGGGTTCCGTCTGCTTCGCCTTGGGATACATTAAACTCTATAATTGTATCTCCACTCTGCCCTATTCCATATATTTGCACTGTTGCAGAGAGTGAATAACTCTTACTAATAGTTGCAATCAAAGTATCATACGGTACATTATTTAAGGGCACCTCAAACGACGGAGAAGCTTCTCTCAATGTATGGCTACTATTATCCGTAACCATTGTATTGCATGGTTCGGCGTGGGCTTTAACCACTACATCTTGGGTGGCAGAAGCGGACTTATAAACCGTATCTGCCTTAACATACGCTTTCACTGTGGCATTACCGATACCGTTGATATGCAAGGTATAAACGCCATTCGCCTCTGTAATCGAGGCGATACCGCCGCTATTGACTACCGAATAATAAATTTGGTGTCCCTCAATAGGTGTTCCCGATGCATCAACCACAGAAGCCATATTCAGTACAATGTCCGCACTGAACCTGCCCGTCATCTCGTCGGCATAGAAGGTCTCAAACTGGGGGAAGTTAACCGTCTGTGTGCAAGAATCAATGGTGATAGTCTTGGTGTCCGTAATAACCGAATAGTAGTGGTTCGGATCCTCTGCCGTGGTGGCGGTCAGTTCTACCTGTCCTACCTTGTGGGCAAACATGGTCTTGCCGTCGGCAGCCACGCTGACAACAGCAGAATTGGACGAAGTGTAGGTGACAGCCAATTTACTATACGGCTTTGCTATATCGCTCGGCACTGCGCCATTGGCATTGTAACTCAACGTGCCCCAAGTGAAGAAGTCTGCACCGATCCAGTGAGCATACAATTTAGTGTCGGCTGTTTTGTCCCACGTGTGCGCGCTTGCGCCCTTTTCTGTGTAATATTGTGTACCGCCTTCAGGAGCATCCCAATAGCCGAGGAATGTGCTTCCTGTCTCCTTCAGGATGTGAGAATTCGGCAATTGCGCCATAGCGACATCATAGGTGACTTTCTGAGTAGTAAGTGTACCGGTGCCACCGTGTCCGTTGCGGTCGAACGATACGGTATAGGTGTTGGCAGTCCACTGAGCATCAAGAATTGCCGTAGCGTCTTTGCTAATCCAATGGCTGCTGCCGTCGGTATAGGTAGTACCGGGCTGCAATTGGGCAGCGGTATTCACTACCTGTGCGCCGCCGGTAGATGCCGTATAGTAGCCCTTCAGCGTATAGCCGGTACGAGACATATTGGGTGTATTGTCCAATGTGGTCCTGCCGTAGCCGACATGCACAGAACCGTCGCCTGTACCGCCATTGGGGTTAAGGGTAATAACCGTACCGTCGGAGATATAAATCGTTTGCGTAACGGGTTGCGACTGGTAGCAGGTCGTACTTTCCTCCACATACGCCGTGATAACGGTTGTACCGACACCGACCGGATGAATCTTGCCGTCATTGGTAATTATAGCAACAGCGGTATTGGAAGATTCAAAGTGCCATTGCACACCGCTCATCGTGTCGCCATTGTCGTCCGTTGCATAGATATTGGGCGTTTGGTCGCCGTCGCCGGAGTAGAACACCACTTCACCATCGCCATAGTTCCAGTGGGCAGTAGGCGTCCATTTCTCCAAGCACTCCGCGTACACATACACGCGCTGTTTATCAAAGCGTGTATAGACGGCAAGGATAGTGGTATCAAATCCTACTTTGCTTGGGGTGTACGTAGCAGAAATTGTTACGGTACCTGCGGCTGTGGCATCTGTTCCTGTACTGATATTGTCCGGCGTCACGGTAAACAGACCTTCCTGCCTATTGCTGCTTTGAATACGCACATTGCCGTCCACAGTCGGTCCGCCCGGGCAGACGCTGTAAGAGACATCAAATGTGTTGGTAGCAGAACTACCCAAAAGCACTTTCTTGGGACTCAATTCCGTTACAGAAGGTTTAATAAACCGATTGCGAGGGATAGCATTAATAGTATAAGAACGAGAGAGGAGTCCTGTGTTACGGACGCGAATATACTTATAATCTGCATACTGACTTGTGGACAAATCGTAGGTACCATTGCCCGTACCTATAGTTGTATATGTACCATTTTCGGTTTTTGATACCTGCAGTTCAAGGTTGCTCTCCAAAGAATAGACTATATTGCCACCCGGACCGCTCATCGGCCAAGGACCGGCGTTTCCATACAGAGAAAGATCTCCTTTCTTAAGCTCCAACACATCACAGCCATCTGTTTTCGTTGTTACGATGACATAGAAATCCAATGTGGTTGCTGCATATTTATAGGTTTCCGCTTGGGTGAGTCGGCACTGTGCCGTACCGGAAGTGGCTGCTGCATAGAAGGTACCCGTAACAGGATCATGGTAGTATGTACCACAAACACCTTCATCTAATTGTGTACCCTCAATCAAAGCATCGCTATTGGAAGACGGCTCTACAAATATACCATCACCATAATAAAGCGTAATAGTATTGTTCGGCTGCTCAGCACCGCCTAACAAGACAGAAAGAGTAGTTGCGTATTTGCTGATTGTAATATTCTTGGTTACTGTCTTGGCGTCCGAACTGGTGCCTGCGGCTTGGCTCAATGTCAGTTTCCATGTACCGGCTTCGCCCAACGACAAGTAGCGGTTGTCTGTTACCTCCGTCTTATGGCCGGCATCGCTTACACCACCGCCGGTTATTTGCTCTACCGAGTAGGTAATAGCACCATTGCCGGAACTGGTCCACAGTGATTGCAAATCTAACCGGGCATCATCGACCTTATAATTATCCGCGATATTGCATGTATATACAGGTGTGATATTGACACCGGCGGTAGCCGTACCTGTGTTACCTTGTCCGCTCTTGGCGTTTAACCTGACAGTTGCTGTGTTGTCACCCTTAGGCGTTGTGCTTTCAACAGCCGTAAATTTCAGGTTCACGGTCACCAACGAAGTGGATGTATATTCCCAACCTGTTATCTCCCAACCGTTGGCTTCTCCCTCAATGGATGCAGGATTATCGGAGAAATCGGTTACTGCCGTAGAGTTTTGAACAGCAAAGGTCATCGTGGTCGTCTTGGCAGTTGTGCCGCTTTCCGTGATATTGATAGCGGCCTGCTGTTGTCCCTGACCAATCGCGATAGGAATCCACTTGGCATATAATGTGATAGCAGAGGTATAAGCCGTAGCACCGATAGAGGTGGTTGCACTACCCGTGCAATCGGAAGAGGTGTACCAACCGCCAAAGGCATAATGCTGTTTAGTAGCGGATTTCAAATTAGTGACTGCGCCATAGGTGTGCGCCGTCGGATAGCCGCTCTCGTGTGTGCCGGAGAAAGTTGCTCCCCCTTCATCAAGATAGGTAATACCATAACTATTGGCGGTCCATTTTGCGATTAAAATAGCATCTTTTGCCGGGTAATAACTTTCCCCGCAGTCACCCACCTTCGTGTCATTATCGTACCATCCCGAGCAAGTATAGCCGGTACGGGTAACCGTAGGCAGCGTGATTGCCGAAGTAGCCGTTCCCCAATGGGCATATAAGTTAACCGACTCCCCCGTCAAGTTGGTCAAATTCGCTACTTTGGTTTGGTCAGGATATTTGCCGGGATTACCCTCATCTACAGGACGACGGTCCTGAGCACCGCCTTTCCATTCACGGCGTCCATGCTCTACAAAGTGCGTCAAAAGCAGGTACTTATTGTAGGTTCCGTTACCGTATTGTTCGTGATTTCTTACGTCAGCACTATTGGTACCATACAACGCGGCATCGAAATCGGTATAATTCCACACCGTATCATTGTACTGTATTCTTCCTCTATCTTCCCAACCCTCAAACGGTGCATCCCGCAACTCGTCTGCTTGCGACCAGGTAATATCCGGAGCGGAGAAATGGGTGGTGTATTGACGAGTATAGGTATTGGCAGGCAAGGTATAATCTTGGTCGTAATAGTATATCAGATTATCCATAGCAGTACCACCTGTATTACCATTGCCGTTGAATACAACCGTATAAGCGGCTTGCCATTTAGCAGTCAGCGTTACATTGGGCGCACAGATATCAACCGTTTGTCCGCCATCTCCAAATTTCTTATCGCCGATATACCAACCCAAGAAAGTATAATATTCCCGTGTAGGAGTGGGCAGAGTGATAGTACCTTTCCATTGGGCATACAAAGGAACCACTTCACCGGGGACGAGACTTAATTGAGAAACGCCTTCCGTAGTGGGATATGTTCCACGGAAAAAGCCGGATAGATTACGCTTTTCACCCGCTCCGATTACTTGTCCGACATAGTGGTTAAGCAGAAGATATTTATTGTATTTGAATGCATTATACAAATCGTTATTGTTGTTGGAATAATACGGAGCATCAAACATTTCCCAAGTATATAATGTTCCGCTATGCATCATATTGCCGTGGTCTTCCCATCCATTGAACGTCAGACCGGCGGGGGTAATTGCACTACAAGCCGAGCCGCCGTCGGAATTGAATGTAACCGAATAGGTACTTGCTGCGGGGGCGGTAAAAGTATTGGCAGACAACGCCTTGGTTTCTTCCATTACAAAGATTTCATTATCCATTGAACCGCTACCGCCATTGGCGTTGAAGGAAACAATATAGTATGAATTTCCCCAATGGGCATACAATGTTTTATTTCCTGTAGAGCCCTTACTTATTTGTGTTATTTTGTTGCCACCTGTAGCAGCATCGTACCAGCCATCGAAGAAATAACCATTTTTAACGGCGTCCTGTAACACAATATCGTTAGATTCCACCGTGTACGCTGCCGGATTGAGCGGATCGTTATCGCCACCGTCCAGATTATAGGTGATGGTGTATGTGTTGGTCGTAAATTTGGCGGTATAAGTAACGCTGAGTTTGCTATCGGGGGTAGAGTTGGTCAAATTCGGAGTGTAGGTAGCGTCAGACGACAACTTGCTTTCACCATTGTACCAACCGTCCCACGTGTATCCAGGATTGGCAGCAGAAGCCGTGAAAGTGAAGGTAGCCGTGGAAGATGTGCTATTAAAGTCCTCCACTTGGGAAGCAATCACGGAGGCAGATGCGGTACCTGCGGAAGCATTGTTCACATTAGCAGCCGCCTCGAAGTAAAAGATTGGCTTCACATTGACCGTGATAGTAGCTGAATCTGCTTTATATTTGGTCGTTGTTGCTTGGCTGACGGTAAAGGTAGCGGTCTTGTTGGAGTTACCCGCAGCCGCAGCAAAGGTAAGCGTCTTGCCGGAAAGAGAAGGCGTAACGCCGTTTTGTGCACCGCTGACCGAAAGAGTACCATCGGAGGCGGTAACAATATTTACAGAAGACGAAGACCCACAATCCACCGTGGTAGTGGTTACGGTTGAACTGCCTGCTTGGAATGTGATGGGGTTTTCGTTCTTCACGACCGTGATAGTAAATGTCTGCTCTACCTTGTTGTAATAATCCGTTCCTGGGGCAGTAGCGGTAATAATATAAGTGCCTTCGGCTGTTGCGTAGAATTTCCCATTTTCTATTTTTCCTGTAGATGTTTTATCACAAGTATAGGTAATAGCCGCTTTGGCTTGTGGATGTCCGTGCGTGTCGTCTGCTGCCGAATAAGCAGTAACGCAACTTACCAAGTCCAGTTTAGGCGTTTGTGTATCGTCCAGATATACTTTTTGTGTAGCAGGGTTAGTCACAGTCAGAGTCGGCGTGGCTTTGTTGACGGTAACAGTCGCATTACCGGTCTGGTTATTATACATTCCCGCTTCGGTTCCCGAAGAAGCAAAGGTCACCCCGTAGGTAGCAGGATAGGTTCCCGCTTGATTGGTAACAACCGTTGAACCATCTGTCCAACTGAAACCACCTTCGACCGCATGGTCTGTAGCTTCTCCACGGAACGGATTAACCTTTGCAGCACCTCCATTGAGGGTTGCGCTATTTAACCGTTGCCCATACACCACGGTTGCCGTCGGGGGGGTAGAGATAGTGGGGGTAACTGGGGAGATAACTATGTTAGACACCTCAAGTGAAGTTGGACTATATTTATTAGTACCTGCCTGATTTATTGTTATAGATAGGTTATCACATGACTTATTAAATGTGAGTACATTCCCATTTACATTAGCAACACCACTTGGATTGGGAGTATATGTAAATTCGGTTAAACCAGAGTTGGATACAGCAGATAATGTAATCCGGTCTGTCGTTGTGTAAGAAGTGCCAATGTTATGAGATGTAATTTGTTGGGGTATCTTATCAACTGTTGCTGACAAATTTACTCGTGCCACCTCTTGTCCCATGTGATTAGTGAATACAATCGCACCGGTTTCCGGCTCTGTTCTTGCTTCTGATGGGGCATTATATCCAACCGTGATTTTTTGATTTGTGTATAATCCACAATCTCCTAAAGAAGTGGGAGAAACAGTAAAGTTGCTATTGGTTGTAGTAATAAAGACCTTAGCATTTGCGTTATCCACGGTGAAGGTTTGACTTGGAGGATTTGTTCCCACCAGTGATGCAAAGGACATCGCAGAGACGGAAGGTGAAGTGTGCGTCTCCGGTGTATATTTAATCCAGTAGCAGATATGTCCACCATTAGCTTTACTGCCCGCGCGAATCTTCGTTGCTTTATAATCTATATCAAAGGAATAGTCTTTTTCATCCCTATCAAGTAGTTGCTCAAATTTATTTGACCAACCTTCATTAGGAATATACTGATCTATATAAAAATTATTAGTAACAAGAGCATTCCTCTTGGCGTTGATAGTAATCTTATTAGCCGTACCTATACTATATTCTATTGCTGATTCATTACTTGTATATTCGTGTTTCCCTGCCACTTGTATAAGATCCGTCGGACAAGGTTTTGTAGGATCGAACACAAGCACTGGATTCTCATAAGGTGTCGCCGGAGCATATGTTCCATTACCATCTTGATATGCTGTCACAAACGCTTCGCCTTCGCCTACAATCGTTAAAGTAGAACCCGAAACGGAAACTACACTTGTATTGGACGATTCATATCGGCAAGTAAGCCCACTGGAAGCAGCAGCCGTTAAATCAACCGTACCATCGGTGGTTTTTAAAGAAGTCAATGTCTGATTCCATGTAATGGTTTGAATCGTCTTGTTTGTTACATTGATGGTTTTGGTAAAATCCTTATCGCTGAACACATCATTTCCATGAACATGAGCCGTGAGGGTCACATCACCTGCACCTACAGCCTTCAAATAGCCATCCTCAAATTTTACAACACCTTCATTTGAAGAAGAGAAGGTAACAGTACATCCGGCACTAGGCGTCGTAGCCACTTGTGACTCCTGAATTTGCTCACCATTAGCAATTTGATCTGCTATCACCCAAGTGATTGCCGGATCATACTTGGTTGTAGTACCGGTCAGATTTATTGTCAAAGAACTTGTTCCGTCCGAGACAGTAACAACACCTGTATGCGTCCCCGCTTTATCATGTTTATAGGTAACGGTTACTGTTTCATTTCCATAAGATCCCTTACCTCCACTTATTAAGGTTTTGTCAATAGTGAACTGTGATACTCCTTCTCCTGTTATTTGGATTGTCATATTATCCACATTAGAATAATTGACAACAAAAGTTGCTGTAGAATTAGCATCGTTTACTTTTGATGTTCCAAAATCTTTTGTTACAGAAGTTTGCTTCTCTACATTATCAACCTCAAGATAAGTGGCTTGATATACTTTAACATTTTTAATTTTTCTCTGCAATGTTCCTTCTCTACGAAATTTAATGCCACGAAAAGAACGATCATTAACATCATGAGAAAAATGGTTATATTGATTATTTTTACCATCGTCAGAGGCTATTTTCTTTTCCCCTGTAGTACAACTAGCATCTGTATACCCGTATATTGCAGCACCACCACTCACCGCTCCAGATTGTTCCCAAAGATCATATTCAATTTTCGAACATGGTTTATCAAACCCAAAAGTTTTATCTAGGTCATTATAGCCAAGGCCAGACGATTTTGTTAATGGATACTCGGCAGCATCATTTATCAAATAATTCGTTTCTCTTCCCCACGCATCACTTACGCCACAGAGGAGGGTGGCAGCGAGCAGGAGGGTTTTGGCTCCGCCTGCAAGATTGGTTTGTAACCAAGTGAACAAATTATTTCTCATAAGTTTAGTATTTGTTTCCATATTTTTTGTATTTTAAGTTCGTATGTTAGTTTCTACTTCTTATATCCATTCTGAATAGCATCATAGCCAATCGGACGAGTTGCCGAATTGGGTTTGGATTCCAATTGCTTTACCCTAACCGTCAAATCTGCCAAAGATGAATTGAAGGCATCCAATTGAGCACTTATATCCTCATTTGTATCATTTTGATCGTGTAAAAGATTTTCTACATAATTACTTAAGTTCTCTACTGCCAACTCCAACTTGTCTTGGCGCAGAGAAGTTTGGCTTAATGTCATCAATGTATTCTTCATGTACACAAAGGCACGCATAATCTGTATATTAACTTGTATCGCGATTGGACTGCGTAACAATCCTGACAGCATAGCCACACCTTCCTCTGTAAAGGCATAGGGGAGATATTTAGAGTGCTGACCACGACCACTGTTTAAGGTTCCATTTTGGAACCATAGAGAATTAACACCTTCATTATCAGCAGTTTCTATCACGTCATTTTGTCGCCTTATGGTCTCTATTTCCGCCCATGTCAATTGAAACATAAAGTCAGATGGGAATCGTTCTATATTACGTTTGACTTGTTTGTTTAGAATTTTAGTTTCAACTTGATACAAACGCGCTAAATCCCTATCTAAAATTACACGCTCCCCACGAACAACATGTATCATCTGCTGCACCTGCTCTGGTGTAATTGTAGGTATCTCTGTTTCTACTATTTCGTTTTCTTTCGACATTTTGTTGTTCTATCTAAATTTGCATTTTTTGCTTAATCTACTAGTCACATTCCCCACACATCACTTACGCCACAGAGGAGGGTGGGTGTTGTCATATCTTTTGGTTTTTAAGTTACTATATTTATTGCTTAACCTATGCTTCTACTCCCGTTCTACCCCCGTTGAGGAAAGGTAAACTACACGTGTTTTATCCTAAACGTACATTTTTTGTGCCAACACAATCCTTTTCTTTGTCCAACCAATACTACCACCCACGCAGCAGTCAAAATCAGTAACGCCGTATCTACCAACTGATGTGCCGGCAGTATCATCCCTATCATCCATACAACAAGTATGCCAGCCATAGGCAATGCCCAATATCTACGCCATTTCCACACAATAGCCGGCAAGATATTGAACGGTATAATCAGCCAGTTCCACTCCGTACAGGGCAAAGTAGAGAACACTACCAAATACGTAATCACTACACCCATCAACGAAACAATGCCCAATATCAGCCAATCTATATACCGACATCCTCCCCACAAATTAACCACCGCCAACGCCAACAACAAAGCCGCTATCATCCATGGTTTGCACCAAGGAGCGTGGTGATTATGCTTTGACTCCAACAGCACATGCGCTTCGTTACTCAACAACTGCTCCCCATTCACTTTGGCATTTTGCCACGCTTCCGCCAATTCGGTAGGGATAATCAGTTTATCTTGCGGTTGCATTTCTTTATCCACTTCCGACCCCACGATAGCCATGATAAACATCATATTCCACGGATAAAGTTTCTTGGCATAATCATTTCCTATCTCACGGCGAGTGCGATAGTATTTCTCATGCCATTCGGCATATTCAATTTGCACCGTATCCATCGCCTCTTTCAACATTTGCGTGCAAGCATACGCACAACCGCGTGCTTCAAAATCGTAGGGCAAATACATCCCTTCCATCACATGATTATCCAACACACGCCATAACTCACGCTTGATAGCAATGGGCAAGTTCAACTCGTACTCCACGACCCCACGTCCCTCTGCCTTATAGTCAGACAAATACTCCGCCGGGGTAAAATATGTCATACCCATTTTGAGGTTGCCTGCCAAGAACTTAAGCACTTTTTCACTTGCATCTTCACTTTCGTACGTGAACATATAGTCTAAGTCGTATGCCGGACACACTAAATGCAGGCAAGCATGACCAAAGATAGAATACAAGGCACCGCCCGGCTCGGCTACCACAAGGTAAGCACGAACGAAGTCTTGTTGTTGCCACAGACTGTCACGAACATGCTCGTCAACCACGATGCTATCGTTAGCAGCCCTCAAGCCACCGACCATCATCATCGTGCCCAGCACTATCGTTAACAGTTTTTTCATAATTCTTTCAGTTTTTGGTCATATCGTTTATGCCTTGTACGTATGTGCGCGCGGGGGCGCGCGGGCTTATTATAAAGTGTATACGCGTGCGGGCACACGCATACGAATATGCAAAGATAATACTTTATTAACAATTATGCAAATTATACGATCATTTTCCAAACAACAGGAAATAAAATCTTAAAAATTGCATATTTAACAGGTTTAGCAAGGTTTAGCAAGGTTTAGTTTTTAGAAAAGCAACCGAAGGGCAGATTCCCTTCGGTTGCTTTGGCGGAAGGAATAGTTAAACTATCCTATGTATGCAGGAATCCGATTAACGGATTACCTGACCGAGTGCGCTATAACGAACTTTGTCGCGGAGAATAATCATGCGACCGTTGCGGTCGAGATATTTCTTCACATTCATTATGTGTTGAACATTGTGCAGACCAACTACTTCTTTGTCAAGAACGATCTTAACAGGGATGAAGTCAGCATAAACGCTTTCGTCCACCATGAAGTATGCACGGAAGGACATAACGGACTCTTCACCTTCTACATAGTTCAGAACAGGGTTGTTGTCCTCCATTGTGAGACTATAGTTGTCCATCAACTCAATCGGAGCCATTGTACCGATGAATGAAATGGCACCTGCGATATCCATCAAGCCCTCGCTTGCAGCGATCGTCACGTCTTCGAAGACCGGGCTCTCCAATGCAGTTTGAGGACGCACGATGTAGGGAACACCGGCAGCGATAGATGTAACGTGCTTAACATTAACAAGGAGTGTATCATTAGCATCATTGAGCAAGGAGCTTGCCATGGCTACCACTTCGCATCCCTCAAACGGTGTACCGATGAAGTTATCCAAGTTGAAGGGCAGGCAGATAGTGGTCCACATACCGGCTTCGAATGTCGTGTTGATTTGTACATCGCGTACATCGCCGATATGGCTCTCTAAGAATTCGGTGTTGTCATAATCCTCGTTAAATTCGAACTCGGACTGCTCTTTAGCGTATTGGTCAAAGACATTGTAGGTGTTCTCGGACAAGATTTCCAACATGTCGTAGATATTGCCCACCGTGTCCAGACGAGCCAGAGTCGTATCCAACATAGCTTGCATTTGCTGGCTGAAGGGTTGGAAGGCGGACATACCGCTTACAACAGAGTCTTTGGCTTGCTGACGGAACTCTTCGAAGAGGTCATCGAACTTGTTTTGTGCATACAGAACGGTATCACCTACTTGTTCAGGCGTTACGCAAGAATCAATATTCTGTTTCGATTCATTCGCCAATTCGTTCAGTTTCTCAGCCCAAGGTTCGGGGACAAAGTCCTGCAATTCGTCATGTCCCTTGATGTCAGCAACTTTTTCGTCGATATCTCCCTTACCTTCCTGACGGGCTTGGTAGAGATCCTGTTTTTCTTTACCGATTTGTTTTTGGATGGTATCCAAAGCTTCTTGGAGGATACTTTCCATCTCGTCCAAAGAAGACGCTTTATCCAAACTATCCTTGTATTCCTCCATCAACTCTTTTACTTCATCAGAGAGAGGCAGTTCCTGATAAGGATCTTCGGAAAGAACGAGGTCTTTCTCCACTTCGTCATCGATTTTCTTTTTATCATCATCCTTGATGCCGTTTACAAACTCTTCCAGTTTCTTCTCGCCTTCTTCTTTGGCTTTCTCCACCTCTTCAATAGGAGAAGCGTTGTTGATTTCTTCTTTTATCTCCTCAACGAGTTTGTCGAGACTATCTTTCTGCTCTTGCGGAACGAGTTCGGGTTGTTCGCCGAGAATTTCTTTAGCAATGCTGTCAATTGTGTCGTTAGCAGCTTCGCGAGCGATTTGGAGGCGTGTTTTTTCTACGATTTCAGCCAAGACGACAATAGAAGTGTCATAAGAGGAATTGTAGATGCGCACGCGCAGCGTGTCCATACCAAACTCTTGTTCAGCACCGGCAGTGTAAGATACAGGAACGGAGATTGTTTTGGCTTCACTTTCGTTGGTAGTGATAGCATCTACGCTAACATGGCTGTTCTCGCTTTCCAGTTTGATTGTGTAAGCAGCACATGTGCTGTATGCCAAATCGAAGGAAGCACTAACGGTGCTATCGCGCAGGATGTCATATATAATAATAGTGTCCTGAGCGGGTTTCAGATACGTATTGCGAGAGAGCCTTACACGTTTCACAAACTTGGTAAGGATAGATGCACCTCTGTTGAAGGTAAAGGCGGTAGCATTGGGGTCTAAATCTACCGAATATGTTTTGGAATTATTTTCCAATCCGGTTATCTCTGCTGCTTGACTCCATTCACCGTCAACCTGTTGCCAAACGGACATGGTAGTACTCAATTCACCGGCTTGTTTGCGGGCATTGAAAGTCAATGTACCGGCAACGCCGTTACCACCTTCTGGGATATATTGAATACCATAGGTATTAACAGATTCCTCGCTTTCAGCGTAGTTAATTTCAGGAATAACGCAACCCGGCTCAGCATCTTCTACGATAACCATCATCGAATCCTCAGCGGCGAGGTATTTGAAGTCCTCGTTCTGGCGGAGGTACCACTTTGCCATACCATTCATTTCAGCCGCCCAAATTTGGTCGTCTTCAGGATAGTAGGTAGCAAATGCATCAGCACCTTCGCCATTGACAACATCATAAGCGGAGTCGGCATTGGAGGGGTAAATGTAAGCATAGATACCATCATTCCAACGCATGTGTGCCATGTTGGTGGTGTCTTCGTCCATTATGATGACAAATTTATTCTCGTATTTGCTAACCGTGAAGTAATACTCAATAAATGCAGCATGAACGAGAGGAGTAGCATCTTGCTCTACAATGAAGTGTGCCTTACCGGCATTCACGGCAATTACGGAATTGGTCATCGGGTCGATTTTTACGACTGAATCCACACCGTTGTTAATGGGATCAAGTGACAAAACACTCAAGCTGGTCCGCATAGAAGCGGGGATAATAGAGGAGAAGCGGAAAGCATTGTTAATGGTATCGCCTACCATCAAAGCCGCCGCGTCGAAATTGCTGTCAAAGACAGGCACCGCTTGTTTGACAGTAACCACGATGTCTTTATAGGCAGACTCGTATTGGTCGCCTTCCAGCGAAGAGATACGGATGGTGTATTCACCCAGGGCGGTAGCATAGAAAGCAGAATCTACGCAATGACCGGTGCTCTTGTCACCGGCAATCACCTCGTATGCGAGTCCGTCACCTACATACTCCTCAATGGTGTTGTAGATATCAAAGTAGATAGGTTGAGCAGGATCAATCGTTACCTCCACGGTATCAAGGTGTTCTTCCTTGAGCACCAAAGTAGGATTGGCGCGCTCTACGGTAACCATCAGCGGGTTGCTGTAAGGAGAAGCTTTGTGGCAAGATTTAGAATCGTCTTTCGTATTGATTAAAGAATCTACATAGGCATAAACGCTATAGACACCTGCTTTCTGTGCAAAGAAGTCCGTTCCGTTAAGCAGTTCGCCGCCTTCCGAGGCAACATATTTAATAGTGTAATGGCTATCTCTGTTTTGGAAAGAAGAAACGACATTGAAAGTCTGAGGATCAGCGGGGTCAAGTGTAACAGGGATGGTCTGCTCGGAGCCAATCATGGCAGGCGCATTGGGAATAATATCGTATTCCACATCTATTTGCTTAATCAGCAGAGGTGTATTAGCAGCTGAGGCATCAGTACGATACATAGTGAACGGTATTTCCAATTGTCCATCGGCCACATTGGCACTTACGGTAGTATATCCGGCTATGTCCGAATTGATATTTAAGCTACCTATTTTCGTCTGTTTCCCGTTGTTAATTGACAGCCAGCAATCCACACTAGGGATTGCGTTGTACATTTTTGCGACAAAAGTAACTTTCTTTACCCGAATGTTGCAGTCAGCATTCGGAATGAATGTCATTGTGTAATTTTTAACGACTTTGTCAGCTTCACCCAAGTCCAGAATAGTCACATCCCATTGAAAGGCAGAACCGGCTTTTGCGTTTTTAATGGCATTAGGATTTTCCCCAACACCTTTTAGAAGGAACCGAGCATGATTCATGTGTCCTGTAAAGACACCATCTTCAATCGTAGCCAAGTCCTGGTTTTTCAATGTAGCGACATTCGCCGATACATTCATGCTCACCGCACCAAACAGGAGCGCAGCAAACACACACAAACTTTTTGTAAACTTTTTCATTTGGTTTGTTTTGTTGTTAAATTGTTAAACGATAATTGTTAATTGTTGATTGTTGTTTTTTGGTTATTTTGTAAATAACTGTTTCGCATTTTGCCACATTCGGGAGTGCAAAGATACACATAAAAATCCACACGCGCAAATAATTACGCGAGAAAAAGACTCTTTTTGCCGCAGAGTCAATAGATTTTGACGAACTATCAAAAATTAGCCCGCTCGAACTCACCCGGAGTGCATCCTTTTTGCATCTTAAACCGGCGCGAAAAAACCTCCTGACTGCGGAAACCGCTGAGCAACGCGATATCTTTAAGCGAGCGCTGCGGATCCTTCTCTTTAATAAGGGAGCAGGCGTATTCGATACGGAGCGTATTGATATAACTATTGAAGGTCATACCCTTGAGGGAGAAATAGCGGGCAAGGTAGGTGCGGTTGGTACCCAAAGCGCGCACCAAGTCTTCGCGAGTAAGGTCCTGATTGAGATACAGTTGGGCATCGACACAATGCTTTTGGAGCATCTTTTCCAGACGCACAGCCACCTCATCCCACGCTTCTCCGGCAGGAACGGGTTCGACCGATTCAGCTACATCAGCGGGGGCAAGCGAACTATCCGATACCGGGACAACAGCCGTCCAATCAATATATTCCATCACATCGACCTGATAGACAATATAGATAGCCAGCAGCACGGCACAGACCTGATCAATAATAGAGCCCCAATAGGTATATTCACCCCGACTATACACGACAAAATAGATACCCATGTACAAGATAGTTATCAGGGCGAGACGGTAAATCCAACGGACCTCCTTGCGCCCCAAGTCGGAATAGTTATCCAACAGCGCCTTACGGTATCTACGCATATAAAAAAGGAAAACCGTACACCCCAAAATGACATACACCAGCCAGAACAACTGCGCTGCCCACAAGACGGAGAACGAGCCCAGAAGGGGCTTGCCGCCTAGCCCGTATTCCCAAATAACGGTCAGCACCAGCAAGACAACCGGCGGCAGGACAGAGATAAGGAGGTAGCGTTTCTTCATGGAGAAATAGCCCTGGAACAGGGAGAAAACAAACCAGCAGAGGATTGTTTGGAACAAGAGGATATAAAGTTGCCCGACAATACTTGCCGCCTGCGGACTATAAGAAGGCGGCATACCGTCCAGAAAATCAGCATAACAAGGGATATAGAGAAGCATTGCCAAATACTCCAATGCCATGACCGCCAGGGCACAACCCGCCAAACGGCGTATTTTCTGCGCCGGACGGACGACCGTGTCGGTAAACGCCGAGCGCTTAGAAATCAATAGATACACGGCTACCACCACCATCACGCCGGTCATTATACCGTACGTCAGCCAATAATAAACAAGTTCTGCTCCTTCCAAGTAATAAAACATAGCACCTGTGTTTTTATAATCGATTGATTATTAAACTATTCCCCCCCCCCCCCCGAAAAGATTCGCATTCTCAAGGAACGGAGCGTGGCGTAAAAGTATGCAAAGGTACAACTTTTTTTTGAAAGAAGCAAATATTTTTGGAAAAAAATAACGGGCTGAACGGGTTCAACAGGTTGAGCAGGTTGAACAGGTTGAACGGGTTTAACAGGTTGAACAGGTTGAACGGGAGACCCTTTCCCTACCCTTCCCTTCAAAGGGCAAGGAGAGAGAGGGGGTAGGGTCACCCCATTGCTAATGTCTAGGTAATGTCTAGCTATTGTCTAGAACGATCCCGTGGGGACAGACGCAGGGAAGATGGGTCAGAGACACCAAGAAGGCGGCAGAGACGGGGGGCAAGAGAGGAGTTATCACGCCAGCCCGAAAAGAGTTCAGCACCCACACCGACGGCAAAAAGAGGAATAGGCGAGGCAGTATGCTTCGGTGTTGCCCACGCCAGTTTACACTTATTATTTAATAAAGCCACCGCCGCTTTTGCCAATGCAGAAGGGTCGTCCACCAATGCTGCAAGCGATTGGTCTTCTTCCTTAGAAACAGGTACGGCATCATACAAGCCGAGACGCGCCTTCAAGATAGGCAGAATTTCCGATGAATAGGCGGTTTTTTTATTGTTGCACGCCGCCTTAATTTCCTCCGTAAGGACATCGGCTGAACTATGCTGGGACGCCAATAATTTGAGGTCAAGCGCATAGTCACCATTGCCCAAAGCCAGTCCTCCCGTCTCATGGTCTGCCGTGACAATAATAAGGGTCTCGTCCGGGTGTTCATGATAGAAGCGGAACGCCATTTCCACCGCATTATCCAAGTCCATGACCTCGTGCAGCGAGGTGGCGGCATCGTTGGCATGGTTTGCCAAGTCGATAGCGCCGCCCTCGACCATCAGGAAGAAACGGTCGTGGTGCGAAGCGAGGAAAGCGATAGCCGTCTCGGTGATTTGTGCGAGCGTGAGGTCTTCGGGCTTACGGTCGATGGCATAGGGGAGGCGTCCTCCACAGGGAGCAGCCATGTCCACCGCATCTTTTTCAGGCACGAGAATAAGGCGTTCAGTGTCACGCATCCTCTCCTTTGCCTCTTTATAGCCGTGCGCGAAGAAATAGCCGTTCTCCTCGCATAACTTATACAGGTTGACATCGGGTTCGTTCGGGTCGGTCGGGTTATAGAAAGCGCGTCCTGCAAAGAAATCAAAGCCGGAATGTGCCAACTGCTGTCCAATATGGAAAAAATCGTTCCGTTTAGACACGTGGGCGTAAAAAGCCGCCGGTGTGGCGTGGTCGATACTGACCGATGTGGCAATACCCACACCCCAGCCCATTCGATGCAGTTGTTCGGCAATAGACGAAACAGGGTTGCCCTGTGCATCAAGTCCTAAGGTGCCGTTACTTGTTTTGACCCCCGACGCCAGACAAGTGGCTGCCGCCGCCGAATCGGTTATGTCGCTGGAGGCGGAGAAAGTGGACAGCAGTCCCGACACGGGGAAATGCGTCATACAAAGGGGTTTGATACCCGTACTGCCCCCAGAGACAGCACGATACATCTCGGTGAGCATGACATGGTTAGCGCCCATACCATCCCCTACAAAATAAAACACATACTTAGGTTGCGCCGAAAGAGAGACGGCGAAGAAGAGAAGGATTGGGAAAAGAGATTTTTTCATATTGTTGTTTTTTTTGGTGAATCGGGGAATCGGTTAATTGGTTTTGACCCGGCGATGGATGAAAAGACCCGGGAGAAGGGTCTCGACACAACCATGGATAACCGGTCCGATATAGAACAACGCCGGATCGGACCACGGGTCGTTTTTCCATGTAACCTGATAGGACAAGGGCGCCTTACCGGGCTTGGAAGGATTGGATTTATTGACCAGCGTTTTGCCGGCGCTGTTAATCAATCCGCTCAAATCGCCCACCACGGAGAAGGGTGAATCGGAGTCCTTGAAAGCACGGATATCGAGGTTATCGTATTGCATGCAGAACGTGCCGTTAGCGACCTGTGAATTGCCCTTATAATCGGCAGTGAGGCGATGAATATCGCAACCGATTTTCATGCCGACAAGGGGATAAATCATATTATCCAAAACATGGGTATTTAAGTCGGTTGCCGAGAGGCGGATACGCCAATCGCAGGCAGGGTTGACGGTCATATCAAAGCGTGCGTGCATTTTTCCCTTTCCCAGTCTGCCATCGGCAAAAACGGAGATAACCGACGAGGGGACGGCGGTGACATTATGCACGCGGACCCGCAAGCCGTTCAGTGCCAATGTGCCGACACTCTTCTCGGAAAGGGCCGTCTCGACCGCCACCTGACCGATACGCGCATCTACCCGCCTGATAACAAACGGATAAGAGAGCGACAGCAAGCCCTTTTGCGGCAGCGAATAGGGTTCGCGCGGGTTGAAACGGGCATCACGGAACACGCGCAATGAACGGATATCGACCGAAAGGGAATCCAAGAAGAAACCCTGACTGACGGTAAAGACCTCTTTGAGAATATTCTTGGACGAGGTGCGTAAACTATTGAGTGACAGATCTATCCATGAAGACGGAACATCGCCCATGCGGTGTGCAAGGGACCATTTATCCACTATATGACGAATGCGGGTCGGACCTAAAGAAAAAGCACCGCCGTTGTCGTAACGGATATGCGACGCGGTGATACGCATCAGACTATCCGGCGTGACGATATCGGCATGACCGAGGAAGAACTGATAAACCGAATCGTTATAGTGGTAAGGGACCTCGTTAATCAGACTGAACCCCACCCCATAGACCGCCAAGGACAGACTATCCGTGCGGACAGAAAGGGCAGTGGAAAGCGAGCGAAAATCGGTTGAAGCGTCATGAATAAAGACCGTGTCAACCGTCAAGCCGGTAATGAACTGGCGTGCCACTTCCAGATCGGGCGTCAAGAGGTTATCCTGCTCCAAGACGGCAGCCGACACAGGAAGGGGCGAAGACGAAGGGGGTGGCGCGATTGTTTCGTCCGCAACGACAGACAGAGAGGGGTTATACAGATGCACATTACGAATCTGCATCTCTTTGATTGTGTTGAACTTAGCCACATCAAACCCGCCCACGCCTATATGTTCGACCGAGCCGACAATGGATTGGCGGCGACCTTCATCCAAGAAAGACAAAACCCGCGCATTGGAAATATCAATCACCCCGTTTGGTTCGGCTTTCACTTCGTCCACGCGGAGCGAGGTTGCCGCCTCGGGAATACGCACCGCCACATCGCGGAAAAGGAAATGGAACACCGAGTCGTTATAGTGAGGCAGGGAGTCGCGAATAGAATAACCGATATCGTATATATTGATCGTAAAATCCGGCACGAGGACGCGCAGCGAGTCATTCAATGCTTCGGCCTCCAGACGGGCATCGGAGACAGTGATGCGCTTGACGACGGCATCATCCATAAAAATACGGGCGATACGGAGCATTTTCTCCAAGCGGCGGCGTCGGTCCTCGTCCATTTTATTTTTCAAGTCATCACCTATCTCGTCCCCGTGGGAGAGGTCATGCACAAAGCGTGTCCGCACAACGGGGTTGACGATATTCAGTCCGCGCAGTTGCACCTGACGGCGCGCCAGCCAATCAAAATAGTTTATGCCGTCAAGCGAGACCACATCCGCCCGCGCCTCGACAACCTGACGCACCGAATCTTCAAAGGGGATACTGTCGGTACGGAAATAGACATCCTTAATCCACGCCCTGCCCGAGACAGTCAGGCGGACATCCGCATAACTCATGTACATCGAGCCGGCGGAGGCGATATTATTGTCCAGTTGACGACGCACCAAGAGTGTGAGCCAGAAATTCAGCCCCGCCACAATCACGACACCTATACCGGCAATTACGGCTGCCGTAGCAATCCACGCTTTCCACGATTTTTTCATAAAAAAGCCCTATTTAGCGTAGCAAAAGTACAGTTTTTGCCGTAGATTTACAAGCGTTTCATACTTTTTAGCAAAAAAAGTACCGATTTATTTGCGTAATTCAAATTTTTGTTGTATATTTGCACATTATTATGTATGCGCGCAATGCGCGCGAGAGAAAAACAAGGACAATATAAAAACAATTTCAATACAAAAATGGAAGAACAAGAAAAGTATGACGGATCAAGCATTCAAGTGCTTGAAGGACTGGAAGCGGTGCGGAAACGACCTGCGATGTACATCGGCGACATTTCGCAGAAAGGTCTGCACCATTTGGTTTATGAGGTAGTGGACAACTCGATTGACGAAGCCCTTGCAGGTTTCTGTAACGAGATAGCCGTCCACATTAACGAGGACAATTCAATTACGGTACAGGACAACGGGCGCGGTATCCCTGTAGATATGCACCCAAAAGAGCATCGCTCCGCATTGGAGGTTGTTATGACCGTACTGCACGCCGGCGGTAAATTCAATAAAGACAGTTATAAGGTATCCGGCGGTCTGCACGGTGTGGGCGTAAGTTGCGTGAACGCGCTGAGCAAGAAGATGCATGTGGAAGTATATCGCGACGGCAAGATACACAGTCAGGACTATGAGAAGGGCAAGCCCATTTCGCCGGTACATGTGATAGACATCAAAGACGCCGTGGGCAACTGGGAACAGGGCAAGACGGGTACATTTGTGCAGTTCCACCCCGATGACAGTATCTTTACGGAGACTATTTACCAGTGGGATATACTTGCCAACCGCATGCGCGAACTGGCCTTTTTGAACGCCGGCATCAAGATTGTGCTGAAAGACAAGCGTGTCAAGACCGAAGACGGCTGCAAAAAAGAGGTGTTCTATTCGGAAAAGGGACTGAGCGAGTTTGTGCGCTACATTGACCAGACCCGTATGCCGCTGATCAGCGATGTCATTCACCTGAATACCGAGAAATACGGTACGCCTGTGGAAGTGGCGATGATATATAACAGCGACTTCAACGAGAATGTACACTCGTATGTGAACAACATCAACACGATAGAGGGCGGAACGCACGTTGCCGGCTTCCGCGCCGCGTTGACGCGTGTGATGAAGAAATATGCCGAGGACAGCAAATTGCTGGAGAAAGCCAAACTGAAAGACAAAGACGGTAATGCCACCATCGACCCGAACGATTTCCGCGAGGGACTGACGGCCGTTATCAGCGTCAAAGTTGCCGAGCCGCAGTTTGAAGGTCAGACCAAGACCAAATTAGGTAACTCGGAGGTAGCCGGAATGGTCAGCAGCGCAGTGGGCGAGGCATTGACCAACTATCTGGAAGAGCACCCCGACGATGCCAAGAAAATAGTGGAGAAGGTTATCCTTGCCGCCCAAGCGCGTATTGCCGCCCGCAACGCCCGTCAAAGCGTGTTGCGCAAATCGCCGCTCAGCGGTGGCGGACTGCCCGGTAAGTTGGCAGACTGCGCGAGCAAAGACCCCGCCGAATGTGAGTTGTTCCTTGTGGAGGGTGATTCCGCCGGCGGTACCGCCAAGACGGGTCGCGACCGCGTACACCAAGCCATTTTGCCGCTGCGCGGTAAGATATTGAATGTAGAGAAAGCTATGGAGCACAAAGTGTTCGAGAGCGAAGAGGTACGCAATATATTCACCGCCTTAGGTATTACCTTCGGCACCGAAGACGACCCCAAAGCACTCAACTTGAGCAAGATTCGCTATCATAAAGTAATCATCATGGCCGATGCCGATGTGGACGGTGCACATATCGCCACCCTAATTATGACACTGTTCTTCCGTCATATGAAAGAGGTGATTGAGCAAGGACACCTGTATATCGCCATGGCTCCGCTATATATGTGCTCGAAAGGCAGTTACAAAGAGTATTGCTGGAACGACCAACAACGGCATAATTTCATTATGACCTACGGCGGAGGCGACGAGAAGCAAATCAAAACCCAACGCTATAAAGGTCTGGGTGAGATGAGCGACGAGCAACTATGGGAAACCACCATGGACCCCGAGCGTCGCATGCTCAAACAGGTAACGATAGAGAACGCCGCCGAAGCGGACCGCACTATCGCCATGTTGATGGGGGACGATGTGGCTCCGCGCCGCGAGTTTATTGAAGAGAACGCCACATACGCCAATATCGATGCATAATTTTGTTTTTTTCTTGACTTATCTGCCCAAAAAAAATTCAAAATTGAATAGATAAAAATTATGAAAGTAGCTGTTTATTGTTCCGCAAAAGAAAGTATCCCCAAAGAATATAAAGAACTGGGGGTGCAGGTAGGCGAATGGCTTGCGAAAGAAGGTCATACGCTGGTATATGGCGGAGCAACCGGCGGACTGATGTCGCGCGTAAGCGAAACCTTCCGCAAGCACAAGAAAGCCAAACAGCGCATTATAGGCGTCATACCGCACCGTATCATCGCCTCCGGCAGACAAGCCGACAACTGCGACCGGTTGATTATCGTGAAAGATATGGCGGAGCGCAAACGGCGAATGCGAAAAATAGCCGACTGCTTCATCTGCCTGCCCGGCAGTTACGGGACATTGGACGAGATGTACGATGTGATTGCCAGTGGCACGGTAGGAGAACATAAAAAACCTATTTATATAGTTAATTACAACGGATTCTACAACGGGCTGAAAGAAGCCGCAGCGCACATGCGCGAGTTAAAATTCCTGCCCGCAGAGGAATCCTACAAGCCACAGTTTGTGGATAGTTTAGAAGATTTGAAAGGTATAATTAAGTAAAAATAACAATTATGGATCTTTTCTTTTTAAGGGCGCTTGTACGCCGTCAGTTGCTTACAACCGCCAAGTTTGAAGAATCGCTGAACCGAGTTCGCACTAATGCAGAACGGTATCGCCGTGTAGAAAAAACCGACAAGTTGAAGGAGTTTTTGGCCATCGAAAAACAAGTGAATGCCATAGACTTCCAAAACAAGAAAAAGGAAATTGCCGACAAGCAATATGCCGACACTCCGGAAGCCAAATCTATGGCGGAGTATAAGAGTTTGCTGAAAGACAAGTATGTGCGCCTGTACCTGAAGAAAGGTACAGAAGAAGGGCGTGTGAGCGTACAACGCTATTTGGCACTGAAAGCCGAAGTGGAAACACCCGAATTCCAGGATCGTCATGCTTTCTGGGCCAATAAAGACCGCTGGATAACCACCGAAGAAGGTAAAATGGAAGCCAAGTACAATGCCCTGAAAGCGGACGAGGATATCGCGTTCTATGTTGCAACAGATGTACATAGCGTAGAGCGCTATGAGGCATACGAAATCGCCTTTGAGGACGATTTCAAATGGAACGGACTAAGCAACAGCGACTGGAAACCCGGATTCATCTATCCGAGCAAGGACTTTGTATCCGTACATTCCTACACCAACGAGAAGCAGGCGTTCAATAACGGCAAGAACATTGAGACGAACGAAAGTATATTGAAGATACTGACCCGCAAAGAGGAAGCGGATGGTGCAGCGTGGGACGCCAAGAACGGCATGGTAACCAAACACTTCGCCTATACCTCTGACGCTATCTACACCGACAAAGTGGAGATTGAAGAGGGCAGTATCGTACAAGTAAAAGCCCGCTGCCGTGGATTGCTGAACCACGGTATCTATATGCGGAGCAAGAAACATATCCCGTTCATATCGCTGTTTGACTACACCGGTTTCCGGTTGTTCTGCGGCGTGAAAGACAGCATCAAAACCGACAAGAACCTGAAGATGCTGGACGGTCTACAACCCATTCCTTATACCATCTTTACCGTTTCGTGGCAGAAAGACGAGATAGCATGGTTTGTAAACAACCTTGAAGTATATCGCACCAAGAACCTCATCCCGGAGGGCGAGAAACTGTATCTGCACATGTACTCGTTCATCTTTGAGAACGCACGCCACGAAGGTGAAGGTGAACTGGATGTAGATTGGATCCGCGTATTCAAACCCAAAAAGAAATAACAATCATGTTTCTAATTGCAGGTCCCTGCGCCATTGAAAGCCGCGACACGGTGATGACTACCGCCGAGCAGCTGAAAGAGGTGTGCAGACGGCAGGATATCCGTCTCATATTCAAATCCTCCTATGACAAAGCCAACCGCACCGGTGTATCGGGACGGGGTGTAGGCATAGAGGAGGGGTTGAAAATACTGGACGAGGTGAAGCACCAATTCGGATTGCCTATCCTGACCGATGTGCATGAGAGCGGACAATGCACCCCGGTAAGCGAGGTGGCGGACATATTGCAAATACCCGCCTTTTTAAGCCGTCAAACGGACTTGCTGCAAGCCGCAGCCAAGACCGGCAAGACAGTGAATGTCAAAAAGGGGCAGTTTATGGCACCCTGGGACATGAAAGGCGCGATAGACAAATGCAGGGAAGTCCGTCCCGACGGCGAAGTATGGTTGACCGAACGCGGCAGCAGTTTCGGATACGGCCGGTTGGTGGTAGATATGACTTCGCTGGTGGAGATGCGCCGCTTAGGTTGCCCTGTCATCTTTGACGCCACACACAGCGTACAGCAGCCGTCCAGTCCGTCCGGCGTTACCGGCGGCAACCGAGAGATGGTGCCCTACCTCATGCGCGCCGCATTGGCAGTGGGTGTGGACGGCATCTTTATAGAAGTGCACCCCAACCCTGACCGCGCCATATCAGACGCCGCCAACCAAGTGCGCCTCGACCGCATAGAAGAACTATTGACAGAAGCCAAACAATATGATATACTCGGAACGCGCTAAAGCGATTTTTAACGAGGAGATACAAGAATTTGAGCATCTTCGCGATACGATAGACGAACGGTTTGACCGTGTTGTGGACATTATCTACGCATGCAAGGGCAAACTGGTGGTCATGGGTATCGGCAAAACAGGTATTATCGGTCATAAGATGGCAGCATCTATGGCATCGACCGGCACATCCGCCATCTTTGTCAACGCCGCCGAAGCCGTTCACGGAGACCTCGGCATGATAAACCGAGATGATGTGGTAATGCTGGTAAGCAACAGCGGTTCGACCAACGAGATACTAAATGTTATTGACCCGTTGCGCAAGATTGGCTGCACGCTGATTGCCATGACAGGCGACCCCTTATCCCCCCTTGCCAAAGGGTGTGACGAAGTACTTGCCGTTCACGTCGATCACGAAGCATGTCCCTTAGGGCTTGCCCCGACAACCAGTACAACAGCCGCTTTATTGATGGGCGATGCGCTGATGGTATGCCTGATGGAAAAGCGAAAATTCAAGGCGGAGAACTTTGCCGTGTATCACCCCGGTGGTGCCTTGGGCAGGAAGTTGCTCGGCAGGGTAAAGAACTGCATGACAAGCAATGTACCCAAAGTACAAACCACTACTCCTTTCCGTGATTTGGTTTGCGAGATGAGCGATAAGCACCTCGGCATCACGATGGTATATGACGGGGGCACCTGTATCGGTATCATCACGGACGGCGATTTGCGGCGCGCTATACAGAAATACAACGACTTGCACATCACAGCCAAGGATATTATGACACCGTCCTATAAGAAGATTTGTCAAGACGCCTTGCTGACCGATGCACTTGCCATTATGGACAAGTATAATATCACCACCCTCGCCGTAACTGAGAAAAAAGACAGTGAGGAGATCATCGGCATTATTTCTATTCACCACATCATTGATTTTGCATAAAACAACATGACCAATACTATTCGCGTATATTGCAAGAACACCCGTCAGTTCTATGATATTCCCTGCGGAACATCCCTGATGGAACTGCAACAGCAAATCGGCGTTCAAATGCCCTACCCCATTGTGGCTGCACGGGTGAACTACAAAATGCAGAACCTGAATTTTTTGATTTACAAGCCCAAGGACATTGAGTTTTTAGACGCCTCGTCTTCGGGTGGCATGCGTTGTTATGTACGCACCCTATCTATGGTGATGGCCTGCGCAATCAAGGAAATCAACCCTGACTACGACTTACGCATAGAACACCCCATTTCAAAAGGATATTTCTGCACTATACGCGGTAAAAAAGGCGAGAAAATAGAAATCGACAACTCCTTTATCCGTCAAATAAAGGAGCACATGAAACAAATTATTGCCGAAGACCGTCCCATCGTTGTAGAAGAAAGGCAGACCAAGGAAGTTATACGCCTATTCGCCGAGCGGCACGAAGGCGAGACCACCCTATTTGAGACCTTAGGCAATCCGTATTGCCGTTTTTACCGGATGGGCGACTATATTGATTATTACATGGGTGCGCTGATGCCGTCAACAGGATATCTGAATATATATGCCGTTGAGCCGTATCATCACGACATCCTGTTGCGTATTCCCTGCCGCAGAGACCCCGTACGATTGGAAGAGACGATGATACAGGATAAGATGTTCGGTATCTTCCAAGAATTTATGGAGTGGAACAAACTGCTGCATATTCACAATATCGGTGAGTTTAACAAGGCGTGTCGCGACAGCCGTTCCTTTGAGTTGATCCGCCTGAGTGAAGCCCTGCACGAAAAGAAAGTGGCGCAAATAGCCGACTCGATTGCCAACAAGAAGCACCGTCCGAAATTTGTGCTGATATCCGGTCCCAGTTCATCGGGAAAAACGACTTTCTCTATGCGTTTGAGAATACAACTGATGGTGAACGGCATACAACCGGTGGTTATTTCAATGGATAATTACTTCGTCAACCGCGAAGATACGCCAAGAGACGAAAACGGTGAATGGGATTTTGAGCATCTGCACACATTAGACCTTGATTTGTTCCGCCAGCAGTTGAGTGACTTATTGGAAGGCAAGGAGGTGAGTCTGCCGTTCTATAATTTCGAAACCGGCAAACGCGAGTATAGAGGCGATATGATGCGTTTGCAACCCGACCAGATATGTATCATTGAGGGCTTGCACGCACTGAATCCGGAACTTATACCCAATATACCGAAAGAAGAAACATTCAAGATATTTGTCAATGCCCTGACGACGGTCAACTTGGACAACCACAACTGGATTCCGACCACCGACGTGCGTCTTATCCGCCGTATTATACGCGATTACCGCTACCGCGGCTATTCGGCACAGGAAACTATCAAACGCTGCGAATCGGTGCGCCGAGGCGAGGAAAAATGGATATATCCGTACCAGGAAGAAGCCGATGTGATGTTCAATTCAGCCCTGCTGTTTGAACTGGCCGTGCTAAAAAGCCACGCAGAGCCCATATTGGCAGCTGTGCCCAAGTATGTAGACGAATACACAGACGCCCACCGACTGCTGAAAGAACTGAGTTATTTTGAACCCATACCGGAGAAAGAAATACCGCCTACTTCCTTCCTGCGCGAATTTGTGGGAGGAAGTTCATTCCATTATTAACCATGAAAAAGAAAGTTATTCTATTTATCTTTGCAGCAACGGCTTATGCCCTGCACGCACAGGGGGCTATATACGACCACATGCCCCTCGTAACCGTTCACCAAGACTCCGCTGTCACGCAATTGATGGAGGATCACTGGACCGGCACCGTACGCGGAGAGCAGGAAATTCCGGGATGGCGGTTGCAGATATATTCATCTAACAACCAATTGGCAGCCAAGCAGGAAGCCGAAGCGTTGAAAGAGCAACTGGAAACGGAGATAAAAGAGCCGGTTTATGTGAATTTCATCCAACCGTTCTGGAAAGTTCGTATCGGCAATTTCAAGACCGTGGAAGAAGCGAAAGCGTATAAGGAAGAACTGGTGAAACAATTCCCCGAACTGCAAGCCGAGTCCTACCCCGTAAAGGACATGATTATTATCAAGAAATGAATTTGCAGGATTTTCAACCCGATGAAGTAGCCACTCGTGCCATTGCCGAGCATATACGCGAGGTGATTGCACTGACAGGCGAAGACGCCTCCCGCGACGGATTGCAACGCACACCGGAACGGATGGGCGAAGCCATGCAGTTCTTGACCAAGGGGTATAACGAAGACCCTGATGCCATCTTACAATCGGCTTTATTTGAAGAAGATTACCGCCAGATGGTGGTGGTAAAAGATATTGATTTCTATTCCCTGTGCGAACATCATCTGTTGCCATTTTTCGGCAAAGCACATATTGCATATATCCCCAACGGTAAGGTAACAGGGCTGAGTAAGATAGCCCGCGTGGTGGATGTATATGCCCGCCGCTTTCAAATACAGGAGCGGATGACCACCCAAATCAAAGAGTGTATCCAACGGACGCTCAATCCGTTAGGGGTGATGGTGGTTATCGAGGCAGAACATTTATGTATGCAGATGCGCGGTGTGCAGAAACAACATTCTGTCACCACCACCTCCGATTTCACAGGTGCTTTCAACCGTCAAGAGACGAGGGAAGAGTTTTTACGGCTGATTAAGGGCTGAAATTAACCGATTCAATTAGTGCATTACCAAAATCTTTACGACAGCATGCTTGTTGTCGGTTGCCTCGTTGCATAACACGCTATACACCCCACTGGCAACTCGACGGCCGTCTGCCGTTTTGCCGTCCCAAACGGCAGTACCGCCGTAAGAACGGGTTTGGCATACCAGATTGCCGGCATTATCGACAATATGTACTGCCGTTTCATCCATCAAACCGGTAATGGTAATGACTCCGTTATAATCCGGGCGGACCGGATTGGGATAGGCATAAGCCGAAGAGTAATCCTCAAAAGGCGAAGCCGCATCACTTTGGTAAGACATCAGTCCTTTACTTGTACCGATAAATACTTTACCCGAAATCGGATCAATCGCCAAACTGACTATCTCGTCGCTTAACAGGGGCGAATTATCGGTTGTAAAATGTTCTATCGTTTCCTGTCCGTCAGCCGAAATGAGATACAGACCCGACCCTGCCGTTCCAAACCATTTGCGATTGGCACCATCAACGGCGATAGCGTTTATTCTTTCTGTATTCAGTAAGTAATCTGCCAGATTGGTGCCGTCGTTGCGGGCAATCTTGATACGCTCACACGCATTGCTTGTTTTAAAATCTACCGAAGCAGGAATAGTAATTAAGCCCATTTCCAACGCCACCCACAAAGTTCCTTCCCTGTCTTGAACAGCGGCAAAGATATTTTCGGGTTTGACCACATTGCCGTCTTGATCTTCAAACGAAGTACGGTAGTAAGATTTATCATCAGACGCTACTTGAGGCGTGCCATTATCGTCCAACAGTATCAATCCTGTTCCCGACCGCAACGCAGGAATCCACTTCCAATTCGGATTGCGGTTGTCAATAAACATCTCACCAGGTGTTTTAACGGTTATCACTTCTCCATTTTGCAATTTGATGGGCATTTTATACCATTGCCCATAACCGGTGTAAGAGGATTGCTCTAATTGGACCCGGTTAGCAACATGCACTGTATTTTCCCTCTCCGTATTAACCAGCCATAAATTGCCCTCTGCGTCAAACAGGGCACCGTCAATACGGACATAGGAAGTAGTGTGAATAGACGACAAAGGAACGGCCGATTCTAACACGCTATTGAGATTATTGTAGTGGGCGACCACATTGGTTCCGACACATTCCAATAAACCGGTGCCGTAACTGGTGACATAAAAACGCTCCGGGTTGAACGGATCCACAGCCACGTTCATCAAGTCAAAAATATACGACCCTGTCTGCGCGCCTATTTGCTCCATCGGTATATTATGCCAACTATCCTGCCGAATATCATATATCATAATAATCGGCGCTCGGTCATACTTATCCCCCCAGCGTCCGCCCTGCAGCATATATAGTTTCTGATTGGCTATTTTTAACCGATAGGGTATATTGACTGCGGGACCATCTACATGAAAGAGTTGCGACTCGCCGTTCTGCAAGCGCATGACCCCCACTCCTCCCAAAGCCAGCCATGTTTCAGCACCGCCGGTATAGACATCATAAACCGGATAAGATGTTTCAAAACGCAATAATCCTTTGTCGGTATATTGATAGTACCCCGTTCCTTCTCCCGCCAAATACACTTCGTCGTCGCACGCCATCATGCGGGAGAACAGGACTTGGTCCGACACGGGTTTCCAAACGCCTTTTTCCCGTTTATTCAGCACACCGTTTATCAGTGCCAGCACCTGATTGTGGCAAACGGCAAGCCCCTGATAGTAGGTCTTTTCGGGCAACTGTGTCCGCGTCCAACGCGAATAATCCATCTTATTGCCGGTGCGGGAAATACAGTACAGCACACTGTCCCCGACGGCATAAACGGAGTCCTCAGTCAGTGCCACATTTTTTATTTCCGTTTCAGCGCCGTTGACTCCTATGTAATAGGTATCCAACACCTGCCGTTTGGCGACATCCAGCACCATGATACCGAAGGGCATTGAGACATAGAGCAGGGAAGTATCCATGGTGGCAGCATTGGCTTTTTTGCTGATTGTCATATCTTTAATGCTCAAATCCGTCATCGAGATAACAGACCCGTTGTCGTAGATAAAATCAATCAAACCGTCCTCGTATAGCACCACCAGACAGCGATTCTCTTTTGAATAAGCAATCGTGGCGATAGAGGACCCGTTCAGTCCGTTTTGCTTGTCATAGGTGGTCACCTGTTCTGACCGGCGATTGACGGCATACATCGCATTTCCCGATTGGACATATACCTGCGACGGGGTTATTTCAATATGTTTGGAGTCGCCGAATGCCAAGTGGGAGCGCCAACTGTACATTTGCGCCCAAGAGCAGATACAGGGTATCAGTCCGAAAACAATGATCCAGAATCTTTTGTTACACATATTGAGCCAGTATTTTTTTCAGTTCTTCCAGCGCCCGCGCCCGGTGACTGATAGTGTTCTTGATAGCAGCCGGCAGTTCGGCGAAGGTTTGGTTATAGCCCTCCGGAATAAACAGCGGGTCGTAGCCGAAGCCGCCCTGCCCTTTTTCTTCGGTGGCGATCGTACCGCGCACAATGCCTTCCATCTGCTCTGTCTTGCCGCCTCTAATCAGCGTTATGACGGTGCGGAAGCGGGCATTGCGGTTCGTTTTGCCCTGCAGTTCGGTCAGTGCCTTGCGTCGGTTGGCGGCATCGTTGTGCGCTTCGCCCGCCCAACGGGCGGTATAGACACCGGGCTGACCGCCCAGGGCTTCTATTTCCAACCCCGTATCGTCGGCGAAGCAGTCACAGCCAAGGCGGTCGTATATATACTGTGCCTTGATGAGCGAATTGGCTTCGAGGGTCGTACCGGTCTCGTCTATATCCGCATCGCACGCCACATCCGCCAGCGACAACACCTCGCACAAACCGCCTAAGATATTTCTTACCTCTTCCAGTTTGTGGGCATTATTGCTGGCAAAAACTATTTTCATCGGAAAGAGTTGTTAAGCCGATTCTATCGCCTCGGCGATGGAGTTGGCGATGACGCACATCTGGTCAGGCGGCAATTGCAGTTTGGGATTGGTAAAGACCATGTCTTTCTCTTTATCCAGCGGCACAAGGTGGACATGTACGTGATTGACTTCCATCCCCAATACAGCCACGCCGACACGCTTGCAGTTGGTGGCTTTTTGGATACCTGCCGCCACTTTCTTGCAGAAAAGCATCAAGCCCGCCAAGGTGTCGTCGTCCAAAGCAAAGATATAATCCGCTTCGGGTTCGGGCAACTTGGGAATAACCAGCGTGTGTCCTTTTTTCAAGGGATTGATATCCAAAAAGGCGTAGTACTTATCATCTTCCGCCACTTTGTAACTGGGAATTTCCCCGTTAATAATGCGTGTAAAAAGAGTCATGGCTGAAATATATTACAGATATATCATTACAGCGAGATTTCCAAAATCTCAAATTCCATCATACCTGCAGGGACATGTACCTGTGCCGTTTCGCCCACTTTCTTCCCCAGCAGCCCTTTCGCGATAGGTGTGGTAACGGCTATCTTGCCTTGCATGATATTCGCTTCGCCTTCGGTAACCAACTGGTATATTTTCTCCTGTCCGTTGCTGCGGTTTTTGACGCGCACTTTGGTCAGGATCTGCACCTCGTCCGTTTTGATGGTACTTTCATCAATGATGCGTGCTTCCATTATTTTACTTTTCAGCATCGCGATGCGGCTTTCCAGCACGCCTTGTTCCTCTTTGGCGGCGTCATATTCGGCGTTTTCGCTCAAATCGCCTTTGTCGCGTGCTTCGGCAATAGCGGCGATAACACGGGGACGCTCGGTGCCTTCCAGGAATTGCAGTTCATCTTTCAGTTTTTGCAGACCTTCAGCGGTCATATAAGTTGTTGCCATATAGTAGTATATTAGTATTTACGATTCAGTATTTCGGAAACAATAATCGCCCGACGAACCTCGTCCGTATCGGTCCAATCGGGGAGTGTAGAGTTATTTATTTCCGGTTCCTTCATATAACGAAAAAAAAACATAGCGGAGGTTAGTTTTGTTAAAAACATCAGGAAACTTCACAGCCTCCTGATGCCATTAAACCTAAACCTTAACTATGAAAATTTATTTGTTTTCGACTGCAAAGGTACAAAGAATTTTTGGAATATGCAAATATATTTTCATTTTTCGGTCTAAAAAAGGCGACTTTTCCTCAAAAATCGCCTTTTTCTGTTGTTTCAACGGTGTATTATCTCACACTTTGACCCAAAGCATTGAAGAACCGGTCGCCGTGCTTGATATACAGAATTTGGCGGTAAATGAACTTAGTCGGGCGTGAATTATTGGTATCGCGCTCTATATTCATCCAACCGTCCGTCTCGCCCAACTGAATAACATAGGGTTCAGCCGGAGTACCCAATATGGCGTCTTCCATATAGGTAATGGATTGCTTGGCTTCTTTTGTTTCTCCGCCAATCGCCACTTTTATCGTCAGTTGTTGAGCGGCATTGCCCGGAATGGTGATAAACCATAATCCGCCGTTATTGACGGCAGCTGCTCTGCATTCGTCACCGGCAAAGATACCCACTTCGGCATCTTCCATTATCTGCGAGCCGTCTTTTACTACTGCCGTAACAGTCATGTTGCCTTGATAGGTAATGGGGTCTACGGGAGAGAAGGTGAACTGCTGAGCCGCTAAACCGGCGAACCGTGCCGGAGCCAACATCACCGAAGCAACCGGATAATACAAGGTGGCCGTCGCGCCCGCATTGTAGTACATATATCCCTTGCCGGGAGCCATTGCGCCGAGTGAGCCGACCCAGTCGTATCCGTCCCACGTAGCGAAGCCGGTTTGACCCTTGACGATATCGCCGATAGACGGAGTCAGATTGGACAACGCGGCATGAATGCTCAATATACTTTGCGGCACATAACCGATCCACGACCAACCGCCACCTGCCAAGGTAACAGGATAGTCAGCAGGATGGGCTTTTTCGCCGATGACGGTCCATATGGTCGGCTGCGACATCTTCATCTTATAGCCGTCCGCCGGTTTCATTTCCTGCAAAGAGCCGACAATGCCCGATGCGGAAACTTGGGCGTAAGCGCTCTTGGACTTGACGATATCCAATCGGTCTTGCACACCTGACAGCAACGCAGCCACCGCATGATTAGCAGGTACCGCATTCATGCTTACCCAGTTCCACCCCTTGTTCAACGCCACGGACTGCTCCAACATAGAGGAGGCAATCAGTTGTGCGGGGGCGGTTACCATTCCTACCATTTGACCGGATTGGAAGGTCAGGTAGTCCTGCTCCGGGCTTGTAGCGGTGAGGCGGATGGACAGGTGGCTATAAATACTGCCCGTACTTGCATCCCAGTACTTGAACGTAATAGGATCTTGCCCGTTGTTGGAATAGATATCCATCATCACGAGGTACATTCCATAAATGGGAAGGAACTGCAGGTGACCGATACCGCAGACGGTGCCGTCGGAGGCAAAGGCAGCCAGTATATCCTCGCTGTCGTCCCCTATCCGGTTATTGATAAGCACCTCGGCAATCATATTCATCGAATACTCAAAGTCGGCGGGGTTAACGGTCCAGTCCGGACGGTTGGCATTGACTTTGACGGTCAGGTGCAGGGCTTGGTTGATATTCTCGTTACCCTTCAGGTACAGGGTCTGTTCGTGGGTGCCGATACCCAATTCGGGCAGCACGGTAAAGGACAAGGTCTTGGACGAAAGCGGTGCCAGAACGCCTGCCGTTTCGCTAACGAACAGCCAGTCGGGTATATTGGTGACGGACCAACTCTCCGGTCGGCTGCCGGCGTTGCGAATAACTACCGTGACGGTGGTATCTGTCATTACCGCTTTGGAGATGCTGACTTGGTCTTGCTCCCACAACAGTTGGTTGCGGTTGACAAAGACATACCAGTTGACAGGAGCCGCATAGTTGCCGTTCAAATCCACTATGTCTTTAACAGTGATAATCAGCGGGCAGCCCTCTATGCGGCGTGTCTCCTCGGTGATATTGACCATCAGGCGCGTGTCACCGGCGGTAAAGGTATGTTTGACCTCCTCCCAATTGCGGGCTTGACGCACAGGCGGCACGATAGCGGCTTCCGTCGGCTCTATATTACCTAAACTATTACGCAGATAGATATCCGTTGCGGGAACAGAGTCTCGATGCTGTTGGTCAGATAATGTAAACTCCGTCACATTCTGTCCGTATTGGTCCACAACGGTCTTGTCCATCGGGTAGTAAGCCAACAACCCCTGCTCATAACCCGAGTGTTGGCTGCGGAACAGTTTGCTGATAAAGCCCGGCGAGACAGTGGCTTTCCATAGCTGTATCTCATCTATCTCCAGCGCGTCGGTAGAAGCGACGGACGAGAAAATCAGTTGAGGCGAGACGATATGTATGCGCTCAATAATCGGCACATTGCACTGCTCCCCGTCAATAAAGATCATCGGCGAGAAGCTGTGACTGCTATTCATTGCCCAATGGTGCCAAGCGCCGTTATTGAGTGCGATACCTGTAGCAATACGATAGGACTTGCTGCCTAATTGCCACTCAAACACATTGCCGTCTATATAACCCGCTATGCTGTCGTTAATTTGGAACAGCGTCGTCTTGCCGTCACGCTCGCTGCGGAACCAGAAACCGAACATGTAGTCGTCGTTAAAGAATGTCGGGTACTTGCCCATCGATACTACGGCTTCGCTTGCAGCAGGTATATGCAATGCTTTGTTGGTGTTGTTGTACCACCATACCGAGCCGTCCGCCAATGTCAAGTCGCGGTAGCGGATATGGTCGGCAGCCGTCGTGCCGTGCCCCTCGTCCATCGGCCAGTAACTGATTAAACCCCTCGTATAGGCGTCTTTGCTCGTGTTGCGCTCGCTCAAAGCAGTTGTCCATTCGCGGTCTATATTCCACACCGTTACGTCATGTATAGCCGCTTTGATGTTGTCGGAGCCGAAAGTAATCCGTCCGCGGCAGGTGTATGCCGGTATCGAATGGTTATCAAAGAGGTTGACTGTTGTGGCATCGTAGGCAGCATGGGCGTTGATAAAGCCCGTCTCGCTATCGACTTGGCGGTAACTGATAGCCCAATAGCACCATTTATCTTTGGGCAGCGTATTAGTGGAAGTCCATGTATTGCCCGCATAACGGATTTGCAGGTGTCCATCGGCGTCTATGGCGCATACCCAACCGTCCTTGCCGTGCATCAACAAGTCGCCTGCGTCCGACCAATTGAGCCACATCTCAACGGCAAAGTCGGTATTGCTGAAGTCGTATTCGGCTTGCGTATAGCCCATGTTCTTGTCCAACTGCAGGGCAACGGTGTGGCTCAGTTCGTGCGCATTGAGCAGCCCTTTCACTTCCACACAAGAGGTGATAACCTTGCCCGTCTGAATGGGCTCATTAAAATCGACATATATCTGATTGTCCGCCGTATAGATACCGTTTATCGGACTCGCTACGCCGAGCGGTTCAGGGGCAGTCATATCCTTGATGATGGATATCACTTCGCTTTCGTTGCTAACCTCTTGTCCGCCGAGGTTGCAGACTGTCACGGCACGCACTTCGTATTCGCCGTCGTTGAACGGGGACATATCCCACGGATAGACAATCAGTCCGTCTTTCATATCTTCGACGGAGAACTCTCCGTTGTCCATAAGGTGCCAGTTGCTCTCAAAGGGTTGTTTATATTGTACGCGGCAACCCGTGAGGGTCGATAGGGAGGTGTTGTAGCCCGATATAGTGAGTATGAGGCGACCGTTTTTCTCCTTATTGACTACTCGGGTGTCAGTAGTCAGGTTAATATCCGAGCAGGCAGCCACGAAGGTGGCGGAGATATAACAAGTGTCTGCTGTCTGATAGGGCGTATATTCGGAAGAAAGAATAACACCTATATTCTTGTACTCCAACTTGTCGGCTCTACCTTGACGCAAGACAAGCGTCTTGGAGATGGGAGTATTACCCATAAAGTGTATCTTCACACCATCAACAGTAAGCGGCATTCCTTCCACTGTCAACACCGCCCCGTTGGGGTTGCTGTTATCCATCAAACGCAGCATCATGGTCATCGGCAGACCGGTAGGTGTTTGGTTTGCTAATTGGAGGTTATATACAGCTTCGCCACCTACAGGTATGGCAGAATAGTTAGACGAGCCGTCGATACGGATATATGGGTCTTCTATCTTCTGCGTAGCGTTATGAAGCACGTGTTTACCGGGCTCATAGTACTGGGTTTTTTCCTCGCCTTCGTACGGACAATAAGTTTGACCGCCAAGGGTGGAGAAAATGGGAGAGCCGTTCATTACCGTGTCTTGGTATACATTGATAGACAATTGTTCGTATGGTATTGGGTTGATGGTATATGCCACCGTTTGTGTGGAATCGGAAGTTTTATTTGTCATATCCGTGTGGCTGTAGCCACCGCCACCGCTCAAGTTCAAGTTACCGCCTTTGCCTTTAATTACAACTTCTCTTGAACCAAAAAGACTAACTGTGAATCCGTTGGTCAATTTATGTTGCTTGCTATCGGTTGTCTTAAAAGTCGCCGATGTGGCGTAGGTAACACCTCCGTCAACGGATATATTCTTACCGGATGCGAGGGCACTCTTTACTTTTGCACGCTCATTCTCCGTCAACCAATATATCCACGATGCTACTTGATCGTTGTAATACTCCACCATATCCTGGAAGCCGACAAAATCACCTTTTACATTGTTAGGCGTGATAAATCGATAGGTGCCTTCCTTACCGAAGTCCTTATCCGTCGAAGAAAGGGGGGTGATATAAATAGGTTCGTCACTATGGTTAGGATAGTTTTCGTCCGCATATTCCGACGGAGTAACTGTCGTGAGCAAGTCGTTACGCATTTTCCGCAGGTTAGGAATTTGTGCCGTTTTAATGTCAGTTTGCGAAAACTGGAACGCTGTAGTGACACTATCGGTAATGGCAATAGCGGGTTGAGATGTGAGGTTAAAGTTTCCTTGCGCATCGCGCACAAAAGTCAGTTCGGTGGCTTCGCCGAAGATCAGGTTAGTACTTTCTCCTATATACACATCACCTGCCGATCCCACATACTCCTTGCGTGAACTAGTAGAGATATCCTCAGTAATCATATAAGTAGTCGTAGTGGTATTGGTAATGCTGCTATTGCCCGAATACTTACCGAGACCCCCTACGCTACGCACTCTCTCGACTACCTCCGACAATAAGCCCAAAGCGGGTACTCCTTTTGATATTGTTATTTTGGTTTTCCACTTAACATTAAGTCTTCCCATTCCGTTCCATTGACCGGCTTCCGTGTGTGCATCGGTAGTAACAAAGGAAGAACCCTTTTTGAGAATAGCATACGAACCACTTCCGGGCGGGTCGCGCAGCACATAGCGTATCTTGTCGGGACCGGCAGTAACAAAGTTAGAGCCATCCATTTTCATACCTAGCACAATGGCCTTAAAGTCGTTGTTATGTTCCCAATCGTAACTGGCACTACCGCTTTCGTCCGTGTAGGTAACAGTCATACCCAAGCAATGGTCGCCTGAGAAATTCGGTTCATTAGCCACAAAGATATAAGTCGCATAACCCATCGAATCCAATTGCACCTGATTGTCCTCCAACGCCTCCAGTTCTACAGAGTCTCTATCGACAACAGGCAAGCCCAATTCATTGGCAATGGTAACGATACTGCCGCGGACCGGTACGGAGTCATAGCGGAGATTGGATGCATCGTCCTTGTTGGTATAGAGTTCAAAGGCGTGCAGCCGGAACACATACACTTCGGCTTGGTTGAAATAAGGCACACCGTAGTTGTATTTGTATTCGCCTGTTTGGGTGTCTTTTTCATATATATTGATTGTATATACGGTATCAAGGGCGTTATCGCTCACATAGCATTTCTCAATACCGAACATACCATAACCATTGTTTATGTCGACAATATCCATCTTTGGACTGACGCGCCGAATAATGTCCAATGCTGCGGCATAAGAGATGGACACGGTGTCGTCATTAATAACGAATCTTTCTTTTCTCCACTCCATGGTGTCGGGTCTGTTTAACTTGATTTCGTTTATACTACCTAAGTCGAAGGTGATAGAGGGGTCAGAGGTTATCTTAATATCGTCCACTGTCATGTCAATAGGCGGCAGCATAGCAGCGAACTCACCCGTTGCAGGGTCGGTAGTAATCGTGATGCGGAAACGGTCCGTACCCATATCATTAGCAGGTGTTACCGCGGAACCTCCCACCATATAACCTTCCGGTACCTCCCATTTACGCTCTGTACCCGTAATATTGAGTGAATATTTGTCTTTGGTTTTAGGACTGATAACCACCGTAGCTTGACCGATATTGGCTTTACCTTGTTGGAAACCGTGGGGCAACTCGGCTTGCAGTTGTCCTCCTGCTACACGACCGACTAAGGGCACACGAGTGTTGTCATAGAACATCAGCCCGTTCATCTCTTCTTGGAAATCAAATGTGGAAGAGGCACCGTTCTTGGCTTCGGGATAGCGTCCGCCATAGAGGAACGTGTGTCCTTCTTTTTCAACGGTGATATAGTGTGTGCCGATAGGCACCATGATGGTGAACTCGCCGTTCTCGTCCGTAAGTACGGGTTTTTCGTCCATAAAGCACATCGTGCCATCCACCGTGAAGGTACAATTCGCTACAGGATAGTTGGTACCCTCATATAGCACTTGTCCGCTGACAGGGAACGAACTGACATCGGTGAAGTTAATCGAGTTGTGAGTCATCGCGTCCGAGTTGAAGAACAGCGGACGGGATGTGGGGGAGAAAGAGTGAATACCGAGCATCGGTATAATCTCATAGAGTGATCCACCATCCGTGAAAGGAACATTGTTAATAAGGTAATTACCTCTATTATCGGTGTAGGCACGCAGCGAAAGTTGCTCGGTAGAGGGTATATTAAACTCATCGAGGATAACATTGCGAGTAACGAGATGGCGAGAGTTAAAGGTGTTGGCTGTTTGAGAAATATCAAATAGGCGGTTATCCACATTGTCGTCACAACGATAGTAGGCGGTCAGCCCCTCTTCTTGGCCGTTCAAGTAGCAGTTTTTCGTTTTGGCGATAGCAAGGGAGTCACGGTAGATATTCCATACGCGTATTTCGTCAATAAAACCATTTACTTTTTGTCCGGCATCGTCATACACTGCCAAATCCCAATCCTGCCCCAATACAGGGAACCAAGCGGGACGATCGGTACCTGCTTGCGGTACGCCGTTAATATATGTCGTGTAGGTGCTGCCCTGATAGGTAGCGGCTATATGGCGGAACTCTGTTTCGCCCTCACGCTTTTGATAAAACTCCACCGTGCCGGCGTTGGTGCCAAGCATTTGGCTGAGCATATCCTGTGCAATAAGGATTTGCGGATTATTCTCCATATTGAAATGGAGTGAGTGTCCACAGTTCACGCCCTCACCGATAGCGGACACATATACATCGGGTACGCCCTGCTTGCCGTTGTAGGTGATTTGTCCGCTTACCACGCCGTAGGGTTGGGCAAAGCCGATTTCGCTCATTTGGTACTGCATCTGCACCGAATCGTTACAGGTAGCGTAGCCCAATACATAATAGGTATAATAAACACCCGGCACGCAGTCCTTGTCCTCAAACGAGTAAGTGTTCAGACCGAGCACATAATTCACCGTCCCCAAAATCTCGGACGGGTTGGAAGTGTTGTATTCCTGCCGCTTTACCACAAAGTAGTTAAAGTTATTTTTGTCCTCGTCGGTAGTCCATTGAATGATGACGCGGTCATTGTAATACCCCTCCGTAGGATTGACAGCGTTTATTTTTCCCTCCAGATCGTTAGGCAACGAGATGGACTCCTCCGTCTTGGCACTGCTTTGGGTTACACCGTTGGACTGCACTTCAATCGAAAAGTCCAGCGGAGTGCAGGTTTCCAGCTGCCGGTCGGTGGTGTAAGTGGTTGTGTTACCATTGAATATTTCGGTTAATTTCAAAGTGGTCAAGCCATTGGTGTACTTGATACATAATTTCATGTTGTTGTTACTAATCCAAATACCCGAACTCAACTCCCAACTCAGTCGGATATGTCCATCACCCGTCGGCTCAGCATTGAGATTACATACTTTCTTGTAATCGGTGTTCACACTTTTCCGACAAGTGGCATTCAACTCGCCCACACACGCGTGCTCACGGTGGATGCGGTAGTAGAATGTTTTGGCTCCCTCGTTACGGTCGGAGAATTCGTCCGTGAAAGAATAAGAGGTATTGCCGGCTTGGTAATTAACGGTCTTGATCTTGGTAACATCCAAAAACTTATCGTCGTAACTGCGCTCAATGACAAAATTACTATTATCGCAACTGCCGCTTGATTTCTCGTCCACTGTCCAAGTCAGTTCCACCAAGCCATTCCCCTTATCCGTTGCTTGGGCGTTTTGCGGTTGTGGGAACATCGGCGCGCTGTACTTAACTGCCTTAGAATAGAGATAGTGCGTTTCCGGACAAGTCGATGTTCCACTACCATGATAGACATAGTTGTCTGTCGATGTCGTATAGGCCTTCCTGGCGCAGAAACAATAATGTTCTCTACCATTTGCCAAGTCATCCGATGTAGGAGTCTTGCTGTATGTGAACGGATATAGGTATTCGGTATGATTACCCGCTGTAACATCCCGATAGGAGTAATCAAATGCCAAATCGTCATTATGAAAACCTTGGATACCGATTTGACAACCGGTACCAATAGAATAGGTATATTTGATAGCCGTCTTGGTATCATTAACCGCCCAACCAATACTCGAAACAACCGGTTTTGTCGGTCTATCAAGTAAAGTGCGGTCTGCTTCATCCAATAGGCTATATTCGTCATAAACCGCCCAATGAGTATTATCCCAGCGGACTTTTGCACGAAGACTTAACCCGTCGTTATAGGCATTAATAAAATCCTCTACCTCGTTGGAATATTCGGTAATCATGCAGATATAGTAACTCTCACCATCTGCTCCGCTCCAATCTCCACCTCGTTCACCACAAATACTCCATGTGCGGCAGCCACTGAAGTTATCAATAACACTCGGGTAATTACAATCTTCACACTCAATCTTTATATGGACTATCGGAATCTGTTTACTGTGGTCTTTATTCGTCAAATACAGCGTTAAGGTATCCAAACTATAATCATCTGTATTAGCGTCCCTATCATTCCATGTTTCCAGTCGCCACGCAATCAAACCGCCGTGAGTCACCATCGTGCCTCTTCCATTGGCATTAACACTCCAAGTCCTATCCACCTTAAATTGGGGAATAAACTTAACGTACTTGTTACTCGGGGTATAAGAAGCATACACTTTTGAACTCTGCCCTAAGGGCAATAACATGGTAGCCGTTAATGCCACGAACAAAAGAAAAGATTTAGTTGATTTCATTGTATTTGAATTTAATAGTTGAAATATCTTTTTTTGAAAT
>JAZUGJ010000010.1:0-23102 GCA_045641145.1 Paludibacteraceae bacterium
GCACCAAAGAAGAAGCTAAGAAAGATCTAGAACTTTCGAAAAAAAATACAAAAGAGCAGCACTTCCGCGACTTCCAATATGGTCTTTATGTAGAACCTATTATCAAATTGGACTTGACAGAGCATCTCTACATGGATATTGCATTTGACGCTGCTCAACTCTATTTAGCCGGAGGTATCACCTCTTCCAATAGCTACAACTTCGAAACTTTTGCTTATGATATCCCCGAAAAAAGGAGTTATTTCAATGCAGGTATCCAAGGTTTTAAAGGTAGCGCGCTCTCCATCGGTTTTGCTTACAAGTTCTAATTCTTAAGAACAGCAATACAAAAGGTCTAACCGCAATGGTTAGACCTTTTTTTGTCTTTGTACCTATCGGTCAGAGTCCTTTTGATATTCGCTCTGTGTTCGCTTAGAACCCGTGGTCAACAAGCGTTACCCGACCTTGTGGCAGCATATATATGTCCGTGGGAATCGTATCGCCTAACAAATGAATATACTCAGCCATTACATCTGCGTCCGAAAGGTGCTCCACTTCAATCTGTTTGGGGTGCATGAACATACCGCACGAACCGCCATTGACTAAGAAATAATCCAATCCGCCAATCGAATACACGGCGTTGGAATCAACCGATTGCCATATCCCATCATGCTCCGTTTCGGCACTAACAATACGGCGCGTGGCACCGATAGTGTCACATACACCGTTTTCGTCCAAATGAACCGAAGTGGGAACAGACGAATCAAAGGCATAGCGTAAGCCACTCACATGGAGGAAATCACCCGATTCAACAGGATAGACAGAGACGGCTATTTCTAACGCACGCAGTAAATCCGCACCGGTTACTTCTACCTTGTAAACCGTATTATTAAACGGGAAAACCTGCAACAAATCGCCATAAGAGACCTCGCCGGCTTGCAGACTACTGCGAATACCTCCGCCGATAATCAAACCGATATCCGCCTTCGTTACTGCACGGATAGCATCTGCCGAGAAATCGCCCAAATTGGTTTCGCCAAGACGCACCAAACGATTTCCGTTTTCATCCGAATCGGTCAAAGTCAATTGGGAGAAACCGACATATTTATCCGTTTTGGACCGTACTTTTTTCATAATAGACTCCCAGCGGGAATGCACGCGCTTGTTGGTACCATTATAGGAAGACAAATCAATCAGCAAGTTGTGCACATTATTGTTTTTGTCAATTTTCAGGCAGCCCGCATAGCGGAAATTACTGCCCGTAGAAGTCAATATAACCGAATCGCCTTCGGCATTGGCTATTTTAGTATCAAGGACATGGTGCTGATGACCGTCCAGAACGGCATCTATTCCTGTTGTTTGGGCAATTAACTGCACCGAATTGATATCCTGCGTGTCATCCCCCAAATGGGACAAGACAATAACAATATCCGCATGGTCTTGCCTGGCAGCATTGGCAGCTTGCTGTACCAATTGCACCACTTCGTCCTTGTGGAAAGTGTATAGCCAGTCTCCGTTCTTATCCTGAAAATTACTGGGGGACGAAGTGACCGATGTGGTGGGAGTTGCCACCCCGATAAACGCCACCTTTGTTGTGCCATAGGTACGCACCGCATACGCAGGGAACATCTTTTTTCCCGTTCCTAATTCACTGAAATTGCAGCACAAGCATTTGGCACGGGAAAGCAACATCAACCGCTTCAACTGCGGAATACCATAGTCAAACTCGTGGTTGCCCAATGTAACATAATCATAGGGAACCGCATTCATCATCGCCACCGGATACTTGCCCTTAGAAATGCTGCCAACTTTATTGCCCTGCACAAAATCACCGGAACTGACTACATTCACATAGATAGACTGTTTCAGGTATTCGGCACGCAATGCCGCCATCTTTTCATATCCCTCCACGGAACAATGGACATCGTTATCGTACAAGATATAGATATCGTCGCACGGCGCCTGACAGCCGACTAAAGCAACGAAAAGAAAAGATAAAACAAGTAAACGATACTTTCTCATAGTTTTATTTGATAATTAGAATCCAAACGAGAAACCGACATTGGCACTAATGTTCTCGCCCTGATAGAAGACGGGACAAAAAGCATTCAGGTAGTAGTCCGCCGAGCCCATCTGCTCCGCCGTTTTGGCATCTATATAGGGCGCGTTCTTTCCGCCGGTATTGTCATTGGCACGCGCCTTATTGTAACTGAGTCCCGCAACGAGATACATATTCGGATGCACCTCATAGGTCAAACGCAAATCAACCTGATCATTGCGGTAGATTACCTTGTCAAACGGTTTTTGAGCAATAGTGGTGCCAATCAGGTCACGAATGTAGTAATACTGATTATACTTGGTCTCATTCGTATAACTCAACGCCAACTGCATACCCCGAATGGGACGATAACTCAATTCCACAAAGATATTCTGTGCATTGTCGCCCATATAATGCCCCATATTGTAACGATTGCTCGTGTATTCCAATACTTCTATGGAGTGCGTGTAGCAGGCAATATAAGACCGCATAAACTCACCCTTCAAACTCAATCCCTTAATGGGCCAACCCGTCCAATCGAAGCCCACCAAATAAGAAACGGGGTTTTTCTGCATTGTAACAGGGTCCTTGGGATTATCTTTCTTCAGCCGCTTCCAATTCACTTCATCCACATAACACGAGCCATACAATTTCAAATGATCCACAGGGCGAACCGTTAAAGTAAAGAATACCTGTGAGTTCTGGTTTTCCGTACCTGCGGCACCTTTGGTCAACAGATGGTCCAACGATTTATAGAACGCAACAGGAATAAAATACGCCGCTTGCGGGTTGTTCTCCGCATAAACAATGGAATTACCCAAGGCGAAATGCACCCAACGGCAGGGCTTGAAAGTAAACATATTCGCCGCCATATACTTACTACGCGGACGACGCTCTTCAGTTGTAACAACCGCCCCTGTATTCGGGTCCACTTTGCCCTGCTCGACATAATAATCGGTATCGGACAGCACATCGGAAATCAGCCACGCATGAAAATAATCAAACTGGAACCACCACACAGGTGTCAGTTGCAAAGTCAATTGGGGAACGGCAGGATTATGACCACTCAATATATTTGAGCAATGGTAGGCGTCTCCCCAGCGTATATTCTCACGGCTCAAGCCAATACTACCCCACCATGTATATAAACTGATACCGCCTTTAGAGTCCGAGAAATCGCCTCCGTAATTCGCCTCCTTATATTCCAATCCCTGACGATTATTCAGGAAGGTCGGCTGCGCCAACCGCGCGCCATACATCTTGGCAGCATCCGTCGGGAAATACTTGTCACTCAAGAACCATTTGCCGTTATAACTAACATCACGCAACGACCCCCAAATACTCAAATGATGGGCAATATCCATCTGAATTTCCGCTCCGTACCAGCGCTTGACAATCGCCCCTTTCTTGGAACCGATTACTTCGGCACCCAGCAACGGTTTGACTTGCATCTTGAACATTTTATTCCTCGTCATATACGAGAATTGCGGGTCTGCCAAACTGAGGTTAAATGTCTGATGGTTAGTGTATTGCACATAGTTATTGCGCATCGTGTCGCGCTCTAATGCAAACTCATTCAGGAAAAACGCCAAGTCGTCTTTTTGCCGTTTATTCATCAACGAATCAGCCGCCTCGGCTTCTTCCAGCATGTGGGCAATCTGCACCCTCGAAAACGGACGCACGGACTCGGTTAACGAGCGAATAATACCGTCCGTTGCCAATTCGTCCAAATAGTCATACACCCGCGTATATTCCAAACTGACGGGGATATTTTGCGCCGTAGCACCAAGGCACAGTGCCAAGCAAAAGACAATAATTTTACTTCTGGTAGCGCGCATTCATTCCCGAAATAATATCTTCCGTAATGTCCATGCCGTCAGCGGCCATCAGCACGTTGTCCTTACCATTGTTGGACAGAATAACCTGGAAACGCCCGTCGGCATTATACTCCTTCAAGAACGCCATCAAACTATCCGCCAACTGCAAATTGAGGTCCTGATTTTCCAAAAGAATATCATTAGTCAGTTTCTGCTCCAGTTCTTCCAGCTCCTGCTGTTTGCGCTGCAAACGCTGATATTCAGATTGGGCACGCTCCTGACTCAAGAAAGCATTATTCTCATATTTGCGCTGAAAATCAGCCATTTCCTGTTGCAATGTTTTGGCTTTGGTATTCAGTTTCAAACGGGCATCTTCCTGTTTAGACATCAGTTTTTCCTGTGCCTCCTGAGCGAACACATACCCTTGCAGCAGACTATCCACATTCAGATAAGCAATCGGCATATTGCCTTCCTTCACTTCTGCAACCGGCATCGTTTCAGCATGTTTTTTGCAGCAACCTGGCTTCATCGTAAAGAAAAGGACAAACAACGCAACCACTGCGGCTGCAAGTACAGAATCGATAATAATTTGAATCTTTTTCATAATTGAGAAATTTTAATATAGTAATTTTAGAGTTTATCAACATCTATTTTTGAGGCGTGCCGCTCCTCATAATCCTGAGTATTAACACAATGAATACCCCTTTTGCGCATGGCTTTGCTTCCCCCTATATGCTGTGAGGAAAACCTGCCGTTCTTTTTAACCAGCACCCGAATACACAGCCCCGCAACGGCAACTGCTACCGCCAATATTGCCAACAATATACTCATTTTAGCGCACAAAGATACGAAAAAAAAACGAACTACACAAGAAATTCACACTTTAATTTATAAAAAACCGCGCGCGCTTGCACACATGCGAAAATGTTTGTATCTTTGCGTGCTAATTATAAACCGTAAACAAAACAAATTCGTATATACTTATGGCAACTACTCAACAACAATCCGGCACATTGTTCAACGCGCTGACTGCCGGCAGTAAGATTATCGGAACAATCATTGCTGACTCAGATATCCGTCTTGACGGCATTTTGGAAGGCGATTTGCAGTGCAAAGGCAAAGTCGTCATCGGAGAAAAAGGTCAAATAAAAGGCACCGTTACCTGTCAAAATGCAGAAGTAATGGGACTTTTAGACGGTAAAGCCACCGTAGAAAGCACCTTTGCTTTGCGTGCTACAGGTACGCTGCAAGGGGACTTAAAAACCCGCACGCTCATCATTGAGCCGAATGCCCAATTTAACGGCACATGCTCCATGAAACAGGACAACACTGCCGCCAAAAAGCAATAATCGCACACACCACAATGAAAATCCGTCCATTCAAAGGTATTCGTCCTCCCAAACAGTTCGTTCTGGATGTCAATTCACGCCCCTACGACGTGCTTAGTTCCAATGAGGCACGCGCCGAGGCAGCAGGTAACGAGAAATCGCTATATCACATCATCAAACCCGAAATCAATTTCGCTATCGGTACGGACGAGCATGATCCGAAGGTTTATCAATCGGCACGGGAGCATTTTGATTTATTCCTCAAGAACGGCTGGCTCGTACAAGATGCCAAGCCCATGTATTATGTATATGCCCAAACGATGGGAGAGCGCACACAATATGGTCTGGTAGTAGCCGCGTGGTGTGAGGACTATATGGCAGGGCGCATCAAGAAGCATGAACTGACCCGTCGCGACAAGGAAGAAGACCGAATGAAACATGTTCGCATCAATAATGCCAACATAGAGCCGGTCTTTTTCGCCTACAAGCATGTAAACGAATTGGACGCTATTATTGCCCGTTACACCGCCAAAGAACCAGAATATGATTTTGTGGCACAAATAGACGGTTTCGGGCATCGTTTTTGGCTGATTGACGACGACCGCGATATTGCTCGCATTACCGAACTGGCGGAACAAATACCTGCCATGTATATCGCAGACGGGCACCACCGTTCCGCCGCCGCCGCTTTGGTCGGCAACGAACGCAAACAGCAGAATCCTAACCACACCGGGGATGAAGAATATAATTTCTTCCTTGCCGTATGTTTCCCCGATAACCAATTAAATATATTGGACTATAATCGCGTGGTGAAAGACTTGAACGGTCTGACAGAGAGCGAGTTTCTGCATGCTTTGGAGACCGATTTTATAGTAGAAAAGAAAGGTGCAGAAATATATAAACCGTGTGCATTGCATAATTTCTCGCTTTATCTGGGTGGCAATTGGTATAGTCTTACCGCCAAACCCGGGCGCTATAACGACCAAGACCCTATCGGACAATTGGATGTTACCGTTTCTTCCGACCTCATTCTTGACAAGATATTGGGCATCAAAGATTTGCGTTCAGACAAACGCATTGACTTCGTAGGAGGCATACGCGGATTAGGCGAACTCAAACGCCGTGTCGATTCGGGTGAAATGAAAGTAGCCCTTGCCCTCTACCCCGTTACCATGCAGCAAATTATTGACATCGCCGATTCCGGCAATATAATGCCACCCAAGACCACTTGGTTCGAACCCAAACTCCGCTCCGGCTTGGTTATTCATAGTCTATCTGATTGAGATGTTTCCGTGGAATAAGCGACATATTGTTTCCTTTGTGCTGGTATTTTTCTGCGCAGCATTGCTTACCGGGTGCGGATTGAAAACAAAAATCAAACGCGCCGACCGCAAATTTGCCATCGGCGAGTATTACGATGCCGCCGAATTATACCGCCAAATTTATCCGCGAATCAAACGGAATGAAAAAACGCTGAAAGGACGCATCGCCTTCAATCAGGGCGAATGCTACCGTATTTTGAATAACACCCGCGCTGTTACCGCCTACCAGCACGCTGTCAGCAACAAATATCAGTTGCAGGATTCGATTGTTTACCTGCGATTGGGGCAATGCCAGCAGTATCAGGGCAAATATGCATTGGCGGAAAAGAATTATCGCCTGTATATGGAAGCACACCCCGACGATTATGTAGCACAAGCGGGATTATTTGCCTGTCAGCAGGTTAATACATGGAAAAAAGAACCGTCCCGCCATCAATTGAGTTTGGTTAAGGAGTTCAACCAAAAGCGGACATCCAATTTCTGCCCCGCCTTTATCGGTACCGATGCGGGCGGCGTAATGTTTACATCCAACAGAGCAGAAAAAGCATCCGGCAATAAAAAAAGCAAACGCGTATCGCCTGTTACCGGCGCACAGACCTTCAATCTGTACACATCCCGTCGCGATGTGAACATGAAATGGGGAGAGATTGAATTGGCGGAAGGATTATACGGAAGCGGAGAGGAGACAGAAAACGAAAATGATTCCACCGCCTCTCAAAAAACGGGTTCCCAAGAATTGGGTGTTTGTTCGTTCACCGGTGACGGGAAGACCATGTATTTCACCTTCTCGCAGCCCATCAACGGGCAAGATTTAGGCACTAAGATATTCTATTCCACCCGTGTGGGAGGTGAATGGGGAGAACCACAGGAAATCAAACTGTTTGAAGACAGTTCAATTACTGTCGGACACCCGTCCATCAACATAACGGGAGACACCTTATATTTTGCCTCTGATGCACCGGGAGGTTCGGGAGGAAAAGATATTTGGATGGCGGAGTTGGAAGGCGATACATGGATCAATGTCCAAAATCTTGGCACACAAATCAACACTTCTGCCGATGAAATGTTTCCCTGTATCCGTTGGGACGGGCAGTTATATTTCTCCTCCAACGGACACCCCGGTTACGGAGGATTGGATATATTCAAAGCCGTGCCGACAGGAGAAAAAGACAGTAACGATATTCGTTTGTGGGATGTGTATAATATGGCAACACCGTTCAATAGTTCCGGAGACGATTTCGGCATTACTTTTGACGGCGAGTCGGAAAACGGTCTGCTATCCAGCAACCGCGGACAGAAAAAGGGGTTAGACCAGATTTATCGCTTTATTTTACCCGAATTGGTTTACATGGTGGAGGGCAAAATTACCGACACCAACGGTGACCCGATTATTGACGGCACACTCCGCTTGGTCGGTAATAACGGTACCAATCAAAAACTGCAAGTTCGCAAGGACGGCACCTACCACCTCAAATTGGACAAGGAAGTACGCTATGTCATGCTTGCCACTTCGCGCGGTTATCTCAACCAAAAACAAGAAGTCAACACCTTAGGACTGAAAGATTCGCGTACCTACACACAAAACTTTACCTTGGCGCCAATCTCCAAGCCCGTTACTATGAACAATGTATTCTATGAGTTCGGTAAATGGGAACTTACCAAAGAAAGTGAAACCAGTTTGAACGAGTTGGTCAAACTGCTCAACGATAACCCCAATATAACCATTGAGTTATCCGCTCACACGGACTTGGTTGGAGATTCGACCAGCAACCGTATTCTATCCGAGAAACGCGCACAATCGTGTGTTAACTACCTTATCAAAGCCGGTATAGAAAAAGAGCGTCTTACTCCCGTCGGATACGGCGAAGACAAACCGGTCAAAGCAGACCAGGCACTGCACCGCAAATATCCGTACATCCCGATTGAGCAAGTATTGGACGAGGAGTTTATTTCCAAACTCCCCAACAAGACCCAACAGGATGAATGCAACCAAATTAACCGTCGCACAGAGTTCAAAGTTCTCAAAACGACATATAAACTATATTAATGAAGCAATATCTTGATTTATGCCGCCGTGTGCTGGACGAAGGGACCGAAAAGCATGACCGTACAGGTACAGGAACACTATCTGTATTCGGTCATCAGATGCGCTTTCACATGGCAGACGGATTTCCGTTACTGACCACTAAAAAGTTACATCTCAAGTCCATCATATATGAATTGCTTTGGTTCCTACAAGGCGATACCAATGTGCGCTATTTGCAGGAACACGGTGTGCGTATTTGGAACGAGTGGGCGGACGAAAACGGCGAACTGGGACCGGTGTACGGACATCAATGGCGTTCGTGGCCGGACTATAACGGAGGTACAATAGACCAAATAGCCAATATCGTTGAACAAATCAAGCACAATCCCGATTCGCGTCGTCTGCTTGTATCGGCGTGGAATGTGGCAGAAGTGGATAAAATGGCGTTGCCTCCCTGTCATTCGCTATTCCAGTTTTATGTGGCGGACGGCAAACTTTCCTTGCAACTCTACCAACGCTCGGCGGATATTTTTCTCGGTGTGCCCTTCAATATCGCCTCTTATGCCCTACTCTTGCAGATGATGGCACAAGTGACAGGACTGGAATGCGGCGATTTCGTGCATACGCTCGGCGATGCACATATCTACCTCAATCACTTGGACCAAGTGCGTTTGCAACTGACTCGTGACCCGCGTCCGCTGCCCACTATGTCCATCAATCCTAACGTAAATGATTTATTCAGTTTCCAATACGAAGATTTTGAACTGCTTAATTACGACCCTCACCCCCATATCGCAGGCGTAGTCGCGGTCTAACAGACAACCTGCTAAACCTGTTAAACCTGCTAAACCTGTTAAACCTGTTAACACTCACATGATAAGCATCATCGTTGCCATAAGTGAAGAAAATGCCATCGGTATCAAAGGCGGTTTGCTATGTCACCTGCCTGCCGACTTGCAGCATTTTAAACATATTACCACCGGACACCCTGTTTTGATGGGTGAACGTACCTATTTTTCTCTCCCCCGCCGTCCGTTGCCCAACCGACACAATATCGTCTTAACCGACAATCTCGATTTTCATGCAGAGGGTGTAGAAGTGGTTCACTCTATAGAAGAGGCCCAGCGTGCGTGCATTGTGCATTGTCAATCGTCAACCGACGAAGTCTTCATTATCGGCGGAGGCATGGTGTATAAACAATTCTTTCCGTTAGCCGATAAATTATACATCACCCACATACATCATTCGTGGAAAGAAGCAGACACATTCTTCCCTGAAATCAAATCCGACGAATGGCGTAAAACCGGTGAAGAATATCACACTTCGGACGAAAGTAACCCGTTTGACTATACTTTTAGCGAATATACAAAATTAGCAAATAAAAATTAAATAATGGATAAACATACTTGGATTGGCTTTCTCTTAATAGCCGCAATTATTGTAGGATTTTCGATGCTCAACCGTCCCAGCAAAGAGGAGTTGAAAGAGCGTCAGCGTGTAAATGACAGTATTCGTATTGCCCACCAGATGGAACAGGAGGCGCAAGCCCTCTCCGAACAGATTTCCGCCGAGATGCAAAGCGATTCGCTCAATCGGCAGGAAACAATTAGTGCAGAAGCATTGGCGGAGCAACTGCAAGCCGTTTACGGTCCTTTTGCCCCTGCTGCACAAGGTGAAGATGCAGAGACCATTTTGGAAAACAACCTGTTGCGTTTGCACATTGCTTCCAAAGGTGGCAATATCGTCCGTGCCGAATTGAAGGAATATAAAGCGTATGGCGACACCGTCAATCCGCTTACCCTGTTCCGAGGCGACGAATCGGAACTGAGTTTTACGCTTGTTACCAACAATAACCGTATTCTCTCCACCAAGAACCTCTATTTTGAGGCACGGCAACCCAATCCGCAGAATGTTGTCATGCGGCTGAAATCGGATATCGAAGACAGTTATATAGACTTTGTCTATACTCTACCCGATGATAGTTACATGTTTAACTTTAAAATCGTTCCACACAATGCCCAAATGCTTTTGGCGCAGAATGTCAACTCGTTGGAAATGGTGTGGAATCAGATTATTCCCCAACAGGAGCGTGGACGCAAGTTTGAAGAGCGCTATGCCCGCCTGCAATATATGACTCTTGGCGGAGACCAGGAGCGTATGTCTGAAGCCAAACACGACACCAAACGTGAGAGCGCCAAAGTGCGTTGGATTGGTTACAAAGACCAGTTCTTCTCCACCGTCATGATAGCCGATGACGCGTTTACCTCGTCCGAATTTGAATCTACTCCCCAAGAATCCTTCTCACGCTATATCAAAGCGTATGCCACGACTACCAATGTGGCGTTTGACCTGACAGGGCAGAAAGAAACATCTTTCCGCTATTTCATCGGTCCGAACAACTATAACCTTTTGAAAGCGTATGATAACAATGTGGAGGACGGCCAAGAACTGCACTTGAAAGAACTGGTGCTGCAAGGTTGGCGTATTATTATTTGGATAAACCAGATTTTCTCCTTCCCTGTCTTTGACTGGTTGATGGGCTTCGGCTTGCATATCGGCCTTGTTATCCTGCTCATGACCCTTATTATCAAACTCATTATCCTGCCCTTCGTATTTGCCTCATACAAGTCCAGTGCCAAAATGCGTGTGCTCAAGCCACAGATAGACGAAATAAACGCCAAGTTCCCCGCCGAGAAGATGCAGGAGCGCCAACAAGCAACCATGCAACTGTACCAAAAAGCAGGAGTTAGCCCTATGTCGGGTTGCTTACCTATGCTGTTCCAGATGCCTATTTTGATGGCGATGTTCTGGTTCTTCCCGACGGCCATTGAGTTGCGAGGTCAGTCCCTGTGGTGGGCAGAAGACTTGTCCGCATACGATGCTATTCTCACATGGGGACACCATATTCCGCTTTTTGGCGACCACTTGAGTCTGTTCTGCCTTATTATGACAGTTGCCAACCTCGGCTATACGATTATTACCATGCAGAGCCAATCTATGGATCCCAACATGAAATTTATGAAGTATATGATGTACTTTATGCCAATCATGTTCCTATTTATCTTTAACGATTACGCTGCCGGTTTGAGTTTCTACTACACCATCTCATTGGGCTTCACCATCCTGCAAACGATGTGTTTCCGTTGGGCGATTGACGATAAGAAACTGCTGGCACAAATGGAGGAATACGCCAAGAAGAATGCCGGCAAGCCCAAAAAGAGCGGCTTTATGGCACGGCTCGAAAAAATGCAACAAGAGCAACAACGCATGGCACGCGAAAATGCCAAAGCACAAGCCAAGAAATACAGATGAAAATAGTCTTAATCGGTCAAGGAAATGTCGCCACATCGTTGTTGGCGGCATTTGCTGCCAAACATATTGATGCCCAAGCTGTATCTTCAAGAACGGGGTTGGATAACCTACCTCCGGCAGATTGCTATATCTATGCTGTTCGGGACGAAGCCCTGCAATCTGTTATCAATCAGGTGCATGTAGAGCGTCGTTGCATGCATTTGCACACATCCGGTACAATGCCCGTATCCGTTTTCGGGGAAGACAAACCCCATTGTGGCATTTTTTATCCGTTTATGACTTTTAGCAAAGCCAAACCCATTGCTGACTTCTCACAGATACCCATTTTCTTTGAGGCGCATGCCATTGATGATATTAGTGCCATCTATTCGCTGGCGTTGCAACTCTCCAATTATGTGTACGAAGCCACGCAGCACGACCGCGAGCGCTTACATGTAGCGGGTGTGTACTGCAATAATTTTACTAACCTGATGTACGATTTGGCGCAGGAACAATTGAAAGACACGCATATTCCTTTCTCTGCCCTCTTGCCGTTGATAGACGAGACTGCACAAAAGGTACATACTCTCTCTCCCCGCGAAGCCCAGACAGGTCCGGCACGCAGAGGCGATGAACAAGTTATGCAACACCATCTGGCGTTGCAAACCGATGCCCGACAAAAAGAAGTCTATCAACTCCTTTCTAGTCTCATTCAGGACGAGAAAAACTAATCGTAGGTGCAATGGCAAGGATACGTCTTGCGCGTTTCGCCATGGAAGGAATAATACAGTTTGATACCGCAACTCAAATAATTGGCTTTGCTGATATAAGTATCGGTCAGATAATTAACTTTTATATCCGGTACAGGATATTCGGTATTCCATATTGGAGAAACATCTATCAAACGATATTGAGGGGGATTGTTCTCATAGTCGTTCCACACACCGTAATCCAAATACGCCTGCACACCCATACGATTCTTCCACCCCACTTTCCATTCATATCCTACCTCTACTGCCAATAAAGCATTCATTTTCGGCATGACACCGTTACTCTTGCCGTGGTACTGATAACCTTCCAAACGACCCGTCGCCAAATAATCCCTTACAGGAACCATAAAGGCATCATAATAAGCCCCTATATGCGCATCTGTAACATCTAACTGACGCTCCTGCCAAAACGGCAACATAAACTTACCGCCAACATTGATTGTAACACCGTTCGTTATAAACGACAGCATCAGCGGAACTTCTACCTGCAACTGGCGCTGGCGCTCCCTATATGTCGCCGCCGTTATGGTATAGTCCATCTTATTCTCTTCCGGCTTATAGTAATCGTAATTGGTGTACTGCTCCTTATAATCTCTTAACGAGTGAGACGGAGCGCCGTAGGTCAAGGTTGCACCTATTTTCAATCCCAATGCCGTTTGATTCGCTATCACACCGCGGATAGTGTACGCAATATCCAAGCCGGTGGCAACACCGGGCATATTCTTTATGGCTCCGTCTGTACGGTACAAAGCTACTCCACCATGTACACCGATACTGAAATCGTGCGTTTGGGAATATCCCCAGACACTACACATGCAAAGTGCAAAAGCCAAAACAATATGTCTGTTATGCTTGCTCATCAAACTACTGCCGTACCAAATACCTCAAAATCGTATTGTCTTCATCGGATAAGACTTGGACTTCATACACTCCCGTATTCGGAAAAGCAGTCAATAAGTACTCTTCCACTCCCATAGTGGTCGTCATCATTAGCAATTTGCCCGTTACTGAATAGACCCGAATCTCACTATTCAAATCAGGATTCAGACCTACCAGATGCATCGTTCCGTTAGGAGTCGTATAGTTGGGCAATAACCTGATTTCACGCGACGGCTGCTTTGTGGAAACGAAACTTACCAGTTCTGTCTTGGATAAACCGCTACATTCCAAACCATCCTGCGCCAGCAAATCTACTACCGCATAATAAACACCCGAATTCTGTAAGTTCTCATCCAAGGTAAACGAATAACCGCTGCCGATATATGCATCTGGCGGATCAGCCGTATCACGGGTACCCTTATCCAACTCGTCCACACTATCCGGATTGCCTACCACGCGGTACCACTTGACCCTATCGGGAGACAAGGTATAGCCCATTTCCGAAACAGCGCGCACATGCAACATCAGTATCCAATCGTAGCGGTTAACCAACGGCAATGCCGCATAATCACCACAAGCGGGAGCAAAATAAGCAATTAAAGTCGTGTCCGAATAGATCTCCACAAAACGTGCCAAGTCGGTATTACCATCGCTCCAGTGTGTAAAATGGTAACCGGGAAGCGGCGTCGCAATAACTTCTATTACCGAGCCGCACGACACCTTGGTAGTCTCTTGTGCGAAACTACCAAGGGTCATACTTAACCCGATAATAAACAATATGTTTGTTAGGCGACGCATTGGCTGCTATTAACAGTAAGGTGTTTATTCCGCTTCTTTAGCAGCTACCTTACCTTGAGCGTCTGCGGACTTAATGGTCACGTTGAACTTCGTAATCTCAAAGATGGCATTGATAGCAACACTGCTTCCATGTCCTGCTGGCATAGTATAATCAATAGAAAGTTTACCTTCCGAGTCAGGTATCACTGTTGCCTCTCCGCCGCCTATACTAACCGTCCAATTTTTAATTTTATAGCATTCATCTGCTTTTGCAGTCAAGGATAGTTCATTGCCATAAACGGCCTTTCCTGCAGTATATTCCGTAGTGAAATTCACATACTTTTCATTCGTGCTGACTACTTCCGTAATATCACCATTTATAGCATCTACACTCAAGTTCAGCGTATCAATGGCGAAATAGGCAATCAACTCTACATTTGCCCCACTCTTACCTACGATGATGTCATCGTGTTTCGCAGTAGTAACATCGTCACTCCAATTCAGAAAGTGATGACCGGTTTCTGCTTTGGCTTCAATGCCGGTAATAGTCGTACCGCAATCAACGTCAGAGAACTGATAAAGGTCCTTAAATTCGATTTCTTGGGCCATTACTTGGGTTACTGCCAGCATAACGACTGCTGCGAAAAGAACTTGTTTTTTCATAATTGTTTTGTTTTTTTAGATTAGTAAATTGTGTTAATTGTTTGATTTATTTTGTTATTCTATTTTTCCTGCCACTTTGCCGGATTCGGCATCGTTGCTGCGTATAATAACGTTAAATTTCTTTTTCCCGTAAATAGGGGTGATCGTACCAACGTCATCCACACCAACGGTATAGGTGCGGGTGGGAGAAGTCTCACCATCTTCCCAACGAACGAAACCAAAACAGTCGTCCTCTCCATTGTGAGCAGTAACGGTAAGTTGATCACCGTAGGAGTAGTAACCGGTTCCATAATTAAACGTAGTAGCCGTAGATCCTCCAACAGGCATTGTTTGGTTGACGAATTTGGTCTCGTATTTTTTTACACCTTTTGATTCTAAATTATCTACCTGCTCCTTTGTACGCGTTTCCATTGTATTCGGATCATCTTGCTGTGGATATAGGTGTATATCAAAATTGATAGTGACTTTTACGGAATCTTCGCCAAAGCACGGTCCAAGCGCCTGGAAGGATATGTCATCCAATCCAAAGTCGTTGCCATCGCCATTGGGGTTAAGGTTGGTAATGGTCAGGGTGGCTTTGTTTAACCCATCATCATTTGCCCAAAGTTCGTAGTAACGTGTCCAATCATTAACAGTTGATGGAGCAAATCTGACATCACCTAGAGGTTTCCCATTTACACAGAACTGCAATTGGGCGGGACTGGACGAGTTTAGAGAAACAAACCAAGCAGAAAAAATATAATCAAGACCAGGAGTAACATCGACTATCTGTTGCCATAGGATACTATCATTAGGAGTATCTGCTCGATTAAATCCATCAATAACCATATACCATCCACTTCCATCACCTTTGGTATGGTCTGGATATTTATCGGATTTTCCAAACAATTCACCAGACTTCTGGCTGATGTTGTGAGTACCAAATTTTCTATCGTTACGGGTATACCATAGATCTGTGATGTACGATGCCACAGCACCTGCTGGCAAATTTGATTCATCCACTTTACCACTAGCAGCACCGCTTGGACCAAATTCAAAATTCCCATTTATAACACTATTTTTGTCAGCACTGTTGTAACTCTTGACATGGTACATAGTAGATAATAATGGAGTGGCTATAGGTTGAGCGTCCCACGTACTAGACAGACATTGGTGTTCTAAAGAATCAGTAGGCCACCATTTGTAATAATCGGCACCTGACGCTGATAATTGAACAGATTCATCATAACTAATAATTTTATCGTCGCATGCATTTACACCCGGTTGAGGGAGTACACCAACATGAAGGGTGGTGCCAGTGCCATCAGCAGCTGTATATTTGCCGGCTTCAGTAATGGTTAAACCTCTCCATTCATATACATCTCCCTCGCACATAGAATAAGCCTCGTCTGCATCAGATAGTTTTTGTACGGTTAAATCCAATTGCATAATTACTGGACATCCGAACTCATTAGTAGTGTCTTTTTGCACAAAAGCAGATTGCGTATATTTTGTATCTGTGTACTTCCAATAATAAGAGGCCCCTTCGTTGATGATGATTTTAGTGGTGATAACATCTGGAGTCTCTTTGCAAACGCCCAAAGTAAGTGTACCGATAGAGTCGCAACCTGCGGCATTACGGATAACATCCTCATAGATACCTTGCTCCGTATAGTCTTTACCGAACCAATGATAAGAAGAACCAGGGGTAATGGTTACCTTCGTATCGCTATATGTCTTGACGGCGGTAGAAGGTTGGGTGATTTTCAGTTTGATGGTGTACGTATAATCCTTCCCGTTGGGCATGTGGACTTTATATGACATGGTTTCCTTGTCCCCTTTGGTATCGTAGGTTACTCCATTTCTATCCCATGTATAGGTATCACCGACACATAACTGCACCGTTGTATCACACCCCAAAGTTAATATCAATATCTTCTTGGGACACCCATTGGGGTAATATTCCGTTGTGTCCATATAGACTCCTGGTGCATAATACGTCTTGTTATTCTTACTATATGTACCTCCTGGCAAATGCAATGACGTTGTTGATGATTCACTCCAATTGACTGTAGAGCCGGAGCAGTCAATCAGGGGTTCCTCCATAACACGCAGGGTGTAGGTAGCAGTCGCGGCTGCTGTTTCGCCGCACGCCTGCTGCGTAGCAGTAATAACGGCCTCCCCCTCCACACCGGTAGGATGCACTTGTCCTGTTGTGGCATTAACGGTGGCCACCGCAGAATTACTGGACGAATAGCGGATAGTACAGGTCGCGCCAAGAGACGACGATGCCGTATAGGTAAAGTCGGCCAAGTCGTCTATATATTTGGTAACGGTGCTACCGTCGCGCAAATTGCCAGACCAAATCAACCGATTAACAACTTCACCGGTACTCAAAGTCACACGAACACCATATACCTGCACCGTTTGTCCATTACCAATAGTTGTGCCGGACGCAAATGGAGGTGCGTTCACGCCCTTAACAGTCCGATAGAAACGCAAGGTTTGGCAATCCGTATCCGTCAAGTCAAAAGCGAACCACTGTGCATTGGCTAACCCTTTATTAGAGACCGTGGTTTTCTGGCTAAGTAAAGCCGTATCCGCAACAGTAGTCTGCACAGATTCAGACCACACCAATATTGCAGGTTGACAAGATTTATTTTCCCCATTTCCTGTCAAGAGGAATTCCACGGCTACAATAGAGGCACCATTGGACGATATTTCAATGTATGGAGACCCTCCCGCATTGGAAGGCGTACCGCTTAATTGCAAATAAATATCTCCACTTGAAGAAGATAAACTTTGGGTAGAAGAAACGGTAATAATCGACCCGTCAGAAGCCGTATAAGATTTGTAATAGTCTCCTTTGTTCGTGCTGGAATATCCTGCCCACTCCACATCATATCCCCACACAACATTCCCCGCCGCCGAGAATACCAGCAGCAGGAATAAGGCAATTATGCGAATGCGGGAAGACATAAACAGTGTTGTATCGGTATTAGAATTCAGTCTTACTTTTATTTCACTTGCAAAGGTACATATTTTTTTTCATACCACCAAATCAAATGCAAATTATTATGCAATAATTTTGAGAAACACACAAAATCCGTCAAATTTTACACAAAAAAAAAGCGTTCCAATTTCTATGCAGAATAAAGGAACGCATTTTTAATTTGGGCTACCTAACTACTTAAACGATGCCAGCAACGAGGTAATATCACCCGCGATGGACTTAACGGCAGACGCCTTTTGTGCAGCGGATTCCAATTTCTCGGTATCCACTTTCTCCGCAATGTCACTCAATTGAGAAGTTACGGTTTCCGAAATCTTGTCGGTAACCAGATTCTCCGAACCAAGTACCAGACCTTCTGCAAAACCACTCCAATAGGTTTTGTCCTTGCTGTTTGCCTTCAGGTTCTTGCAACTGTTCACCAGCGTCAGCGTGCTGATAATGTTGTTCAAGTTGCTGTAGTCAAACTTACCGGCTGCCTTGTAACTGGTGTACAATGTACGAAGCGCCGAACCGGCAGACTTACCGTCCGGATTAACTGCCACAGCGGGAGCGGTGGTAGTTGCCGTCGTTGCAGGAGCAGTCGTAGAGGAAGACTTGGAACCGAACAGACTCTTCAAATCAAAAGAGCAGAGCAGCATCACCGCTGCCAAACTGCAAATAATTGCTTTTTTCATACTGTGATAAATTATCTTTTTTATTGATTAAATATGTTGCAAATTTACAAATAAATTTTGGAATACACAAGAAAAAAAGAATAAATGTTGGCACATTTGCTTAGAAAAAATCAAACCAAATGGCGCACGGCTTCTTCGTCCTCGTCGGGAAGCATCCATACAGGTGCCAACTCAATGGTCGTATAACAGCCGAACCGTTGTTCGTTTTTTAATCGGTACGCGGCGCGCGCACAACCTACCATAAACTGTGCCGTGAGCGACGGGTTGTCTATCCGCATCTCAAAACGCACTTGTTGTCCGTCTTTTCCCGAAGCAGTGCCCAAACGCTCCAATAATACACCGTGGGCGGTGGTTTGGTATTTGTCCACATCGTCCACCTGCTCCACTTCGGTCTTGTCATGAGCAAAATAATCGTCTGCCAACAGGCGCTGCTTGACATCTTCAAAATCGTACCCGTCTTCCAACTCGATATACACATGCCGACCATGCATTCCTTTACCTAATGGCAGCGTGATACTGAGAGCATTCTTCACTCCTTCAATGGCTTTTGCGGCTACGGTATGACCCATGGAGCGACCCGGACCGAAATTGGTGTAAGTTTGTCCGTCCGGCATCAATACTTGCAACAACGCTCGCACCATGGAGTCCGAACCGGGATCCCAACCGGCAGAAATAATCGATACCGCCTTATTCGTCTTCGCCACAGGCATCAATGCACTGCGCACATCGGGTATTTGGGTATGGATATCAAACGAATCGACCGTACAAATACCCTGTTTGAGCAACCGTTCTGCAAAATCCGGAGACTCACGGGTCGGCAGACATACCAAAGCAACATCTACATCGTGCATGGTGCATTGTGCATGACCAATCTCATCATGGTGATACACCCCCGTCAACTCCATATCCGGGGCAGCACAAACGGCTTTCTCCGCTGCCCTGCCTATATTGCCGTATCCGATAATCGCAATTTTCATAACTTCGTGTTTTATAGGGTTATAGATGCTGCTGCAAATACAGCATTATCTTATCGTGCAGATGGCGTTTGTTGGCTTTGTCCGTCAGCGAATGGGTATCATCTACATACAATTGAGTATCAAACTGTTTTCCTGCCCGTATCAACGCATCCGATAACAGGAGCGTATTCTGAAAATGCACATTGTCGTCTCCTGTCGAATGTACCAGCAGCAGTTGTCCTGTCAGCCGGTCGGCCATCTTGGTCAAATCAGCCGTTTCGTAGCCCGATTCATTCACCTGCGGACGGCGCATAAAACGCTCCGTATAGCCCGAATCATACAAACGCCAATCCGTTACCGGCGCAATGGCAATGCCGCATTTGATCAGTGCTGTTTCCTGCTCCATCATGGTGCGAATGGTCTGAAAACCTCCGTAACTCCACCCTATCATCGCTATCCGGTTGCCGTCCACATAGGGCAACGATTGGGCATAATGCGCCACACTCAAATGGTCCTCCGCCTCTTTCTTGCCGAGGTTCATATAGGTCTCGTTCCGCCATGCCCTGCCGCGACAGTCCGTACCGCGCGGGTCGGCGTTAATCACCACATACCCCTGCGATGCAAGGTAATGCCCGAAACGGTGCCGCCAACCGTCCTTGACCGTCTGACTGGCGGGACCCGAATACTGCATAATGACAACCGGGTGCTTTATGGACAAGTCCTGTGGCAAGATGGTCCATGCGTCCAATGTATCCCCACGCTCGGTCGGAATACGGATAAACTGCTTATGGAGCAGTCCCGACGCATTCCATGCTTCCAGTATGTCAGCATTGTCCAAAAGAACTTTTTTGGCAACCAAACGGTTTCCTTTCACATCGTATAGCGTATAGCGGTTGGGGCAGGTCTCACTTTGGTAGCAGTCCACCGCCTTCGTCTTGTCTTCGGACAGCGTGAGTTGATGTATCCCCTTTTCTTCCGTTAAACGCACAGGTGTACCCTTTTTCCATCCTACGGCATATACTTGCCGTTCCTCGGGACTCGGCGCTGCTTCATAATACACCACACTCGCTTTCTCATCCACGCCATACACGGCCGTTACATCTATCCCCGCAGGGGTCAGCACTTGTTGTTCCATACCCTGTGCCGAATAGAGGTATAACTGCCGCCAACCGTTTTTCTCGCTTAGCGTGATAAAACGCCCATCCGACAGCCACTGCCATTGGTCAAACAGCGCATAATCGACATAGTATCGGTCGCTACTTTCCGTGTAGAGAGGCGTGCATACCGTTGATTTGGCATTGGCACTCCATACCTCCATTTTGTTTTGGTCACGGTTGATGCGTTCTATAATGAGTTCTTCCTCGTTTCGCCAGTATAGACGGGGTATATAGCCGTCCTCCATGGCAGGCAGTTTCATCGTCTGAATGGCTTTGGTCGATATGTCATATACACACACGCTCGCTACCCCATTCTCACGCCCTGCACGGGGATAGCGCAACGATTGATTCGCTGGGTATGTGCGGTGCAGATAGTGCTGAAAAGTAAAGGTCGGCACATGACGCTCATCTAAACGCACATAAGCCACTTTCTTGCTGTCCGGCGAGAACCGGAACAGACGGGTAACTCCAAACTCTTCCTCGTATAGCCAGTCGCTCACTCCGGAAAAAATATCGTCCGTTTCTTTGGTTATCGCTACTTCGGTCTTATACAGCACCTTATATATATATAGGTTCTGTCCGCGCCCATAAACGACATACTGTCCGTTAGGGGACATCTGTGCATCGCGGACAAGGGTATCCGATACCGCCGTTTTCTCGTTTTTCTTGGTGTCCATTACATAGTAATTAGCCACGAAAGAGCGGCGGAACATACCTTCTTTCTTGTCGTACTTCAGCACATAGCGATTCTGCGGCAACAGGGCTTCGTCATCGGTCCACACCGGCTTGCCGTTTAACACCGAGTCCAACTCCTCTGCCGACAGCGTTTGTGCGGCAAAGCGGTTATCCAAAATATCCTGTAATAAATCGGCATGTGCCGCTAACGACAATACCACAATGGACATGCACAGAAAGATTTTTCGTACCATAATCGTCTTATTTGCATGCAAAGATACAAAAAAAATACCACTTATGCAATACTCGGTTTGCAAAATTCATTTTATTTATATAATTATTGTCCTTTATTTGGAAATGTGAGAAAAAAATAGTACCTTTGCGCTCTCATTTTCACGCGTATGTACGAAATCAAATATTCTGAACAAACGGTGGCTTTGGCCATCAAGGAAATGGCAAACCGCCTTAAAGAGGACGGAGTCTTTACCGAGGACAGCGTTTTTCTAATCATGCTGGGAGGCGGCTTGTGGTTTGCCACCCATCTGTTTGATAATTGGGGCAGAATGAACAACGAAGTGTACTTTCTTAAAGGGCACTCGTACAATGCCTGCAATCGCCAGCAGTTTACTTGGGATTATATGCCCGATGTGGATTTCACGGGACGGCACCTTGTCGTGCTGGACGATATTTGCGATTCGGGAGCAACGGTCCGGCATATCTACGACCTGCTCCGCGACAAAGCGGCAAGTGTCCGCTTCGTTACTCTGTTGGAGCGCATGCCAAGCCGGCTGCCGCAAGAAATCAAGTTGTATTCCTGTATCCGGGACGATAGCACAGATTTCTTTGTCGGATGTGGGCTGGACGATAACGACAAGGGACGCATGCTGCCTTATGTCGGAATAGTACCGAAAACGATCTAATAACAAAAATAAAATTATTCACATTATGCAACAAATCATCTTGAAGCGTGGTTTGGACATTCCTATGGAAGGTAAGGCGGAATTGGCACTGGGCAGTGTCAACCGTCCTGAGGTCTTTAAGATTGTCCCTGACCACTTCGCCGGCATCACACCCAAACTGATGGTGAAGGTCGGCGATCGTGTGAAGGCAGGTTCACCTCTCTTCCACGACAAGGCGTTCGAAGACATGTTGTTCACCTCGCCCGTTTCGGGTACGGTGAAGGAGATTGTCCGCGGCGAACGCCGTAAGATAATGTCCATCGACATCCTTGCAGACGCTATGATTGAGTATGAGGACATGAAGTCGAAAGTCGAAAGTATCAAGACGAAAGACGACGTCAAAGCCCTCTTGCTCGAGTCCGGTTTGTGGTGCCTTATCAAGCAACGCCCGTACGACTGTATCGCGCTGCCGAATAAGGAACCCCGCGCCATCTTTATCTCCTCTTTCTGCTCCGCGCCCCTGGCTCCGGACTTTGAGTGGGTGCTCAAGGGACAAGGTGCCGTGCTGCAAGCCGCTATTGACGCACTGGCTAAGATAGCCCCCGTCTATGTAGGCATCCGCCATGGCGCTGCCGCTACCGATTTCCGCGGACTCAAGAACTGCACCCTCTTTGAGGTAGAAGGTCCCCACCCTGCAGGTAATGCCGGTGTACAAATCAATCACATCCTGCCGATGCGCAAAGGCGACACGATGTGGACGATTAACATCCAAAGCCTCGCTCTCATCGGACGACTGATGACCAAAGGTATCGTGGACATGCAACGCAAAGTGGCTCTCGCCGGTCCGTTGGCTTACGGC
>JAZUGJ010000011.1:0-21286 GCA_045641145.1 Paludibacteraceae bacterium
GGACGATGACGGCGGCATTCCGCTACACCGATGTGCGCCAAACAACCTGGAACGCGACTGCAGAGGAATATCAACTGCGGGATAAGGCGTTACAAAATAAGTTCAAAGCCATTTTGACCACCAGTTACCAAACACCAGGGAAAACATGGCAGTTTGATGTTACGGCGCAGTTCAACGGTCCCGGTCGTATGTACGACGGCTTTGTCAATACAACGGAGAGTAACCAGTATATGACCAAAGACGGGGCAATATATCACAAGTGGTACCCGCAATTGATGGCGCAGGTGACTAAGTATTTCAAGCACAATGTAGATTTATATATCGGTGCAGAAAACATGACTGATTTCATGCAGGATAACCCCGTATTGGGTGATAGGAACGAGTGGGGTGTGGTAAATGCCACATCGCAAGATTTTGATGCTTCCACCGTCTGGGGTCCTACTGACGGTTGGCATTTATACATCGGACTACGCTGGAAATTGGATAAAAAAGAATAAAGGGACTTTCTGCGTAAGTCCCAAGTACCGCGGGCGGGACTTGAACCCGCACAACCATCACTGGTCAAAGGATTTTAAGTCCTTCGTGTCTACCGATTCCACCACCGCGGCATTTCTAATTCGAGTGCAAAGGTACAAAGAATTTTTGGAATACGCAAATAAAAGTTTGGAATATATTGCACAAATCGGGAAAAAGTAGGTATTTTACCAACTTTTGCCCGATTTGAGTAAAGAAGAGGATTACTATTCGAAGAGGGCGAGCGTAAGAGAGGTCAGTGTCCTTGAAGTACAACAAAACAGCAAGGCAGATTGCTGGAGATACGAATTATAATGCTATATGGTGTTGCTCAAAAGTTCTACGAATTTGCATAGCAACATGATATGCCAAATTAACAGGAACAGCATTTCCTATCATTTTATAGCCGTAATCCACTTCGCTATAGATAAATTGAAATGTATCTGGGAAACTTTGAACCCTTGCAACTTCACGTACAGACATACGGCGATATAAATGCTCTTTACCAGGAACAAAAATACGCTTATTTGGTCCAATAAATTGCATTGTTGGGGCTTGTGGGTGTAATTGGCATTGTCTTCCACTTGCCTGCACGGTAAATCCTGGCTCATCCCATTTACGCACACGATTTCGGGACATAAAAATAGGAGAATACGCTCCTACATAGTACTCATGATTTGGCACTATACACATATTTCCATTTGTCCGATTATGTGGCAACGCAGGAATAGCCGAATCTTTCAAATCCCAAATCGCATCCCGCAAAGTGGGTTTCAATAAACAAGGCGTCGGGTATTGAAAATCGTGTATTTCCAAGTCTTTGCGGAATCCGATATAAAAGACACGATAACGATCTTCTGGAACATTAAAGTCATTTGCATTGAGTAAATTGAGATATACATTATATCCAGCCTTATCAAATAATTGTAAAAAGCCAAGAACTGCCTCGGAATGCCGATTAGCTAACATTCCAGACACATTTTCAGCCACAAAAAACATGGGTTGGACGGCACACAAAATGCGAATATAGTCATAAAACAACTGACCTCTTGCATCTTTAATACCACGCAATGTTCCCGCCTCACTCCATGATTGGCATGGAGGTCCGCCAATAATTCCAGAAACGTGTTGGGGAAATTGTGTTGCATCAACACTACGAATATCTGCTTCAATCAATTGCGTATCAGGAAAATTTGCCCTAAAAGTAGGGCATATCTTACTATCGTATTCATTGGCAATAACGGTTTGGAATCCTGCGTTATGAAATCCCAAATCTAATCCGCCCGCACCAGAAAAAAGACTAATTATATTCATTATTTCCAAATACAATTAATAGTAACGATGCTTGCAGGGGCACCTAATAACTGAACATCAAATTTTAACGATGCTTGGGTAATGGTAGACGCATTGTGTAAACGCAATGTAAATGACCATCCATTATTTAAGGTCATCTCAAGCGTATTTTTCCGATCCAAATAAAAATCTATATTAGTAATTTTTGTCGGCAGCGCAACAATGGGTATATCAATAGATGGTTGTTTGTCTCTACCACTCTTGTTAAGTGTACCATACATATTATAACCATTCAACTGCGTTATGCGCTTTGCATCAATACTAATGACCTTATAAAAGTCAAAACGATTTAGCAAATATGCAGCAAAATTACTTGCTAATTCAGGATGAATTTCATTTTGGTAATTAACTTCATCCCTAAAAGCACGTAAAATAGGTACATATACATCGTCCCATTTGTTAGGCAAATCGTCAAATTTTGTTTCTTTTTTATGTTCTATTTTCAAATAGTCAAAAATTGGTTTGATAGCAGCAAAATAAGTTGCTGAACAGGGTATGCCATACCACACCTTGCCAAAATCATTTTTTGCACTCAAACGACTATGTTTAACAGCAAAATGGTTATGCTTGATACTAAAACCTATTTCCCACGCAATCTCTTTACGGATAACTAACAAATCACGTACATCTCCTTTTTTTCCTTCCTCATCAGTTTGAAATCGCAAAATAAGCATGTCATTATCTGCTTCAATCATACGCGGTTCTGCTTGAAAAACAGCTTCGACTGCAGCATTTGCACTCAACAAATACATAGATTGGATATGCTTATTTAATGTATTCCACGCCCTTTTATTGGCATAATAAGCACTATTTTTGTCAATAGAGACTGATCTATACATTCCAATCGAATTGGCAAAAACTTGCATACAGGCGAACTCATACGCCCGACCATTATCATTGCTTGATGCGCTCATTTTAGAATGTTTGTCGTACTTTACAATGTTGCAAAGATACAACTTTTTTTTGATACTCGCAAATATATTTTGCAAAAAACGAGTTTAGCGGGTTTAGCGGTGTCCTAAAAATGGGGGCAATATATTTAACAAAAGCACATCCATTGCTTAATCACCCATTAACGACCCGTTAATCACCTATTAATCACCCGTTAATCACCCGATAAGTACACGTGAAACATAGTGAAAATCAAAGAGTTAAAAAAGTACTATAAAAGGGTATCTACGTTCTATGTGTGTGTGCGTTTATGGGGTTAAGAATAGAGATAAGGTATTGAAATAAAGTTAGATATAAAAAAGCACCCGCAAAAACGGGTGCAAGGGATAAACGGGAAATGACCTCAGCAAGCAGGAGTATTAACCCAGATAGGTTTTGAGAATACGGCTACGCTTATTGTCTTTCAGTTTACGAATGGCTTTTTCCTTAATCTGACGGACACGCTCACGAGTCAGGTGCAAATCTTCACCAATCTCTTCCAGTGTTTTTTCTGGCATACCGATACCGAAGAACTTACGGAGAATATCCGCTTCGCGAGGTTGCAACTGGTGCAGAGCACGGTCAATCTCACGCGACAAAGACTCGTTAATCAGTCCGCGGTCGGCATTGGGACTATCCTCATTGACCATGACATCAATCAGACAATTGTCTTCGCCCTCCACAAAAGGAGCATCAACAGACACATGGCGTCCCGACATCTTGAGCGTGTCGGCAATCTTATCCATGGATATATCCAGCACTTCCGCCAATTCTTCCGCAGACGGCTTGCGCTCATGTTCCTGCTCAAAACGCTGATATGCCTTATTGATTTTATTCAACGAGCCGACTTGGTTAAGCGGCAGGCGCACAATACGCGACTGCTCAGCCAGGGCTTGCAGGATAGACTGACGAATCCACCATACGGCATAGGAAATGAATTTAAAACCGCGCGTCTCATCAAATTTTTCGGCTGCCTTAATCAGTCCGAGGTTACCCTCATTAATCAAGTCGGGCAGACTGAGCCCCTGATTCTGATACTGCTTGGCAACAGACACGACGAAACGCAGGTTCGCCCGTGTCAGACGCTCCAAAGCGGCACGGTCCCCATTGCGGATACGCCCTGCCAACTCGACTTCCTCTTCAACGGTTACCAGGTCCTCACGGCCTATCTCTTGCAGATACTTATCCAAGGACGCCGATTCGCGGTTGGTGATTGATTTGGTAATTTTTAATTGTCGCATACCAATAATTATTTACAATGTGATCCGGCCGGGAGTCGAACCCGGGACCCACAGCTTAGCATACGGTTCCCCGCTTGGACTATGTCTTGACCATATTCACCGAAATGAACTTAGGTCGCAGGTATATAGTCTCTACACATTTATGAAGACAATAGTCTTCAACTTAGCTCGGCGTTCTTCCTCGCGGACATTCACCGAATTAGCCTGCTTCTACTCTTATCGTTTCCGATAAGGCACTCCTATTTGAAGGCTGTTGCTCTATCCAACTGAGCTACCGGACCCTCAAGGCACAACTCGTTGTGACTTGATTTTTTTCTTCAACTCGAAACACGTTTCTCGTCGAGCCCACTTTTGCGGGCTGCAAAGGTACACTTTTTTTGCGACATTTGCAAATTTTTTTCAAAAATTATCTCCTCCATGTACTAATCTATGGCAATTGGCACATAAAAGTTGACATTTATTCAGTTCTTGCAAAACTCTTTCTTCAGACAATAAGCGTATTTTTGTCCATACCATTTCCTTTTCCTTCGGATTCCGATGATGAAAATCGAAAATGGCATAATTAGTATCTGTCAACTCAATGCCACAATGTTCACATTTTCCACCAAGACATTTAATATACTTTATTTTTCTTGCTCGCCATCGTTCTACACAATAAGCATTAAAGCACGATTTACACATGCTCATTACACCGTTTTTATGACCATTTTGTGTGTAAAAATCTTCGAGTGGTAGCAATTTGCCACAAGTCGAACACCTTTGGTGGTTTGTATTCATACTAAGAGGGAGCGCCCCGCGGCAAGGGAGTACTCTCCCGACGAGCGGAGCAGAGGTATTCAAGAAATAAGGGTGTCTAAGACCTTCTGCAAATCGGGTTTGCGTGCGGCGCCGACATGACGATCTACCATTTCGCCGTTCTTGAACAGCAACATGGTGGGGATATTCATAATGCCAAATTCCTCGCAAGTGTCGGGGTTTTCATCTACATTGATTTTACCGACACGCACACGCCCTTCATACTCCTGCGCCAGTTCGTCCACAATAGGTAACATCATTTTACACGGTCCGCACCACGGCGCCCAAAAATCAATGACGAGGGGAGAGCCCTCCGCTATCATCTCATGGATGGTAGCATCTGTAATTTCTAAAGTCATAATGATTGTATTTTAATTGTTTTTATTTCCGGTTGGGTCATCAGATGTTCGGTGATACGGTCCTCTAAGCAGGTCTGTACCGCCCGTTTGACGGGTCTGGCACCGTTCTTGGGGTCGTATGCCTTGTCCAATAACTGCTGTTTGGCAGCAGCGGACAGCGTTAGGCGATAATCCTTTTCCGCCAAGCGTTTTTTCAGTTCTGACACCTCTATATCTATTATGCGCGCGATGTGCGTGCGCGTGAGAGGTGCAAAAGTGATGATATCGTCAATACGGTTAACGAACTCGGGCGGGAAAGTTTTTTCTAACGCTTTCTTCATTGTTTTGTCGGCCATGGCCTGCGTTACTTCGCCGGCTCCAAAACCTACGCCTGCACCGAAATCGTTCAGTTGGCGCGTGCCGACATTGGAAGTAAGAATAATCACCGTGTTGCGGAAATCCACCGAGCGTCCCTGACGGTCCGTCATGCGTCCCTCGTCCAACACTTGGAGCAAGACATTGAAGATATCCGGGTGGGCTTTTTCTATCTCATCGAACAGAATAATCGAATAAGGACGACGAATAACCGCTTCGGTCAGTTTGCCACCTTCCTCGTGGGCGATATATCCCGGAGGCGCACCCACCAAAAGTGAGACCGTGTGTTTCTCCATGTATTCGGACATATCAAACCGAATGAGTGCATCGCGGGAGCCGAACATCTCCTGTGCCAGACATTGTGCCAAATAGGTCTTACCCACACCTGTCGGACCAAGGAAGAAGAACGTGCCGATAGGACGATGCGGGTCACGCAGACCCAAACGGGAACGACGGACGGCACGCACCACACTATCAATCGCCGTATCCTGCCCTATCACCTGTCGGCGCAGCGCATCGGGTAGATGTAGCAGTTGTTCATGCTCTTTTTTTGCCACCCGCTGAACAGGAATGCCGGACATCTGGCTGACAACACGGGCGATATCTTCCTCGTTGATTTCCTTGCCGGTCGAGCGTGCTCCCGCTTCGTCCATGGCATCAATGGCTTTGTCGGGCAAGGCGCGGTCGTTGATGTACCGGTCGGTCAGGGCGGCACATGCCTGTAATGCTTCGTCTGTGTATATCTTACGGTGGTGGGCTGCATATTTGTCGCGCAAGCCCTTTAGAATGAGCACTGTTTCATCTACCGTAGTAGGGCGCACCGTTATCTTTTGGAATCGGCGTTCCAAAGCGGCGTCTTTTTCAATGGACTGACGGTATTCGGCGGTCGTGGTGGCACCGATACATTGTGCTTCGCCCCTTGCCAAAGCAGGTTTGAGTATATTGGCAGCATCTAACGAACCGTGTGCATTTCCGGCTCCGATGAGGGTATGTATTTCGTCAATAAAGAGGATATAGTCCGGGTGGTCGTACAGTTCCTCCACAATGTCTTTCATGCGCTCCTCAAACTGACCACGGTAGGTTGTCCCTGCCACGATAGAAGCCATATCGAGTGCAATGATATGTTTCTGATTAAGCGTTTTGGAGCGGGATTGTACCCATTTCTGTGCCAGCCCCTCAACGATTGCCGTTTTGCCCACTCCGGCATCGCCGATAAGAATGGGATTGTTCTTTTTGCGTCGGCGCAAAATCTGTTCCAAACGCAAAATCTCGTTTTGTCGGCCAATAACGGGGTCCAATTTATCCTGGCGGGCGAGTTCGGTCAGGTCTCTGCCGAAAGCGTCCAATGCGGGCGTGTCCGATTCGGGTTCTTGCGGTTCTTCGGGGGGTGTCGGTTGTTCGGGAGCCGCAGCCGAGGTGTGCCCGCCGGGGCGTGAATTGAGCAGAAGGAAACCGGCACCGGCAATGTGCGAAAAAAGAGAGTCCAGCCCCTCTATCGGTTGGCTCTTGGAATGGGTAGCGGGGTGAGGATAAAGGCGCTCGATAGTTTCGTAATTGACATTATATTCCCGGTCCAGTAGCAACGCGGGATAGTTGGCACGCTCATGTAAAACAGCCAATAGCAGATGTGCCGAGCCACACTGTTGCAAACCGTACGATTCGGCTTCCAAGAGTGCCATTCGGACAATGAGCGATGTGGTTTTGGAGAAGGGCATGTCGGCAGACGGATTGGGCGTTGTCGTTGTGGTCAGCAGGCGTGCATCCAATCGCTGTTTAAGTTCTTTAGGATCGATACCCGCACGGCATAGCAGTTCATACGCCTTGCCTTCCTGCAAGCGGAAAATACCCAGCACCAAGTGGTCCGGCATGATGGAGGTGTTTTGTAACCGTTGCGCCTCTTCGGAGGCGTATAGCATGATTTTATGTAAATGTTGTGTATAATCCATTCGCGGTGTTATTTATAAAAATGAAATGCCAATCCTGCCCGGAAGACATCGGGGTTAGTGGGATAATATGGCATAGAAAAATAGTCGCGTGTCATAAACGAAGCATTGAAATGCTGATACTGGGCAAAGAAACGCAGATGCAGCAGGCGCACATAGAAATTGACATAAGCACTCAGGGTTGGATAACCGCCCACTTTGTCATCCGTTTGGGAACAGAACTGTCCCAGAGCGGGGTCCCACAGGGGTGCATAGAAACGGGTGTTATATTTGACATCGACACCTATTTGGGCATCCAATGCCTTGAACCAGGTGCCGTGATAGTAGAGGTTACTGTATAGGGCAATGGTAGGCACGGCAATGATATCGGAGGACGAATATTGGTAGATGACATGGTTATCCAAATTGAACCACGGAGTCGTCAGGTTGAGTTCGGCATCTAACGCCAACAGGGAAATACTGCCTTCCGTCATTTGTTTGGGCTTCATGGCACCCTTTTCAAAATAGATATACTTGGACAGGTTTTCATAATCTACTTTGATGCGCGGAGTAACCCATTTGGTCGGGTACGCCACTTGTCCGCCCACATGGAACCGATAGGGTTTGGTGAATTGGTTTTCGTCCTGTGTCGATTCGTTATAGCCCCAACGGTAGTGGTTGGAATTGTAGTGCAGCAGATAGTAGTTCGGCGTTTGGTTTCCGAAACTCGCGTCCGCATAAAGGGTCAGACTATCCTTACCCACACGGAAACCGCCGTCCAGATGACCATACACATTGAATTGACCTATTTTATATCCCACTACACATACTTCTCCGCCAAAACCGTAATGCACATATTTACCCCGATTCTTATATAACTCACCGCCCACAAAAACATTATTGGTCCAGGTGTAGTCATATAGCGTATCCGCTTTGACATTCGGATCAGCCGGTATATGGGCATCTTCGTTCAGGAAACGCTGTGCTTCGTGGTAGGCGAATACGGTGGCTCCGAATTTGAGTACCGTATTAAACTCCTCTTCAAAAGTTGCGGACAGGGTGTTGCGTATGGTGAGCGTAGCCGCCGAGTCGCGTGTGGAATGGAGGTCATAGTAGGTGTTCGCGTACATATTTTGGTGCTCCTGCTCCAAATAACGCCGTGTTTGTTCGTTGGTTTCAAACACATGGCGGAAAGTCATAACCGGTACATAGATGACACGGGTGGAGTCCAACTCAACCCACCGTCCGCGTTCATCTCTTTCGCGGTAATGCACTTTTTGATTGCGCTCCACGCAAATGCTGTAATAATGGTTCAGATATCCCGCCAAATAACGGTAGCCGGTCATGCCGCTCATATTGGTGGGAAGGTCTTCCGTTTCCAATTCTGTATTGCGTATCTGCATCGGGTCTGCCAAACCGCCGTTTTCAAATGTACTCAGTTTATTGAAAGTAAAGGCGGCTTGAACGCTGTAATGGTTGCCGTTATACGAAGTCCAAACCGAGCCGTTGAAGGTTTTGCCTGCCTGAGATTTATAATGTCCGACGGCACTGGTAAGATTGAGCGTCGTACCTAAGTTCCAGCGGGGTGTTATGTTGCCGGTGAACATAAATTTCAGTTCATCGTCCTCATGATAGGTTTTAAATCCGCGCTTGTAGGAGATAGACGAATAAGGCGTGGTGGTATTGTAGAAACGCACATCTTGCGGCGTAGTGGTGTAAATGTCATACTGGTTGCCAAATAAAAAGTCGGTCTTGTGTGTGCGATCGAAATAGATGGCAGACATAACCGGCGAGACCAGGTTGCCGTTGTAGAGGTTACAAATGGATAAGTCATACAACTCGTTCCGCATCGGGAAGTTCAAAAACGAAGTATCCAACCGCTGCGTATCCGCCAATGCGATGGGATGCGGTAGTGTCCAAGCACGGATAACCGTCTTGGGCAACTTGGTCTTGGCAGCCATAGCGGGCATAATGCCTATCAATACCAATAACAATAAACCATATATTCGTATGCTACGCACTACTTTTTCTTCTTCAATTTGCGGACTTCGGCTTGCAAGTCGGCAATCTCTTTTTCCTGATTAGTAATGGTTTTTAAGAGCGAATTCAGTTCTTCGTTTTCAATGGTGGTCGGGTATTGTTCATCTACTCGTTGCAGGAAATCGCTGAGGATATTCATGTAGTTGATGAACGCATCATATGCCGACTCAAAGGTGGACGACCCTTGGTCTATGTGGTTCATGTAATGCAAGAAATTGACATCTTGCAGCAGCATCCAGTCGCGTTTCAAACTCTTGTCCTGACACAGATGTACCCGTTCTGTCACGGCGTAGAACTTGCCGGTCGCCTCCTGTTGCAGGTCGTTACCGAGGAAGGTGCTCAGGTCCTTACCTTCGCCTGTCCATGTTAGCGGATAGGGGGATATAATCGGCTCTACTGCAGCCATTTTCTTTGCGGCTTCGCTTGGCGTCAGAAATGCCATGTCTTGCTCAATGGCGTAGTATGGCAGGGCTTTCATAAACTCAAAGATACCCGTTCCGGCTGTTTGAAGTATGCCGAATGTCTCCGCGCCCATCCATAGGTTAATCAGTTGCTCCTGCTCGGGCAGGGCGGCTATCTTGCCGATAAATTTCTCGGCGTCCATCGGGAAATCATACCAGTTAGGGTCGGAGAAATGGAACGACAGTGAATCGCTTAACGCCGCATTTCGCATCAATAAGGTTTGTTTGGGCGAGATGCAGGTGCTGTACAAATAGTTGGGTGATTTATAAGAAAGGATATGTTTGGCACCTTCCGTCATGATGGTCTTGTAGCCGAGTTGGAGTGCTTGTTCGGCAATCTCGTCACTATATAATAACTCGGTATTCCATAATGTGGTGGAGGTTACGCCCAGCACATCGTCCATTTTGTCCGCATGGCGTTTCAGTTGGTCCTCAAACTCGGACGGGTTGCATTGGGCAGCCAGCGAATAGGAATAGGGGACACGCACGAACTCTACACATTTGGTCGCTGCCAATTCTTTGAGCAGGTCTATCATTTCCGGCATAAACTGCTCAAATAACTCCAACATGGTTCCCGACACGGCAATCGCGCAATGGAACTTGTTCTTGCTGAGGCGAATCATCTCTTTGACGGTTGTACACAGCGGCAGATAGGATGTGTTGGTCAGCCAAGTGATATATTCCTCGGTTGCCATATCATCGTAATAATAATGGTCTTGACCGATTTCAAAGAAACGGTAGCGTTTCAGCCGGTACGGCGCGTGCATTTGAAAACAGAAACAGATATTTTTCATAAGCATACAATTTACAGTGTTTATTTTATCCCCACCGTTGGGCGATAACTCGGTCGTATATGGCGCGTACTTTCAGTCCAGCGTCATACCAACGGATATTATTCACCTCTTCTCTACCTAACTCGGATAGGGATTGATACATGGCGGGGTATTTGACAATGGCATAGATGGCGTCCGCCATGGCGTCTATGTCCCAATAGTCGGTTTTGATGGCGTGATTGAGTATCTCTGCACAGCCCGACTGGTGACTGATAATGGACGGACAGCCCACTTGCATGGCTTCCAGTGGTGATATGCCGAACGGCTCGCTGACGGATGGCATGATATAGACATCCGAATCCGCCAAAATCTGTTGCACTTGTTTGCCGCGCATGAATCCGGGGAAGTGGAACTTGTCCGAAATACCGCGTTGTGCCACGAGGTCAATCATTTTGTTCATCATATCGCCGGACCCTGCCATAACGAAACGCACGCCGTCTGTTTTTTCCAACACCCGCGCTGCCGCTTCCACAAAGTATTCAGGACCTTTCTGCATCGTAATGCGTCCGAGAAAAGTTACCAGTTTGTCTTTGCGGGGGTGTTTTGTAAACTCATCCGGATTGGGTAGGGGTTCTACGGCGTTATGCACGGTAGATACCTTATCGGGGTGTTGTCCGTATTTCTCAATCACCGTTTGGCGGGTCAGATTGCTCACACACATGATATGGTCCGCCTCGTCCATTCCTCTCCGCTCAATGGCATAGACGGTCGGATTGACATTTCCGCGCGAGCGGTCAAAGTCGGTGGCGTGTACATGAATAACCAACGGCTTGCCGGTGATATGTTTGGCTGCCACTCCGGCAGGATAAGTCAGCCAGTCGTGTGAATGGATGATATCAAACTGTTCCCGATATGCCAACTGGGCAGCAACGGCTTCATAGTTGCCTATCTCTTCCACTAAGTTATCAGGATAGCGTCCCGAAAACTCTATGCAGCTGCGACCGGGCACGTCAACACTGTTGGCGCCTATAATACGCAAAAAAGACTGGTCCTCATCACCCCACGGACGAGGTAGCACAAAGGTGATATCCATGTCTTCCTGCTGTGCCATGCCGCGTGTCAATCCGTAACTGGCGGTTCCTAATCCGCCTAATATATGAGGGGGAAATTCCCACCCGAACATTAATGCTTTCATAGGTTCTGCTGCGTTTCAAAATGGTTCATGGTGTCAATTACCGAGATAGCCGCAGCCACCGAGGGTGCGTAAGAGAATCCGCCGTGTCCTTTGTAGGGCGGGTTGCCGTCATATAGTTCATTGAGTGTACCGATACATAGTTCGGACATTTCCTGTTCGTAGCCCACCAACAGGCGTTGCATGAAACTCATGCCCGAGTGCTTGTACACGCTCATATAAGCGCGTGCATACGCCGCAATGGTGTAGGGCCATACAGGTCCGTTATGGAAATTGCGGTCGCGCTCCAATTGACCGCCTATGTAGATAGGACGGTAATTGCCGCTCTTGGGGGACAGCGTGCGTAACCCGCGCGGGGTTAACAGTTCCTTGGTGCATATATCCACCACCGCTTTCTGTTGCTTTCTGTCCAATGGCGAGTAGGGCAGGGATGCCGCCCAAATCTGGTTGGGACGCACTTCTTTGTCGTGGTAGGAATCAATCACATAGTCATCCAGATACACACCGTTCCAAAAAGTGTTCACAAACGCATCGCGTAGCAGTTCGGCTTGATATTCGGTCAAGTCTGCCATATTGTCTTTACCTTGTGCACGCAGCATTTCGGCAGTGAAACACATGGCGTTGTACCATAATGCGTTTATCTCCACCACATAACCGGTACGGGGGGTGATAGGTCTGCCGTTCTCCACGGCATTCATCCATGTGGCGGGACGCTCCCTGCCGTCCACCCAAATCAGTCCCGACGGATGGACATTGGCACGCGGATGATGGTTCTTGCGGTAATATTCCACAATCTGTCTGCACAGGTCGGCATATCTGTCCGCTGCGGCTTGAACGGTGTATTTATGGGCATATTTTTGAATGGCGCGGATAAACCACAATAAGGCATCCGGCTCATCCATTCCGTGTATCTCACCTTCTATGCGCCCGCTCTCCATAAAAGTCTTGACCATCGGCACTGCCGTTTCGTCCATGATGGCGGTCCAATATTCGGGACGGTCAATATCCAGCGTACACGACGGCGTGGCAAAAAACTCCTCGCGGGCGGAAGCGTGGAACCACGGATAACCCGCTAATAGATAGCACCGGTTACCCACTCGCTTGTAGAACTGTGCCGCTGAGTTTTTGAGGCAGGCGAACATATCTTCACGGGCGTTGCGTCGTTGCATTTCCTTTTCCCATATCGTTTTCAGCGTATTGGGTTTGATTTCGCTAATGCCGGCAGAGAAAATGACCGACTCGCCGCGTTTCATCGGCAGTTCGAAGTAGCCGGGAACCAATAAGTCTTCCTTGTATTCAAATCCGCGTTCCTGCTCTTTCTGATACTCGATATCTTTATACCACGACGGTGCATGGCAATAATCCGCTTTCTTTGAGAACTGCATATATAGTTCGGGGAAACCGCCATACATGCGGTTTTTACAACCGTTGGTGATCGGTTGCATGGTCGAATCGGCTTGTGAATTCTCATGCGTCAGTTCATTCACGCTGCGGAAAGCGAGGAACGGGCGGAAACGCAATATACACGGCGCACCGGCTTCCACTAAGGTGTAGCGTATCAGTACACGCGGCTCAAAACTGACCAGCATACGCTCTTTGGTTAGTATGACACCTCCGACACGGTAGGTCGTTTTGGAGATAACTTCGCAGGTAAATTCGCGGATGTATTTGTGACCGTTAGGGACAAAAGTATTGGTTCCGTATTTGTGCAAACCGAGATTAAATTCCGCTCCGTGCTGGATAACTGTTTCGTCCAGAGAGGATAGCAGCACATAATTGTCCGGTCCCATCTCCGGCAACGGCAACACTAACTGACCGTGGTACTTGCGCGTATTGCAGTCTACAAGGGTGGTTGAGTTGTATGCCCCTGCCCGATTGGTGCGAATCATCTCTTTGCTCAGACTGCGCTCCAAGTTGACCAATAATGTTTTGTCAAAATTCAGGTAACTCATACTAATTGTATTTGCCGCCGAATTTGACTTCGGCATCGGTCACAAATTGACGGATCTGTTGTTCCTCTTGACGGGGACAAATCAATAGCACATGGTCCGATTCGGCTATAATGTAGTCTTTCAGCCCTCGGATAACTGCCAGATGGCCTTCCGGCAGTGTCACGATATTGCCCTCGCTTTCGTAATAGGCCGTATCACATTTCAGTGTTACATTCCTGTGTGCATCTTTCTCGCTCAGGTCATATAGTGACCCCCATGTACCCAAGTCCGACCAACCGAAATCAGCCGGCAATACATGTACCGATTGGGCTTTTTCCATCACGCCGTAGTCGATACTGATATTCGGACAAGTGGGGAACATCTCCTGAATAAACTGCTCCTCTTCGTTGGTACCCATATAAAACTCTCCCGCCTCAAACTTATCCGTCAGGTCGGGTAGGTTGCGCTTCAACTCATGGCGTATCGTCCGCAGGTTCCACAGGAAAATACCCGAGTTCCACAAGAACTCACCGCTCTGTACAAACACTTTGGCTAAATCTAAATTTGGCTTCTCGGTAAAAGTTTTCACTTCGCGGAAAGTGCTCTCCCCCGGCGTCATTTGTATGTAACCGTATCCTGTTTCGGGGCGGGTCGGCTTCATGCCCAAAGTGAGTAAGGTGTCGTTCTTGCCCACAAAGTCCAAGCCGTCTTCAATCACCTGTTGGAAAGTCTGCTCTTGCAGAATGAGATGGTCGCTTGGTGCCACCACGATACGGGCGTTCATCTTCTCCTCGTCCCAGTTGATTTTCTCTCCTTTCCGTATCTTATGCCCATATACTTTTTGATACACCATGGCTTTGATATGTGCTGTGGCGTAAGCGATGCACGGAGCCGTGTTTCTTCGCGCCGGCTCGCATAATATCTGGTCGGGCTTCATGTCGGGAATTTGCTCCAATATCAAATCTTTATATAGCACATTCGTGACGATGAGCACATTCTCAATCGGTACAACGGGACGGAAACGGTCCACCGTCATTTGCAACAGCGACCGTCCCGTACCGAAAAAGTCCAGAAACTGTTTCGGACGGTTGTTGCGGGAGAAAGGCCAGAAACGGCTGCCTATTCCTCCTGCCATGATAACGCAATAATTGTTTGAATTCATAGTATTATATTTCATTTAAGTGGATACTTACCCAAATTACACGCCAAAGGTACAACTTTTTTTTGACATACGCAAGCGCACGCGCGATTTTCCGGCAAAAATTTGCATATTCAAAATGTTTTTTGTACCTTTGCATGGTTATTTATAGATGGCTATGTATCGGAATATAACTATATGGTTGGGGTGTTTGGTGGCTGTCGGTGTTTTTTTTACCGGCTGCGGCAAACCTCATACGCCTAAGGAATACGGCTATTTCCGTATCGCTATACCTGAACATGGCTACACGGACTTTGCCGCCCCCGCTTACCCCTATCGGTTTAGTGTCAGCACGAATGGTACGGTACAGCCCGTGTCTGAAAACGGCGAGCCATATTGGATTAATATTGTTTATCCGTCTCTGAATGCCACGATTCACTGCTCCTATAAAGCGGTGAACGGGAACTTGCGTGCGCTCAATGCCGATGCCGAAGAGTTTGTGTATAGCCACGCCGTTAAGGCATCTGCTATCCCACAGCAGGAATATGCCGATCCCGATAACCGCGTGTTCGGGGTCTATTATGAGTTTGAGGGCAATACGGCCACGCCTGTTCAGTTTTATGTTACCGACTCCACGCGCCATTTTTTCCGCGCAGCGGTCTATATCAACTGTATCCCCAATCAGGATTCGCTTGCACCCGTTATCGACTATCTCAAAACGGATGTTCGCCAAATGATTGAAACCATCCGCTGGCAATGACTATATTGGAACACATACAACATAGCCGGCATACCGGCGCTAAACTGCTGGCAGTTCTGCTTGACCCCGAGAAACCCGTTCCTTTCACGAGGGGTGATTTAGATGCCGCTGACCTTATTTTTGTCGGAGGTAGTACGGGTATTATTCCGTCGGATTTTATCGGACAGATACGCACACTCACCCGTCGCCCTATTGTGCTCTTTCCCGGCAATCTCGGTCAGTTTTCAGCCGATGCCGACGCACTCCTGTTTCTCTCTGTCCTTTCCTCCCGCAATCCCGATTTGCTGATTGGCCGACACCTGTCTGCCGCCAAACGCATTCACGACTCCGGCGTAGAGGTTATTCCTATGGGGTATATACTTATTGATGGCGGTACGCTTACCAGCGTTGTCCGTTCTTCCCACTCAACGCCTATTCCCCGACAGGATATTGCCACCATTGCCGATACGGCCCTTTTGGGTGAATTATTGGGTAAACAACTCATCTATCTCGAGGCCGGTTCGGGGGCGTTGACTCCCGTGTCTGCCGATACAATCCGTACGGTCCGCTCGTTGCTTTCCGTACCGCTTATTGTGGGCGGAGGAATACGCACGCCCCAAGCCATGCGGGAGGCGTTTGATGCCGGGGCGGACATAGTCGTTATTGGAAATTATTTGGAGCAACACCCGGACCAACTCCCCCTTTTCTGCCATGAACGATGATGAACGCTATATGACCCTCGCCTTGCACGAGGCGGACTTGGCACTCCAACAGAATGAAGTGCCGGTCGGGTGTGTCATTGTCTGTCAAGGGCAGATTGTGGGACGGGGACATAACCTGACGGAGACGCTGGCGGATATTACGGCGCATGCCGAGATACAGGCCATCACGGCTGCAGCGCAAACCCTTGGGGGCAAGTACCTGACCGACTGTACCCTTTATGTTACCGTTGAGCCGTGTGTTATGTGTGCCGGAGCCATCGGTTGGGCACAGGTGCCGCGTCTGGTCTTTGGTACGGCTGACCCGAAACGCGGCTATACCTCTTTTGCTCCCCAAGCCCTTCATCCCAAATGTGCCGTTTCATCGGGTGTTCTGGAAGATGAATGCCGGGAACGGATGACTCGTTTTTTTGCCCTCAAACGTTGACTTATGCCTATTCGCTATCCGCTTTATCTGGCTCCGATGGAGGATGTTACCGACCCCGCTTTTCGCCTCTTGTGCAAGCGCTTCGGTGCCGACCGTGTCTATACGGAGTTCGTCAATGCCGATGCCCTTGTGCGCGATGTGGCTTCCACGATGCGCAAACTGACGATTTCCGATACCGAGCGGCCGGTGGCAATCCAGATATACGGACGCGATGCCGAATCAATGGCGCAGGCGGCACAAATCGTTGAGCAGGCCAAGCCGGACTTTATTGATATTAATTTCGGTTGCCCGGTTAAGAAAGTGGCGGGAAAAGGTGCCGGTGCGGGACTGTTGCGCGATGTACCGCGTATGCTGGACATTACCCGTGCCGTCGTCCGTGCGGTTTCCCTGCCCGTTACCGCCAAGACGCGCTTGGGCTGGAATGACGATGAAAAGATTATCGTCGATTTGGCGGAGCAATTGCAGGATTGCGGGATTCAACAATTGGCTATCCATGGTCGCACGCGGGCGCAAATGTACACCGGAGACGCCGACTGGACGCTTATCGGTGAGGTCAAGAATAACCCGCGCATGCATATACCTATTATCGGTAATGGGGATGTCACCACACCCCAACGCGCCCGCGAATGTTTTGACCGCTACGGCGTGGATGCTATCATGATTGGGCGTGCCACATTCGGTTGTCCGTGGATCTTTGAGGATATGCGCCATTATCTGGACACAGGCGAACTGCTGCCGCCGCGTAGCATGCAGTGGTGCGTCGATATACTCAAAGAGCATGTCGAAAGTGCTATCCGGTGGATAGGGGACGAGCGGAAAGGTATTGTCCATAGCCGTCGCCATTTTGCCAATAGTCCGGTCTTTAAGGGCTTATATGATTTCAAACAAACCCGTATCGCCCTTCTCCGTGCCGAAACAAAGCAGGAAGTGTTTGATATAATGGACAATATCGTCCGTCAGTGGGGATAAGAAAAAGGTTGGCTCTTCGCCAACCTTTTCTTGTAGCGGGGCCCGGGATTGAACCGGGGACCTCATGATTATGAATCATGCGCTCTAACCAGCTGAGCTACCCCGCCGCACACTCTCCTGAGAAAGCGGGTGCAAAGGTACAACAAATTTTTGATACTGCCAAATTTTTCGGCAAAAAAATGCAAAAATCACTTGTAAAGGAAGCGTTTAATGGACTTTTTAGGCGTTTTTTCAAACTCCTTATCTACAATCTCTATATCGCTTACCTTGCTGTATCCGGGCAGTAACTTATTCAGTTTTTGCAGGTTATCCTGCATCAGTTGTTTTATTTTGTCTATATTGGCTTCTATCTGTTGCATCTCGGGGAAAACCAACCCCACCAGTTTGCCGTCGCGTTCTATCACAACCGACTCCACAACACCTTCCAGCGAATTGAGTTTATCCTCTATCTCTTCGGGGTAGATATTCTGACCGCTGGCACCGAGAATCATGTTCTTGCTTCTGCCCCTCAGAAAGAGGTTGCCTTTCCGGTCGATGATACCGATGTCGCCGGTACGCATCCAACCGTCGTCGGTAAAGACATTGTCGGTGGCTTGGAGGTTCTTGTAATAACCGCGCATCACATTGTCGCCCCGTACCAATATCTCGCCTTCGTGCTTGCGGGGGTTGTCTGAGTCAATACGCAGTTCCATTCGGTCCACCGCTTTGCCGCAAGACTTGAACACATATTTACGCCAGTGTTCGTAACATACAATCGGCGCACATTCGGTCATGCCGTAACCGCAGGTGTAGGGGAAACGAATCTGCTTCATACATTTCTCCACATCTTCGCTCAATGCCGCTCCGCCTACAATAAGGAACTGTAACTTACCGCCGAATGCCTGCAACAATGCTTTATGCACTTTTCTGCGGATGGGGAGATTGACAAAGGGGGTGTACCACAGCACCCTGACAATGGGTTTTTGTATCTCCGGCAGGATTTTCTTCTTGAATATTTTTTCCAGTACCAGCGGCACGGTCAGAATCATATAGGGCTGCACATCGTGAAATGCTTTCATCAGCAATGCGGGTGTCAAACTGGTGGTCAGGAAATAGACATGCGTGCCCCCCGCCAGTTGATAAAGGAACTCAAACATCAGCCCGAACATGTGCGCCAACGGTAGCATACTCACGCAGGTCAGCCCGGGACGGTTGGGGATATTGTCCTGGGCATAGACCACATTCGAACTCAGGTTCTTATGGGTGAGCATGACGCCCTTCGGGGAACCGGTCGAACCGGATGTGTAGTTAATCAGTGCCACTTCGTCCATGTTGTCAATGGGCATGTGTACATGCTGCGGCTGATAGCCGTCGGGATAACGGTCGCGGAAGGACGCTTCTATTTGCGCGGTGTCCACCGTCGTTTTGGACGACATGACGGTCAAATCTTCAAGGGCGATGAATGTTTCCACTTCGGGCATGGCACTAAGGTCGATACGCCCTTTGACCCACGGTCCCACAAACAGCACTTTGGCTTCCGAGTGGTTGACCAATTGGTGAATGCTGTCCGATGTAAACTCCGGCAGTATGGACACGGCCACACAGCGGGCGGCGGCAATGGATAAATAAGCCACACCCCAGTTGGAGCAGTTCCTGCCGCAAATGGCTATCTTATCTCCCGCACGGACGCCTAATTGTTCAAACAGCAACTGCAACCGGCATACTTGTTCCGCCAACTCGCCGTAGGTGTAGGAATAGGTTCCCTGATAGTCCGTTATGGCGGGCTCATGCCAGTTGGCACGTATCGTGTCTTGAAGGAATTGCAAATAATGTTTCATCGCGTATGAAATTTGATTTCACATGCAAAGGTACGGTTTTTTACGCACATACGCAAACAAAAGGTTTGTTATCGCACGCAAAGGGATAATTTGCTTATTATAGGGGTGAAAGCAGCCATTTTGGGGGTAAAATTTGCATAAATGAAAAATAAATTGTATCTTTGCAACCTAATTTGGAGTAGTATGGCAGACGAAAAAGACATACAGGTGCAGTACGATAATGACAGTATTATCCACTTGGACGACCGCGAGCATATCCGCAGACGCCCGGGTATGTATATCGGTAAATTAGGGGACGGCTCACACTCGGACGACGGCATCTATGTATTGATGAAAGAGACGATTGATAACAGCATAGATGAATACCGAATGGGCGAGGGTAAGGTGATTGAAGTCACCGTGGCGGACGGTGCCGTTACCGTGCGCGACTACGGACGCGGCATACCTCTTGGTAAGATGGTCGATGCTGTCTCTATCCTTAATACAGGCGGTAAATACGACAGTAAGGCGTTTAAGAAATCCGTCGGTTTGAACGGTGTCGGTACCAAGGCGGTGAATGCCCTATCCATGGATTTTACGGTCCAATCGTTCCGTGACGGACAAACACGCAAAGCCGTTTTCCACCAGGGACACCTCGTCTCGGACACCGATGTCCAACCCTACGACGGTCCGGAAAAACGGGGTACACGCATTGAATTTACTCCCGATTCATCGAAAGGACTGTTTGAAAACTACCAGTTCCGCGACGACTATATTGAGACCATGCTGCGTAACTATGCCTATCTCAATACGGGACTGACACTGGTCTATAACGGCAAGAAATTCCTGTCCAAAAACGGCTTGTTCGACCTCTTGACGGAGAACATGACGGTGGAGCCCCTTTATCCGATTATTCATATCGCGGGCGAGGATATCGAGATAGCCCTCACCCATACCGACCAGAACAATGACGAGTATTACTCCTTTGTCAACGGTCAGCATACCATTCAGGGCGGTACGCACCAAGCCGCTTACCGCGAAGCCATCGGGCGGACTATCAAGGAGTTCTTCAATAAGAACCAGGACTTGGCGGATATACGCAACGGTGTCGTGGGAGCCATTGCCATCAATGTGGAAGAACCGGTCTTTGAGAGTCAGACGAAAGTCAAGTTGGGCTCAAAAGACATGTCTCCCACAGGCGGCGTGAGCGTGAATAAGTTTGTGAACGATTTTGTCAAGCAGCAACTGGATAATTATCTGCATAAACACCCCGAGATAACGGAGGTCATGCTCCAAAAGATTCAGGACTCGGAGAAAGAGCGCAAAGCCATAGCAGGCGTTACCAAAGCCGCGAAAGAAAGGGCCAAGAAGAACCTGCTCAATAACCCCAAGTTGCGCGATTGCCAAATACACTATAACGACCCCAAGCCGGTCCGTTCGTCAAAAGATAGCGAGGACGATTTGCGTCAGGAGAGTTGTATCTTTATCACGGAGGGTCTGTCCGCATCGGGCAGTATCACCAAGTCGCGTGACGTACGCACACAGGCGGTCTTCTCCCTGCGCGGCAAACCGCTTAACAGTTACGGATTGAGCAAGTCGGTCGTGTATGAAAACGAGGAGTTTAACTGCCTGCA
>JAZUGJ010000012.1:0-6001 GCA_045641145.1 Paludibacteraceae bacterium
GGCTTTTGCCATCGCCTTGCGGTGGCTTTCCACCGCAGATGCGAGGTAGCCTACCATGTAGGACTCCATCTCGGTGGAGTTGGCGATGTCGGACAGCGTCTGGCGGTAGTCGCTGTTGGTGGCGTAACCGAGTTCTGCCCATGTGAGGATGGACTTGACCTCATCGGTCACGGCGGGGGCGGGAACGCCGTGACCGATGCGGCGCAGGACTTCGTCCTTGGTCGCGCCCGCCTCGGACGCTTTGCGGAAGCCGCCGAACTCGGCGATGACTTCCACGGCGCGGGCGATGATGGTGGCGGCGGTCTCGGTGGGCAGGTAGTACTTCTTAGCCATAGTAAAATCTCCTTTAAGTAAGCTCCCCTTGCGGGGCTGAATTATTTAGAGGTGTTACCCTCAACTGCTGAAGCTATTATAACAAATGGTTCTGCACCTGTCAACCATTTTTTACAAAAAAATAAATTTTTTTATTGCAAACAAAAAGAGGGGAAAAAGATTTCCCGCCGCAGAGGGCGGGAAATCTTTCAGTAGTCGTAGTCATCGGGAACGGGAACTTCTTCATAGCCCGGAGCGTAGATGTCGAGAACATTGCCGTTCCCGTCCACGAGAAACATAGCTTCACAGGAGAAGAAGCACTCACCGTCATAGCGGTCGCCGCAGGTATGGGTACGGATGAAGCACTTCTCGCCCTCATAAACCTTTCTGGCGAAATCGGCGTTGGTGTAGGTGGTGGCGAACGCCACACGCACGCTGTTGGACTTCGTGTACTTCTTGAACAGGAAGTACGGCAGAATGTCCTGTGTGCAGATGCGGGCGTACAGGTCGGAGTCTGCATTGTCGTAGGGATTGGTGCGGAAGTACTTATCTTCTGCGGCGACCTTGCAGGTCATCTTGACCACAGAGTACTTGCCCTCGGTATAGCCATGCTTGAACTTCATAGAAAAACCCTCCGTTTAATTGTTGACTTCTCTTGTATTATAAGACCACAACAAACGGATGTCAAGTATTTTTTAGAGGTCAACCTCGAGGTCGCAACCGAGAAAATCACGGTTTAGCAGTTTGCAAGCCTCGAAAACGGAGAAACCGCCAGCCGCTGGGTCAAGTACGACATCGCCTTCGGAGGTGGTGGCGTTAATCAGTCGGCGTTGCAATTCAACAGGCTTGGTGTGAGGATGGTTTTTTACAACCTTTTCCACCCATACATTGGGAATGGCGTGGTCTGACCAAGTTGACCTCGCCTTGGTAGGGTTTTTCTGTAGCACAATAAGATACTCGGACTTTCTCCTTGTTCTATAGCCGAGTCCTATCTTGCCTTTATCCCATACAATCATATCAACAATGGTGAAGGCTTTCGAGTTGAACCACTTATGCATCCCGTGTTCGCCGTTCGTCAGATGGAACTTATCTACCCACAGAAACAGGTATCCACTCGGGGTGAGGATGCGCTCAACCTCTTTGATAAAAGAAATTATCGTATCCTCATCCATCTGCGGCAACTGACTTCTTTCTTTGCAACGCCCTTTTCCCTCGTTTCCGTACTTGAGTTTATCGAGAACTCCACGGTACTGTGGGTCAAAAAATACCGTCACCACAGAACCGCTGATTACATCGGAAAGCAAATCCAGTCCGTTGCACGAGTTTTTGTAGTTCAGCTGATATGCACTGCCTTCTTTGAGTACCGCCATGATTATTTATCCTTTCTCGGTGTGTCCGCATCATTCCACATTCATTATATTGTAAATGCTGTCGATTTTCAAGATGGAATCTGCATCGTCATCGTTGGAAAAGAGCCTCGCTGGAAATAGCTTTCCTCACATGTCATCTTGATAATGGAATATCTTCCTTAACCCACCTGCCTGTTGCGGCTTGCCTTGTATTATATAACCGCAACAGGCAGGTGTCAAGTATTTTTATAAACTATTTTCCACGATATCTTTAGCCAGTATGATATCCCGTCTAACCTTGTTCAGCAGATGGCCGATACTGGTATCGCTCAACCGTGCTTTGTATCTGGCAGAATCAATCAGAGCAAGGGAACGGGAAAGCAGGGTGTCCAGTTCCGATGTGTTGTCCTCTGGTTTTCTGTGTCTGATGCTTTCCCTTGCCAGATTGAGCATAGCTATAATCTTGTTCAGCCGCACCGCCGCCGTAAAGTTGTCTGTCTTCTGCTTTGCGCTGTCCACCAGTGATACAAGGTAGTCTATATAGCCGATGCGGTCACAGTTGCCGCAGTACAGGATGTATGTAGTGCCACGGACATCGGATACAGGTATCTGGAAAAAGTGGTGCAGTTGTTTCACTTCGTCTATAACATCCAGTAGCTCCACGCTCTCTGTATCCTCTGCGATGGGGATAGCTTCGCACAGGATAAGCCGCATAGCGTTCAGAAACTCTTGCGAGGGCGGTGTATCCTCTTTCTGTGTTACTGGCGGCTCTGGTGCAATAAAGTACGGGTATCCGTTTTCTTCGGTACAGGCGCAACCGAAATTACTGATAGAGAAAACTGTCGGCAATTCCTTTTTCTCGATGTAGTACCCTTTTCCACGATAGCAGTCGTCAAACCTCGGACAGTCGCTGTAGCAACATCTACAGATATCGTCATCAAACATTTGTGTCCTTACCTTTCTTTTTTTATCTCGGTGGTTTCCCGCCCAGAGTGCTGGTGGTTTAGTTAGCACGAAGCCCCCGCCCCGCAGGGCGAGGGCTTGTCGGTGGTGCGGTCAGACGGTGACTCTGCTCTTGACCACATGGTCGATAGCAGAAACCATACCGTCAATCATGGGGTGACCTTTGATGACTCTGCCCCAGTTGTTGGAGCGGTAGTTCTTGGTCATGCGGCGGGGTGCGTTATGGGTTGCCATGTCGCTGGCGGCGTTGATAAGCCCCCAAGCCGTGCCACGGAACTTCTCGATGTCGGGTGCGAAGTAGCAGACCAGAAGTTCCTGCTTGGCGGCAGTCTTGTTTGCCTTCTCCCTGTCGGTTGCGGTGTCGGCGATGGGGAAAAGCTCTTCGAGAATCTTGTCGATTTCGTCACGGCGAATCTCGGTGTTGGCATACTTCATCGCCGCCTCGGACAGGGTATCGAGGTACTCACCTGCCAGTTCGAGGCTCTTGCGGGCTTCTCTCATCTTGAGAGTCATGTCGCCAGTGTGCTTGGTAGACCACGCACGGTTTGCGGTGCGCAGGGCAACATTCAGGGTGTTCTGGCAGACCACACGGATGGGCGTGACGCACGCTCTGACTGCGCCCGTGCCATCGTGCGCATTGGTGAAACACAGGTACGGGTCAGTCTTGTCGCCGACCAGTTCGGTTTCGGGCAGTTTAGCCAGAAGCCAGATGGTCTCGCCCTTGCCGAGAACACCCGCAGTTTCGTACCGCACATCGCCGCCGATGATGCCATCGGTAAAGCTGAAGGCGTCCTCGTTCTGGACGATGCGGTAGCGGTTGGATACCGTACCCAGATAGGCGTTGGTGTCGGAGCGGATGTTTGCCAGCCTGTCGGGAATCTCCATGCCGTCAATGGTGACCAGCTTCTTCTGCTTCACAGTCCAGTCCAGACCTGCCATGCGGATGGCATCAGCGGAAGTGGGAGCGGTCTCAACAGATACGCCCAGACCGTGCCAAGGAGTTTCACGGCCAACATACATCATGGTGTTTACATTTGCGCTCATACAAAAAATCCTCCATTATTCAGTTATTTAAGGTACATCGGGTAGGTATCATGTCCTGCCCGCAAATATATATTACCAGTTCTTATAACGGATGTCAACCCCTTTTTGCAAAAAATATAAATTTATTTTCGGCAAACAAAATACCGGGTACAGGCACACACGCACACACATATCTATTATCAATCAATACGAGCGGGGGTCTGCGGGTGGCAGTTTCTGGAAACAAAGAATGTTTGCAATTTTGCAAAAAAACTCTTGACATATCGGAACGGCGGGGGTAATATGTACTTGTGGACGGCACAAGGCTGACCACGGCGGGGGCATCCCCTGTCATACCTTGTCAATTGAATAGTAGGAGGTTTTTGTCATGAAGTCATTCAACTCTGCGTACAATCCCGAAACCGCCACCATCGACTACTGGGACTGCTTCGGAACGCCCATCATTGACGGCAACAAGGTCTTCATGGACGGCGATGTTGTTGAAGTGCGGGAACTCGGCTCGGACGAGAACGGCTGGTGTCTCTGCACCGATGCTACCAATCATGTCTGGATTGAGGACGGCAGAGCAGAACCGTGGCAGATGGGCGGCTATCCCCTGTGCATGGAGACCAATCTGGTCTTTGTCCTCGACCCGGATGAGAAAGTGACCACCGAGGGCAATGTGATGCGTTTCGTCACCCTCGATGGCGTTCCGCTCAGATACGACAGAAGCACAGGGCTTCTCGTGTAAGCACCACACCCCACGCTCCCTTGCCGCACAGGTGGGGGAGCGTCCCTGCAAAAACTCCCCACCGAGAAAAGTCTTGGTGGGGAGTTTTATCATTTCTTTACCAGCATGAACGGAGATTGCGTGACGACTGGTATCTCCACCAAGTCCATCTCTCCCCAACTCTTTCGCACATTTTCAAAGTGTTCAAACGAGTTGGCAAACTCCTCTTCGCTGTATGGCAAGTGCAGGTTTTCTGCAACTTCCCACGCCAGCATCTCCTGCGGCGATGAACAAGCCCGAAACTCTGCGGCTATCAGCTTCTGATTGAGAATGTCCCTGATTGCCCTCAAACGCCGCTCTCCGCACAGCAGTATGTACGGATACTTGTGTGCGGTATTTGCATCACAGTTCCGTGTAACGAGTATCGGGGAAATCTGTCCGAGTTCGGAGATGCTGTCAGCCAACGCTTCCAAATCCCCCATGTCTTTCCGTTCTCTGTCGAGTATCAGTATCTGGTCTATTTTCAATAACACCACTTCCATCGTATCACTCCTCGTGGTTATTATACTGCTTTGGCGGCGAAAAATCAACATCGTTTTACTTTTGTTTATTCTGTCTATATATACAAAAACTCAAATAAATATTGTACACTATGCCAATTGCAATTCTTTGAATGGTGGTGTAATATAACAGGGTAAGCAATCCACACCTTGACAACTGAAAAGGAGAGTAGCCATGAAGTTTATCTGTAACTTCCAGTTAGAGCAAGTGCCGCTCGAAATTGCCCTCGACAACGAAGCCGTCCTTTCGACTAAAGGCTTCAGTACCCTGTTCGAGTGTGATGACACGATGGGCAAGTGCTGGCTTAACGGCAAGGAAATCACCCGTTCCCTGTTTGAATTCGCCGCATCGCTGATTTTCCCAATCATGTGGCGTGAGGGTAAGGTAGTTAGAAAGTACCGCTACAATGCTGGCGGCGACTTAATCCACTTTGCCGAAGTACAGGGAGAAGACTTTCACCTGTTTGTGTGCCAGCACGGAGACACCAACGCCATCACGGTCTGCACACCGTCAGACTTCAGAAAAATGTGGGGGGAATAAAAATGACTGCACTTATCATTGCTCTTATCATCGTCCTTGTCCTTGTGAACATCCGCAACGGCAAGACGGAGACAGGAAGTACCTACTGCTACTACGACCTCGAAACCACGGGGCTGAGTTCGGAGAATGACCGCATTATCCAGCTTTCCGCAGTTAAAGTGCGGAACGGCAGGGTAATCGGCGAGTTCGACAGCTATGTTAATCCGCACATGACCATTAAGCCTTTCATCACAAAGATTAACGGCATTTCGGACGACACCGTGCGTAACGCCCCGGAGTTTGCGAGTGCCGCCACGGCGTTCATCAACTTTATCGGTGATGCCACTCTGGTGGGCTACAACAATCATCGTTTCGATGATAGGTTCATCAACGCAGAATTCGAGCGCAACGGTATCGCATTCCGTGTCCACGATACACTTGATGTGTACAAGCTGGCAAAGGAATTGCAGAAAGACGGTCTGCTGGCTGTCGAAAGATGCAAACTGACCTCTGTTGCGGAGTACTTCGGCTTCGATACCGCAAA
>JAZUGJ010000013.1:0-7860 GCA_045641145.1 Paludibacteraceae bacterium
GCCCCTTCTCACCTCCCACCTTCCATTCCTCGCCCCCTCTTCGTTGCGAACCATCCTTTAGGCGGGTTGGACGGTATTATCCTCCTGCTCCTCCTACACCGCATGGGATACGACGCACGCGCTATCGTAAATGACCTTCTCCTACAAGTCACGCCTATCGCCAACCTCTTCGTCCCCGTCAATAAAATAGGACGACAACAACGCGAATATGTGCTCCTACAGCATGAATTGTGGCAGTCCGACTCACCTATCCTGTCCTTCCCCGCCGGCGCCTGCTCACGAAAACAACATGGCGAGATAAAAGACCTCACTTGGCGACCCACCTTCATGCGCAATGCCATACGGTATGAACGAACTGTCATTCCTATACGCTTCTTCGGACAAAACTCACCCCGTTTCTACCGCATCGCACAACTGCGCAAAGCACTGCATATACCCTTTAATATCGAAATGCTACTCCTGCCCGACGAGATGTTTCGCGCACAAAGTGCCCGCTTCAATGTCCGCTTCGGCAATCCTATCCCACACCAAAACCTTGCAGACTTATCTCCCGAATATTTCAGACAACTGATATACCAACTCTAAACCCACTACACCCTTATGAAAACGGTCATTCCTCCTGTCGATAGAGACCTTCTCAAACGCGAACTTACCAAACACGCTTTCCTGCGGCCTACCAACAAAGCGGAAAATGAAATATATGACATCACCGCCGCTTCCGCACCTAACCTCATGCGAGAAATAGCACGGCTGCGAGAACTATCCTTCCGTGCCGGAGGAGGAGCAACAGGCGAGGAAATGGATATGGACGATATGGACACCATGGCACACCCCTACCACCAACTCCTCGTCTGGGACCCTATCCACGAACAGATAATAGGCGGTTACAGATACCTATGCTGCGCTGACGCTGCTCTTCTCGAGGACGGACAACCCTATATAACATCCTCACACCTCTACCACTACACACCCTACTTCATCCGCAATTACCTCCCTTACACCATCGAACTCGGACGCGCCTTCGTTCAACCTATGTACCAAAACCGCGAAATGGGCGTCAAAGCACTATACGCACTCGATAATATATGGGACGGGATAGGCGCCGTCATCTATAACCACCCCGAAATAAAATACCTCATCGGAAAAGTTACTGTCTACCCCCATTTCGACCCCATCTCACGAGACCTCATCTTCGCCTATCTGCGACGATTCCATAATGACCCTAAACAACTCTTCTACCCCAAACAACCGCTTGACATAGCCGCCGAAGCACAAGAAATGGCTGACGACCTCTTCATGGGCGACGACCCCGCTCTCAACTATCAGATACTACAACGGGCTGTTCGAGCCAGAGGCACTGTCATTCCACCTATGTTCTCCGCCTACCTCAATGTCACCGACTCACTCTTTGCCTTCGGTTCAACAATCAACGACGAACTGGCTAATGTCTTCGAGACCGGTATCATGGTACGCGTCGAAGATATAAACCCCGATAAACACGCACGATACATCGGTATCTACCGTGAATGGCTTCGCAACCTTCTTGCCTCCCGCAACGCCTATTCCTCTTACAACTCCCGCACATCCCGCAACATCTAACATTTAACCGCCATGTTTACAAAATGTTTCACCTCTGCCTTAAACGGCATCTCCGCTTATTTAGTCACCGTTGAAGTGCATGCCGTAGCCGGTAGCGAATTTGCTTTGGTCGGTTTGCCGGACAATGCCGTCAAAGAAGCACGCGACCGTATCTATGCCGCCCTGCAAGTCAACGGATTGGCTATTCCGCATCGCATGCTCACTATCAATATGTCGCCGGCTGATTTGAAGAAAGAAGGTACGGCATACGATCTGCCTTTGGCAATCGGTATGTTGGCGGTGTCCGAACAGATTCACTCGCACCGCTTGGAGGACTATGTCATGGTCGGCGAATTGTCTTTGGACGGCACGCTGCAACCCACACGAGGCGTATTACCCATTACACTCATGGCCAAGCAGCAGGGCTTTCGCGGAATCATCGTGCCCCAAGCCAATGCACGCGAGGCGGCAGTCGTTCAAGGGATAGAGGTGTATGCAATGGAATGCCTTTTAGATGTGGTACGTTTTTTAGAAGGTGAATACGACCTCCAGCCGCTTTCTATTGATATGAACAACGAGTTCAATACCGATGCTGTACCGTCCGATGCCGATTTCTCCGATGTGCGCGGACAGGAGAATGTGCGTCGCGCAATGGAAATCGCTGCCGCGGGAGGGCATAACATGTTGATGGTCGGTCCTCCGGGCGCCGGTAAATCGATGATGGCAAAACGCCTCCCGTCTATATTGCCGCCACTTACAATGGAAGAAGCGCTGGAAACAACTAAAATACACTCTGTTGCAGGACTGCTCGGCAAAAACCAATCGCTCGTCGTCACACGGCCTTTCCGAAGCCCTCACCACACTATCACTGATGTCGGTTTATGCGGCGGCAGCACTAATCCCCGTCCCGGAGAGATATCGCTCGCACACAATGGTGTATTGTTTTTAGATGAACTGCCTGAATTTGGCAAACACACCCTCGAAGTCCTGCGACAACCGTTGGAGGACCGCCATATTACCATCGCACGCGCTAAAAACTCGGTCGATTACCCGTCCTCGTTTATGCTCGTGGCAGCCATGAACCCATGCCCCTGTGGGCATTACGGCGACCTCACGCATACCTGCACCTGCACGCCGGCACAGGTACACCGATATAAGAATCGTATCAGCGGTCCGCTACTGGATCGTATTGATATTCATGTCGAGATTCAGCCCGTTCCTTATGCCAAACTCAAAGACATGCAACCCGGCGAATCATCTGCCGCCATGCGCCGGCGAGTTATCAGCGCACGGCAGGTCCAACAGCAACGCTTTATTGACACCCTCATCCGGTGTAATGCTCAGATGACACCCAAGATGGTGCGGCAGTTTTGCCGTTTGTCCGCCGAATGTGACACCCGTTTAGAACAAGCCATAACATCAATGGGACTCTCCGCACGCGCTTACGACCGTATCTTGAAAGTCGCACGCACTATTGCCGACCTCGACAACGCAGCCGATATTCAACCCGCACATATCATGGAAGCCGTTTCGTTTCGCTCCCTTGACCGTAATAATTGGGGCGAATGAACACGGGTCACGAGTGAACATCAATCGGATTGTTACCGATAGGTTACAATATCTTTGTACCTCTATATAACATATTAACCAACATTTTTAATCTCTTATGAAACACTCTTTTTTTATCTGTCTTGCAGTAGCATTCTGCCTGACTGCCTGTCACTCTTCTGAACAACAGTATGCCACTCACTGGCATTGGGACGAAGGAACGATTATTGTTGACTCTCCTGCTATGCCAGAAGGGCAACAAACGGCTGTCGCACTCGCTTGCGAACCTATTCCCGTTGTACACATCGGCTTCGTCGGATTAGGCATGCGAGGACCCGATGCCGTGGACCGATACACCTATATCCCTGGTGTTGAAATTAAAGCCCTGTGCGACTACGATTCGGCACGCGCGGCTGCCTGTCTTCCTACCTTGGAGAGCCGCAACCTTCCAGCTGCCGACCTCTATTGGGGCGAAAACGGCTATCAGCAACTGTGCGAACGCGAAGACATCGACCTTGTCTATGTGGCTACCGATTGGGACCACCATTTCCCCGTCGCACAATACGCCTTGCAACATGGTAAACATGTCGCTATCGAAGTGCCATCCGCAATGAACCTCGCACAGATATGGACACTCATCGATTTGGTCGAAAAAACACGCCTACACTGTATCATTCTCGAAAACTGCTGCTACGACTGGTTCGAAATGAATACGCTCAATATGGCACAACAAGGCGTCTTCGGGGAAGTGCTACGCGTCGAAGGGGCTTACATACATAGTCTGGACCCCTACTGGATGCAGTACTGGCATAATCCAGACGGCTCCGACCCAGACTCACTCCACTGGCGCTTGAAATATAACATGGAGCACCGCGGAGATGTCTATCCCACACACGGCTTGGGTCCCGTTGCGCAACTGCTCAATATCCACCGCGGAGACAGAATGACTACCCTCGTTGCCATGGACACCAAGAGCGTGCACGGAAAAGAAATGGTTGAACAAATCACAGGACAACCCTGCGACAATTTCCGCAATGGAGACCATACCACAACACTTATTCGCACCGAGCTCGGAAAGGTTATCGAAATACAACATGATGTCATGAACCCACAACCCTATAACCGCCTCTATAAACTCACTGGCACCAAGGGATATGCCACCAAATACCCTGTCGAACATTACGCTATCAGCAAAGAACAAGCCGAAAAAGGCGGCATCAAAGCCGAGGACGACCTGAGCGGACATGAGTTCCTTTCCAAACAGGATCACGAAGCACTCGTCGCCACCTATACACATCCCATCATTAAGGAATATGGCGAATTGGCTGCCGAAGTCGGCGGACATGGTGGTATGGACTTTATCATGGATAGTCGTATTATTTACTGCCTACACAACGGACTGCCAATGGATGCCGATATCTACGACTTGGCGGAATGGTGCTGCCTTGCTGAACTGGGCGAACTCAGTCTGGACCATAACTGCGCACCCGTTGCCGTACCTGATTTCACACGCGGTCACTGGAACGACCTGCAAGGTTTCCACCACGCCTACAAGGAATAACACCCGCCTCCTACTATTCCTCAATAAAAAAAGGGACTGCCCGACGGCAGCCCCTTTTCCTTATCCTTAATGAGGATGTTTATTTATTCACCATCTCCATCTCAACGCGACGGTTCTTGGCACGACCTTCCTCTGTATCATTGCTGGCAATCGGTTCATTCTGACCTTTGCTGACAGTGATAATCTGGTCGGGGTTGAAGCCCTTCTTAACCAATGCCGTCTTATAGGCATCTGCGCGTTTCTGACCCCATACCATATTGTTCTCAGGAGTACCCGTGCTATCCGTATGACCGGTCAATACAATACGCTTGCTAGGATTCTCGTCCATGTACTTCTTCAAGTCTCCAAGCACTTCCGTTGCATTGGCATTGAAGATGGGCTCAATACTCTTGTGGTTGAAGTGAACACCTTGCAGAACAATCTCAATCTTTTTGCGGTTACGCTCGGCTTCTTCTCTTGCCAAACGCTCACGTTCTGCGGCTTCACGAGCCAAACGCTCACGCTCTGCCGCCTCTCTTGCCAGACGCTCGGCTTCAGCACGCTCTGCTGCTTCTCTTGCCAGACGCTCAGCCTCGGCTTTCTCACGAGCAATACGCTCGGCTTCCTCATACTCAGCCAATTTGGCTTTCTTGGCGTCCATCTCGGCCTTGCGGTCGTGCATACCGAAACGGAAACCAAGTTTAACGCCTACCTCCAACGGATTGATTTTATAACCCGCTCTGTCCTTAATCTCGTTCGTCTCAAGAACGGACTGATAAGCCATCTTGGAAGCGTCAAAGATATACTTGTCGCTGCTGCTCTTAACAGAAGCCATGCACTCGTAGTCCAAATAAGCACCGAAATACAAGTCGGTCAGTGCAGCAATACGGTAAGTAGCACCGAGGTCAAACTGAATACCTACATTCAGTTGGTTGTACTCAAATTTTCCCTTGTTCTCAATATCTAAATCATAAGTACTGAAACCGTGGTTAGGCATATCTTCAATGTGTACATTATTGAAATCACCGGTCAGCGTGTATTTACCGCTCTTCAGTTGGTACTGCGCCCACACAGGGAAATTAACGGTAACACCCAAACCCATATTCAATGCCCACAGGTCATTGAATGGATGACGATAGAAAATCTGAATTGGTACATCAACTGAAATCATGTCCTGAATCTCTTTCACGCCTGCTACGCGGGTGTGGGCAAGATAATTCTTATAATCACCTAACGCCTCTGCGTGAGTGGCTTCCTGGTCAAAATGGAAATCGTCAAACATGGCGCGAGCACGCATAGACGAGAATCCGACACCGAAACCGATACCCCAGTTATCGGTAATCATATACTGATACATCAGTTGAGCCAAAGCACCGCCGCCTACTTGCGACTTACCGTTGTTTAAATCATACAACATCGTGTGCATACCACCGCCGAAGTTCAGCAAGAAATGACTCTTGGCTTCAATGGGATCCACCTGAATAGTATCCAAGCGGTTAATAGAATCTGCGGGCTCTTGTGCCGCTACAGCCGCTGAGGCATCGTTCACCTCCTGTGCGTTCAATGCAAGTACCATACTTGCAAGCGCACCGATAAAAAACATTTTCTTCATATTTTTGTCTCCTATTATATTAAATTACATATTATTTCAAGGGGTTACCAAGACAATCATATTTTCCACCGGCAGTGTTAATAATAATCTTACTATCCACAAGTGCTTTACTGATGCCTTCTTTAGCAACAGCGGCTTTCTTGAAGGTCATAGAGCAACTGATAATCTCGTTCTCTTTGTCGGGATTAACAACAACATAGTATGTGCCGTCCAGACCACCGATTTGCTGGTAGTACTGCTTGTTAGCACCGGCAATAAGTTGACCGTTGCGATACCACTGGAACGAATCAGCACCCGTCATCGGCTCATCTAATGCAACTACATCACTAAAGATTTGAGACAACGTGTAACTCTCTCTATCTATCGCACTGCAGGTAACAATACTGTCACGACCGTCAACGGCTTTGAAGGTGTGCTCCTTAGATCCGGCTTCAAACAATTTCTCTCCGGCTTCTTCCCAAATAAACGGATACTCGCACGTGCACATCGCTATTGTAAAACTCGAGAACAAACGATTTGTGGTGAAGGTGATAACAGCCGTTGAGGAGGTGAAATCATAGTTTTTACCATCTACCATCAATTCGGTGCCTTCCAAACCGAGAATAGGCAAAGCAGCAATATCTTCTTGGTTCAGCAGATACATATCGTTGTTGTTGACAAACATACGACCTTTATAGTTGGCGGCTTCTTCATTATCCTCTTCGTTTACATAACCGATGATAGACAGAGAATCGATATCCTCAACAAGCACATTCATCACCACGCCTTCTTTCATGCGCATCTCCATTTGATATACATCATGACCAACAGCAGACACATAAACACGGTCGAACTTAATCGAGTCAATTTCATCAATCGGAGTCTCATAGAACTTACCGCCTTCGCTATAAACGAACCATAAACCGGGAGTGCCGTCATATTCGAAACTGCGCGTCCAGTTATAAGGAACAAAACTTACACCCATTTTGGTGGAGTCCAGCGTCTGAGGACAAACAAAAGTACCTTCTTCAGGAACACCCTCTACCCAATTCAAAGTAGCATTGGCAGGATTCCAACGCTCAAAAGCAACATCCATCTTATTCATGATGGAGCAGTCTTTGAACATACCGGCATAACTATACTCACACAATTGGAGAGCGGGCAAATAAGGAGATTCCTCTAAGTGGTCGCAACCCGCAAACATGTTTTGATAGCAGTAGGGAGTCAAAGTCGTAGCAGTCAGCATCGGAGCACTCTTCAGCGCTGCGCAGTTCTCAAACAAGCCGACAAAAGTACCGGTCAGGTGCAATGTAGTGGCCTCGCAAGTCGGATCAACAAGAGACATAATCGTACCGCTTGCGCTGATAGTACCCGCCATCGTAAAGCGGATGTAACGTGTAGCACCGAAAGAGAAGGGCTCGCCTTGACCGCGGAAATACACCTTGTCACCACTCTTAACCAAAAGAACAGTGTCTTGGTTAATTGCAAACGCTCTCCACGCCACACCGTCTGTTGAATACTCAATGGCAGGCATCTGGTCTTGCCAGTCCGTGCCAACACTTTCCATGGATACTTTCGATCCACCTACTTCCGCAGTGAAGCA
>JAZUGJ010000014.1:0-4221 GCA_045641145.1 Paludibacteraceae bacterium
CTGCGTCCTATACCCAATATGCAGATAGCCGCCCCCATGACTGCCGAAGACCTGCAAGACATGATGCGGATGGCAGAGACGATGGAAGGTCCTGTAGCGATACGCTATCCGCGAGGCAGGAGCAAGTCGTACGATGCACAAAGCACGATGCACCATATGGAAGTCGGAAAAGGTGTGCAGTTAAGAGACGGAAAAGATATTGCCGTGTTGAGCATCGGAGCCATTGGATGCACCGTGGCAGAAGCCATTGACAGTTCACGATGCACAATGCCCAATGCACGATTAGAGGAGCAGGGCTGCTTGTTGAAGGGAGAAAATATAGCGCATTGGGATATGCGGTGGCTGAAGCCGATAGATACAGAGATACTGGACTACGTAGGTACACACTACAAAAAGATAGTAACCGTGGAAGACGGGATGATAAACGGCGGACTGGGAAGCGCAGTAGCCGAATATATGGCAGACAAGGGCTATAACTGCCGCATCACACGGTTAGGAATAAACAACCAATTTGTGGAACACGGCAGCACAAAGGAACTATACCACATGCTGCATTTAGATAAAGAAGGTATATGCGAATCGTTATTGCAGGTGCAGGAGATGTAGGCACCCACTTAGCCAAATTACTGTCCCGTGAGAACATGGAAATCTCGCTGATGGACGAACATCAGGAACGCTTGGGCGACTTAGATGCCAACTATGACATGATTACCCGAGTAGGTAACCCTACTTCTATTTATGACCTAAAAGATATAGGTGTGAAAGGGTGCGACCTATTCATATCCGTCACCCCGCGCGAGGCGGAGAACATGACCGCCTGTTTGATAGCCAATCAATTAGGCGCCAAACAGACACTGGCACGCATTGATAACTATGAGTACCTGCTGCCGGAGAATAAGAAATTCTTTGAGACGATGGGTCTGCACCACCTCATCTATCCCGAAGTGCTTGCCGCCAACGAGATACAGGAATCGTTAAAAAACGCGTGGATGCGCTACCACCTGCGGTTATGCGAAGGAGCATTGCAACTATGTGTGGTCAAAGTGCGCGAGGAAGCACCCATCGTGGGACATAAATTCATGTCGGGTTTCTTCAGCCACTGCCGATACCGCGTGGTGGCTATCAAACGCGGCAGCGAGACTATTATTCCCGTCGGGACAGACCAAGTGAATGTGGGGGATATGGTATATGCCGTGTGCCTGGAGGACGACATGGAGTTCTTCCGCGAGCAGACCGGCAAGACCAAACGCGAGATAAAAAACATCATCTTCTACGGCGGCAGCCGAATCGCCCAAAAAGTGGCACAAGGTATGCAAGACGACTGGAACATCAAGATATTGGAAGCCGACCGCGAACAATGTGAACGCCTAAGCGAGAAACTGAGCAACGCGCTCATTATCAACACAGACGGCAGCACGATGGAGAACCTGAAGGAAGAAGGAATAGAAGATGCGGACGCTTTTGTGGCTGTGACCGACTCCAGCGAAGCCAATATATTTGCCTGTCTGGCAGCCAAACGCTTCGGCGTACACAAAACGATAGCCGATGTGGAGAACATAGACTACATCACCATGGCAGAGGGCTTAGATGTCGGCACCGTGTTGAACAAAAAAACGATAGCCGCCAGTTACATCTATCAAATGCTACTGAACGCCACGGTACTCAAAGTGCATAATCTGACCTCCGCCGACGCAGAAATCGTGGAGTTCATGGCGACCGAAGACAGCCGTGCCACGCACGCCAAGGTACGCAACCTTGACCTGCCCGAAGGAGCCACCATAGGCGGTCTGGTACGCGCAGGAGAAGGAATATTGGTGAACGGCGAGACCGAGATACTGCCTAACGACCAAGTGGTGGTGTTGTGCAAAAGCGAGGCGATACGAAAAATGGAGAAATTCTTCAAACAATGACGAGGGCATTCAATAATAAGATGGTGCTGCGCACAATGGGAGCCCTGCTGCTGATAGAGGCCTTCTTTATGGCACTGGCAATGGGTATCAGTTGGTGGTACAACGAACCGGACGACGGGGCTTTTCTCGTGTCTGTCCTTATCACCCTGACCTGCGGGCTATTGGCACTGATTGCCGGGCGCAACGCAACCAACCGGATGGGAGAGAGAGAGGGATATGTGATCGTGGCGTGTGTTTGGCTGGTGTTCTCGCTATTCGGCATGCTACCCTATTACCTCAGCGGACAGATAGCCACCATTACCGATGCGTGGTTTGAAACGATGTCGGGCTTTACCACTACGGGTGCCACGATATTAAACGACATAGAGAGTCTGACGCACGGAGCATTGTTCTGGCGCGCCCTGACCCAGTGGCTCGGCGGGTGCGGAATCATTGTGCTGAGTATTGCCATACTGCCTATATTCGGACTGAACGGCATGCAGTTGTACGCCGCCGAAGTAACCGGTGTGCAATACGAAAAGATATCTCCGCGAATAGCCGACACCAGTAAGCATATATGGCTGACCTATTTCGGTTTGACCATTGCAGAAGGGGGCTTGCTATATTTAAAAGGCATGAACGGCTTTGACAGCGTGTGCCACTCACTGACCACCGTAGCGACAGGCGGATTCTCCACCAAGAACGCCAGTATTGCTTACTTCCAAAATCCGTGGATTCATTACACGATAACGGCAGCCATGCTATTGTCCAGCATCAACTTTGCCACTATAGTACTTATGTTCCGAGGCAAATTCCGCAAACTGGCACGGGACGAGGAGGCACGGTGGTTCCTATGTGCAGCCGCAGCCGTGACGCTATTGCTGACCATCGGTTTGACGGGACGGCACTGGTTCACGCTATACGGCGGCTTTACCGTAGATGGCGGGCAATTCACATGGCAGCGGTTCTTCACCTCGTTGGAAGAATGTTTCCGCACGGGTCTGTTCACCACCGTCGCCACAATGACCAGTACGGGCTTTGCCGTAGCAGACTATACCAAATGGGCATCGCTGCTATGGGTGACCGTCTTCTTTATGATGTTCACGGGCGGTAGCAGCGGAAGCACGGCAGGCGGTATCAAATGGGTGCGGCTCGCCATCTTCCTAAAGAGCGGTGTTGCCGAATTCAAACGCAGAATACACCCCAATGCCGTTGTACCGGTCAAAATGAACGGCCGCCCTATCACGCAGCAAACGACTAATAATGTAATGGCATTCATGGTGTTCTATATCATGATACTGATTGTATCCACATTGCTGTTCTGCGCGTTGGGAGTCAACTTTGACGAATCGTTAGGCGCCAGCGTAAGCGCGATGGGCAATATAGGTCCCAGTATAGGACAGTTCGGACCAGCCGGCACATACGCCGCCTTCCCCGAAGTGGGCAAATGGGTGATGACTTTTGTCATGCTCATCGGGCGTTTGGAGATATTTACCGTGTTGCTGCTCTTCTCAAGAGTGCTATGGAAGAAAGGTTAGAGGTTAGAGTTGAAAGTTGAAAGTTGAAAAAGAATAATAAACATAATGTATTGAAGCCGGTGCATGTGTGGCTGTTTATGGTCAGTTGTATGGCCGTACTGGCAGCGTTATGCCTCATTATGCCGGAAACAAGCGAACTGGCAGGTAGCGAGATACGCAGTCCGCAACTGAAGGAAGTGTTGGAGTTAGAAGGCGCCATTGACCCGGAGCAACTGGACGAAGCGTTAATGGACACCCTGCCTTTGGACGAAGTGACTCCCGCCGAAGAAGAACTGCCTGCACAGGTTGTACCCGTACTACCGCTGGCACGATTGGACGAAGATTTTGAAATGCCGGAAGAAGCGTATGATGTAGATTCGATAGATACTCATATCTTCATGACCGAGTTCTACGACGCCTGCAAACAGGCACATTCTATGCCCGTGCGGGTTATTCATTACGGAGATTCGCAACTGGAAGGCGACCGGCTGACGACGCAAGTACGCCGCGCATTACAAACCAAATACGGCGGAGGCGGTGTAGGTTTATTGCCGTTACACCAGACTATCGGCATGCGAACCGTATATCAAGTAACAACGATGGACGGCAAAGAGCAATCCACCGGCGCCGGTCCTAAACGGTATTTGGTGTATGGTCCCAAATCCTTCCGCAGAGAGACCAATATATACGGTCCGATGGGACAGGTTGCCATTATGAACGACAGCGTCATGGCAGGCAGCGAATCGATTGTGGTGCAAGCCGGGCCGGGCAGTAAGCAACGCGGAACGGAGAGTTACTTCAATCGCGTGCGTGTG
>JAZUGJ010000015.1:0-7168 GCA_045641145.1 Paludibacteraceae bacterium
TTTGACGACCGTCGCGTGAAGGACCACCGCACCAACTATGAGACACACAATGTGAACGCAGTGATGGACGGCGACATAGATGCCTTTATCAAAGCGTATTTAATGGAATTTTCAGATTAAGTATGTTCACACACCTACACGTTCATAGTCATTACTCGGTGCTGGACGGCATGAGCAAAGTGCCTGCACTGGTAGATAAGGCCATTCGCTGTGGCATGCCTGCCATTGCCCTGACCGACCACGGCAATATGTACGGCATAAAAGAGCTGCTGGACTACTGCAAAGGGATTAACAAGAAACGCAAAGAAGCAGGCGAGGCGGCATTTAAGCCCATAGTGGGTGTAGAAGCCTATTGCGCCCGCAGGGGACGACTGAGTCACAGCGACGAGAAAGCCATAAACGGCTGGGGAAAAGAATATATCATAGACCGCTCGGGTTGGCATTTGATCTTGCTGGCCAAGAACATAACGGGGTATTATAACCTGTGTAAGATTGTGTCGGAAGGCTTTATGGACGAGGCCTATTATTACAGTCCACGTATCGACAAAGGGCTGTTGGAGCAGTATCATGAGGGATTGATTTGTTCCAGCGCATGCCTGGGTGGCGAATTGCCGCAGTATATCCTGGAAGGCAAGATGAAAGAGGCGGAAGAGACGATACAGTGGTTCAAGAACTTGTTTGGGGACGATTACTATATCGAGTTGCAGCGCCACGAGACCCAAAAACCCGGTGGGGACCAGGAGACGTATCAGAAGCAGTTGATTGTGAATCCTGTATTGGTAGATCTGGCCAGGAAATACAACGTAAAGATCATCGCCACCAACGATGCTCACTTTGTAGAGGAAGAGCATGCCGAGGCGCATGACAGGCTGATTTGTTTGAGTACGAACCACTATGTAGATGATGTGAACCGCATGCACTATACCAACCAGGAGTGGTTGAAATCGCCCGAGGAGATGGCGGCTATCTTTGCAGACCTGCCCGAGGCATTGGAGAACACGCAAGAGATAGTGGATAAGGTAGAGATATACGACATAGACCGCGACCCGATTATGCCTTTGTTCCCTATACCAGAAGACTTTGGCACAGAGGCTGAGTGGCATAAGAAGTACACTCCCGAGCAGTTGACTGCCGAATTCACCAGTGACGAGAACGGGGAGAATCCCCTACCCGACGATGAGGCGGCAAAGAAAATAAAGAAGTTGGGTGGTATAGACCGTTTGTACCGCATTAAGTTTGAGGCGGACTATTTGAAGCACCTGACGATGCAGGGGGCGAAGCAACGTTACGGCGACCCCTTGCCCAAAGAGGTAGAGGACCGCATACGGTTTGAGTTGCATGTGATGAAGACAATGGGCTTCCCTGGTTATTTTTTGATCGTGATGGACTTTATCAGAGGTGCACGTGAGGAGTTGGGGGTAAGTGTAGGTCCAGGCCGTGGATCGGCAGCAGGTTCGGTAGTGGCTTATTGTTTGCATATCACCGATTTGGATCCATTGAAGTATGATTTGCTATTTGAGCGTTTTTTGAATCCAGACCGAATCTCCCTGCCCGATATAGATACAGACTTTGATGATGCAGGGCGAGCCAAAGTGCTGGACTGGGTGAGCAAGAAATACGGCGAGACGCATGTGGCGCATATCATCACTTACGGCACGATGGCAACCAAATCGGCTTTGGCGGATGTGGGGCGTGTACAGCGCGTACCGTTAGCCACGGTGAATGAGATAAAGAAACTGGTGCCGGACGCCTTCCCCGATAACCTGAAAGACGAGAAAGGCAAGACGCCCAAAATCAATCTCAAGAACTGCTATAAATATGTGAACGAACTGAAGCAGATGCTGAACGGTTCTGATGCGGATATACGCAGTATGCTGACCTATGCCGAGCAGTTGGAAGATACCATCCGGCAAGTGGGCATACATGCCTGCGGCGTCATTATCGGTGCAGACGATTTGACCAAATTCGCCCCGCTGAGTTCAGTGGAGGACAAAGACAGCAAGAAACGCGTGCTGGTGACTGAATACGACGGTCATGTGGTGGAATCGGTCGGGCTGATAAAAATGGACTTTCTCGGACTAAAAACACTGACTATCATCAAAGAATGTCTGGCACAAATCAAGCGCGCTAAAGGCATAGAGATAGATATAGACCATATTCCGCTGGACGACGCTGAAACATACCGGCTATTCTCCGAAGGCAAGACCGTGGCGGTGTTCCAATTTGAGTCAACAGGCATGCAGCGCTATCTGCGCGAGTTGCAGCCCAATGTCATTACCGACCTGATTGCCATGAACGCCCTCTATCGCCCGGGACCGTTGGAATATATACCCACCTTTATCAAACGCAAGAAAGGCGAAGAGGAAATCAAATACGACATTCCATGTATGGAGCAGTATTTGAAAGACACCTATGGTGTAACGGTCTATCAGGAGCAAGTCATGCTACTGAGCCGTCTGTTGGCGGGCTTCACACGCGGCGAGAGTGATGCGCTGCGTAAAGCAATGGGGAAGAAAAAGAAGGACATTGTTGATGCCATGAAGCCCAAATTTATCAAGGGCGGACAGGAACGGGGACATGACCCGAAGATACTGGAAAAGATTTGGCACGACTGGGAGGCCTTTGCCAGTTACGCCTTCAACAAGAGCCACGCTGCCTGCTATGCTTGGGTGGCATACCAGACGGGTTATTTGAAAGCCCACTACCCTGCCGAATTCATGGCAGCCAACCTAACGGTTGCCAAAGACGATATAACGACCGTAACTAAATATATGGACGAATGCCGTAGTTTGGGTGTACCCGTATTGGAACCGGACGTGAACGAATCGGACCTGAACTTTACCGTCAACAAGGACGGAGCCATCCGATTCGGTCTGGGCGGTATCAAGGGTGTAGGCGAAGGAGCGGTGGAAGCCATATTGGAGGAACGGGAGAAAAACGGCAAGTACAAGAGTATATTCAATTTCTTGGAGCGCGTCAACCTACAGGCATGCAACCGCAAGGTGGTGGAAAACCTTGCCAAATGCGGCGCGATGGACTGCTTTACAGAACTATACCGCGAGCAGATATTGGGCAGCAATGAAAAGGGTGAAGACATGTTAGATGTGTTGATACGCTATGGCAATAAATACCAGCAAGATCAACAGCAGCAGCAAAACACCCTGTTCGGAAGCATGGGAGACGGCATTGAGATACAGAAACCTGAATTGCCCAAAGTTCCCCACATGACGACCATTGAACGGCTGAACATAGAGAAAGACCTTATCGGTATCTACCTCAGCGCGCACCCCCTGGACGAATATGAATTTGAAGTGCGGGAGATGTGCGATTTCTCCACTACCGACCTGACATGGCTGGAAAATCACAAAAAAGAAATAACTATCACTAAACGCGACGGCACCAAATCAAGCAAACGCCGTATATGCCTTGCCGACTGGGAAGGTGTTGTTGAGGAACAGGAAAACGAAGATGGCGAGATCATCACAATAGACGCCTATAAGCAATTAAAAAGATATGTGGAGAAATACCAGAACAAGCCGGTACGCCTATGCGGATTGATTACCACAGCCGAGGAACGCACCGGCCGCACCGGCGCACCTTGGGGGAATTATGTGATAGAAGATTACAACGGCAGTTACAATTTTGCCCTCTTCCGCGAGAATTATCAACAGATGGCACCCGTGCTTAAACCCAATGTATATGTCTGCCTGACAGGCGTTTTACAGCAGGCCGGCAAAGGACGGGAGTGGTTCAAGGAGAAACAAATAGAAAGCGCAGAATATGAATTCCAGTTGCAGCAAGTGGAATTACTGCCGGAAATTCAAGACCGGCGGTTGGAAAAACTGATTTTGCAAATACCTATTGAATGCGTTTCACCCGAATTGACCGACGAACTGACCGAAAAAGCAAAACAGCATCCGGGCAAAGCCACACTGCAAATAGAAGTGTTTGACCAAAGCAAACAGCATGTCATTCAGTTTACATCACAAAGTTACCCTGTCCACATCGACAAGGAATTCTACCACTGGCTGAAAGTCAAACATGAAGAAGGAACACTCAATCACCGCATAATAGCACACTAACCCAATATGATACTTATTTTTTCAGCCCCTTCCGGTTCGGGCAAATCCACACTGGTCAATTATCTGCTGAGCCGGCGTAACGACTTGGAGTTTTCCGTATCTTGCACTACCCGCGCACCGAGAGGACAGGAACAGAACGGACGCGAATATTATTTCATTAGCAACAAGGAGTTTCTTCGCCGCGTCAAGAACGACGAATTTATTGAATACGAGAATGTATATGCCGGCACCTACTACGGTACACTGAAATCCGAAATAGAACGCATTGAGAAAAAAGGGCACCATGTAGTGTTTGATGTGGATGTGAAAGGCGGTCTGAATCTGGAACGCTATTTCGGAGACAAAGCACTGAGTATCTTTGTCGCTCCCCCCTCTATAGACGAATTGCGCCGGCGTTTGGTAGGTCGTGCTACCGACAGCCCCGAAAAGATAGAGGAACGACTAAACAAGGCATCTATTGAGATGCAGGACAAGGACGGATTTGACACCATTATCGTCAATGACGAATTGGAACGTGCCAAACAAGAACTGATCGAAAAAGTTACGGCTTTCTTAGGTAACTAACGCAGTTGCCCAGTATAAAACAAGGAATCTTGCGCTTCGTCCGATTGGATGAGGCGCAAGTCGTTTAATATGCGTTCAGGGTGAACAACACCCGACTCCCAGAAATCATTGCCACCGGTGGGGGTTGCACGATGCATAAAGTGATATACGCGCCCTGTCTGATAGGGTTTGAACCATGTGTGCTTTTCGTCTATCTGCGCCAGTTCAGCCAAAGTTCGCGCCTGCACGCCCAACCAAATATCTGCCGACTGAAAATCACGCAACGCCTGTTCGGTGTGCAGCGGAATAGACGTATCCCGCATATCGTCCGCGTAGCGGTATCGCAGTCCGGCATCTGCAAACAGATGTCCCATGAATGTGCCGCCGGCAGGGACATACCAAGTACCTCTAAAATCCTGTCCGCTGACTACAGACAGAGCGGAAAGGGTGTCCGCCTGCTGCCTGTTATATGCGGCAACAACGGCATCAAATATACTATCCGCCTCGTGCAAATGTCCTGTTATCGCCCCTATAACACGAATCCACTCGGCACGACCGAGGGGTGTCGATTCATTCCATTCATTGATGAAAAAGACCGGAATATGCAAGCGTTGTAGGCGTTGAGGCGTTTCGTCCCCTTCGGCATAGGTGGACAGCAATACCGCATCGGGAGCAAGCAGCATGATGCGTTCCATATCGGGAGCCATACTCTCCCCTATATCCGCCACTCCGTCCGACAGCGGTGTATAGACCAATTCGGGATTGGTAATGCCCGCCAAGAGACGGAGCGCATCCAATTCATGAAGAAAACCGATATGGGTGCATGAATTGGAAGCCAAGCGCGAATAAGGCGCAACAATGGTGTATTGCGCCATCTCCTTGTCCTTCTCCCATGGACAATAAATAACCACTGAAACGGAGTCTTTATATTCCCGAATGGTAAAGCCCGTGGCGTAGCGGTTGCCCGGTTGAACGGCACTCGGAGTGGAAGAAGTGGTGCAAGCCGTCAATGCCCACACCACTCCTATTATATATAATAAAATATCACCGCGCACTGTGCATTGTCCACCGTCAACCTTATAAAACATTCAGCACCTGCTCCTTGATTTGTTCCAAGATATCCTTCATTTTAACGACGATAATCTGCATCTCGGACTGATTGGATTTGGAGCCGAGCGTATTGATTTCGCGTCCCATCTCCTGGGCGATAAAGCCCAGTTTCTTTCCCACGCCGGCACCTTCCTGCGCCATTGTTTCGCGGAAATACTTGATGTGATTGGTCAGGCGCACTTTCTCCTCCGTGATATCCAATTTCTCCAAATAATAGATCAGTTCGGCTTCAAGGCGGTTCTTATCGACGGCTTGTTTGGTTTCCTCCGCCAATTTATCCAAATTCTGGAGCAGGTGTTCCTTAATGTGCGCTACCCTGCCCTTTTCGTAGGGCTCCACTTCAGCCAGCAAAGCGGCGATACCGTCCAGTTTGTCGGTAAACATTTTTTGCAAGGAAGCACCTTCCTGCACGCGGAAGGCGCGGAAAGCCGCCAATACCTCTTCCACCGCGTGTTGCAGCAATGCCCATTCCTCGTCCGATACGGCAGTATCCGCTTGCGGGGCTTTCATCACATCCGGCAAGCGCATAATGACACCTGTCATGTGGTCGGCAGACATGCCTAATTCGTCCTGCAGGGCTTTCAACTCGCGGTAGTAATAGGCAAACGCCTCCTTATTAATAGGCGTATAGGTATTATTGGAGCACGCGCCATCGTGCATTGTGCATTGTGCATTGCCAACCATATAAATGCTCACATCTACTTTTCCGCGTTCCAGCGGCGCAGTCAGCATAGCGCGTATATCCGGCTCTTTGTCGCGATACTGCGATGCCACTTTAAGGGACAAATCCAACTGTTTGCTGTTCAGCGAACGAATTTCCACAATCGTCTTGTGGTCGGCAAAATTATATTCGGCCTTGCCGTAGCCGGTCATTGATAGTATCATAATTATTGGGTCTGTCGGGACATTTGACTATTTTCCGATACAGAATTTACTGAATATATTGTTTAGCACTTCTTGGCCGGTTATTTGCCCTGTTATCTCCCCCATTGCATTCAAACATACTTGCAAATCTTCGCTCAGCAGTTCGCCGCTCAAGCCATCTGCCAAGCCCTGTTGTACGCGCCGAATGGCCTCCAAAGCGCGACTTAATGCCTCGTAGTGGCGGGCGGAGGAGATAACCGTTCCTTCGGGGTGTAAGTTTCCGGCTTTGTCGAGCAGGACCTGGCGCACGGCGGCTATATCCCCGTTGCGGGCAGAGATAGTTAACTTGCCATCTATGTGTTTGAGGTCGCTTTTGTTGTAAATATGCACCACCTTCTCGCCGTGCAGCGTTTCTTCGGGGCAGGTGGAATCGATTATTTCCAGAATGATTTGGGCTTTTTCCATTGCGCGCCGGCTGCGTTCCATGCCGAGGTTTTCTATTGTGTCGTCCGATTCGCGCAGTCCTGCAGTATCGATTAGGCGGAACAAGATGCCGTCTATCACCAGTG
>JAZUGJ010000016.1:0-3954 GCA_045641145.1 Paludibacteraceae bacterium
GGTGGCTGGCTTATCTTTGGCGTTGCACCAACTTCATTGAAGATTGAAGGTCAGAATGAATCGGATAATACCCAAAGAGAAATTGCCCAAGCATTAAGTTTGTTGGAGCCACAAGTGGATGTGGCTGTGGAGTATATTGATATTCCCGACCATTCGGAGAAGAAAGTCATAGCGATGCATTTTGACGGATGGGAATGGGGGAATGCTCCATACACCTATCACGGCTGCCCATATTATAAAGTTGAGAGTACCACCAAAACGATGCCTCGCGAGATGTATGACGAGCGCTTGAAACGATGCAAGCCAGATTATTTTGCATGGGAACGGCAACCTTCCAATTTTGAAGACATCAGCTCTTTGGACGAGAAACTGATTCGTGGGGTTGTCCGCCTCGGTGTAGAGCGAACTCGACTTCCCGAATCGGCACTAACAGAACCGATTGAAGATGTGCTTGCGAAATGGAAGATAATTAGCGGAGGGAAACCACTAAATGCCGCAACAGCATTATTTACCAAGGAGACAGGTATGTACACGCAATTCACTATGCGTATGGCTCGTTTCGTGGGTGTTGACAAAAATGAGTTTATCGACAATCAGCGAGTGGAAGGCATTATATTTGTTCTTCTTAACGAAGCGATGAATTTCTTCCGCAAGCATCTTAACATGAATGGTAAAGTAGTTGGTTTGGTTCGTGAAGACATGTTGGAAATACCGACCGAGGCACTGCGCGAAGCCATTCTGAACGCTTTGTGTCATAGACAGTATGAGAAATTTAATCTCACCATCAGTATTGCCATTTTTGATGACCGTATTGAGATTTCCAATCCCGGCATCCTTCCTCCTCAAATCACGGCAGAGAACATCATCCATTCGCATGATTCTGCACCATACAATCCGCTTATTGCCAATGTTCTCTACAACTCTTCTTATATTGAGAACTGGGGATCGGGTGTGAGTCGAATAATAAAGGCTTGTCGTAAAGCCAAGCTTGCAGACCCCCAGTGGAGTACTAATGCCGGTTTTGTTGTTGTGACTTTTTGCAGACCCATAAGTGACGCTACTACGGAAAAGACTACGGAAAAGACTACGGAAAAGACTACGGAAAAGACCACGGAAACTATACTAAAACAGATACAGGCGAATCCGAATATCACGACACAAGAATTGGCAGAGAAGTTCGGAATGACTACTGATGGAATATTTTACCATATCAAGAAGCTAAAATTGCAGCATCGTATTGTTCGTGAAGGAGGAAGAAAGAACGGTCATTGGATTGTGAGAAAATAAATGTTATGACCAGGAGTTTGGATTGATGGTTGGAGATCTAAGGTCACAGCTAAACTTCAACACTGCCGAGGAAAAGGCCGGTCAGAATGGTTTCCATCTGGACAGCGCCGAACCCGACTGGAGCAAGTTCCGCGACTTCCTCATGGGCGAAGTTCGTTACAACTCCCTGATGAAGACCTTCCCCGCCCACGCCGAGGAACTCTTCGTCGCCACCGAGCGCAACGCCAAACTCCGCTACCAAGGCTACAAGAAACTCTCCGCAATCTAATCAACGGAATGTGTTAATGTCTAAATAGAGAAGGCAGTAGGCCTAACCTCCTACTGCCTTTTTTTTTAATATTATGAATAGAGAAATATTTTTAATAGCAGGTCCTAATGGTGCAGGGAAAACTACTGCGTCAATGAAAATATTGCCATGGGTTCTAAGCTGTGATGAGTTTGTTAATGCGGATGAAATCGCAAAAGGTATTTCTCCATTCCATCCTGAAGAGGTGGCTGTTGCTGCAGGAAGGATTCAGCTAGAAAGAATAAATGTTCTTATCGAACAAGGAAAAACTTTTTCGATAGAGACGACTTTAGCAACGCGTTCTTATGTGAATTTGATTAATCAGGTTCATGAAAAGGGCTACATAGTAAAGTTGTTGTTTTACTGGCTCCCTTCGGCAGATGTCGCAATAGAGCGTGTTGCGTCTAGAGTGGCAGCAGGCGGTCACAACATTCCAGAGGACACAATTCGTAGAAGGTTTATATTGGGGTTGAGATATTTGTTCGAGTTGTATATGCCGTTAGTGGATACTTGGCAGATATTCGATAACCATTCTATTCCGACACAGTGTGTTGCCGAGAAGACAGTGTCGGGCGATATTGTGATATATGATCAAGAATTATTTGAAGCAATAAAAAATTATGCAAAATAATAAACCAACAATTCTTACTGATACACAGAAACTCCTTGATGCTATAAATCAGGCTTACAAGGAGATGCTGGAAGAAAAAATGTTGCACAATCAGATGGTGGTCACTTCCGATGAGAATGGGAATACCGTGATTATAGATGCGAAAGAGGCTTACGACATGATGTGTGCTCAGGCAAATGTTGCGAGCATGGAAAAGCAATCGAGAATTGTGAGCAGCGAACAGTAAGCTGAGGGCGGTAGCCGTAACAATACATTATCCGCGTCAACCTTAGATTACATTTATTTTGGAGTTGTAGCCGTGCAAAACTCGACACATACACGCATGACCAAATATATACATACGACAGCCTTTTGGGTTGGTTTCAAACATACTATCTGAAGTCTTTTAGTATTTCGTCTGTATCTTCTATTAGTTCGATAAAATACCAGTGTTCTCCCATATCGTAACTTGCAGCATACATAAACATTGGCAGATGCCACGCAGAATAATTTTCATCATCCGCAGTACACAATATCACTATTGAGTAATGTATAGAGTAAAGAAGACTCCCTTCCTTTGATTGTAATTTATATATTTGAGAAACAATGGGAGTGGCTTTCTTAAATCCCTCAAAGTGCGTTCTCAAAGTTTTTTGATAATCGGAAAAGTCAGTAAGAATACCCGTAACAGCATCTTCAACCTCTTCATCTGAATATTGAGGGAATTTTTCTCTCGTAAGAGAAATAACCTTCGGACAGATGTATGATTTTGCCTTCACAACATCTTTTTTCATAACAGCCTTATAATACCCCTTAAAGGCGGCCAACAAACCTTCTTCCTCCTTATTCTTTGCGCTATAAATATCAGGCGCACCCTCACAGACTCCATTCTCATCAGGATTATACTGGGAATAATCGATAGAATCTTTCAATTCCTTGTCGGCTGCATCCATTGCTCGATACTCTTGTTCTTCGGATGCAATAACATTATTGATTTTGTTGTCCGCCGTCCCGCTCTTGCAGGCGGTCATCATTCCAAGGGCGCACACCATCGCGCTAAGCAAAAAGAGTTTCTTCATATTGTTATACATTTGAAATTTATTACGACCAAATAACGCAATTCATTGGGTTTTATTGCTCTCGCCCCCAACATTTTCTTCTGCCCCGCTGCAATAAATCCCCGCCGCAATCGTTATTAAAGCAAAATTCGGCTAATGGAATACACGATATGATTGGTACACAAGATTCATCGATACTAGTGACTAATGCAATATGACAATAAACGAATTAGAAATATTAGTCCGACAGGGTGAGCATCGGCAGTTGGAATTGAAGAAAACGACGGGCGAACTAAAGGATGGTATGCATTCGGCTTGTGCTTTCTTAAACTCTGAAGGTGGCTGGCTTATCTTTGGCGTTGCACCAACTTCATTGAAGATTGAAGGTCAGAATGTATCGGATAATACCCAAAGAGAAATCGCCCAAGCATTAAGTCTGTTGGAACCGCAAGTGGATGTGACTGTGGAGTATATTGATATTCCCGACCATTCGGAGAAGAAAGTCATAGCGATGCATTTTGACGGATGGGAATGGGGTAACGCTCCATATACTTATCATGGCTGCCCATATTATAAAGTTGAGAGTACCACCAAGACGATGCCCCGCGAGATGTATGACGAGCGTTTGAGACGATGCAAGCCAGATTATTTTGCATGGGAACGGCAACCATCCGATTTTGAAGACATCAGCTCTTTGGACGAGAAACTGATTC
>JAZUGJ010000017.1:0-3677 GCA_045641145.1 Paludibacteraceae bacterium
CCGAACAAAACAAGACTTTCCACGATAATTTTCTAAATATAGACTACGACCTGTCGAAAGTACTGTTTATTGCCACCGCCAATACATTAGACAGCATACCTCGTCCCCTACTCGACCGGATGGAGTTGATTGAGATGACGGGCTATTTGATGGAGGAAAAGATAGAGATTGCCAAGCGTCATTTAGTACCGAAAGAGTTGGACGAGCACGGACTGAAAAGCACCCAATTGAAATTTAGCAAGGAAGTGCTGGGACGGCTGATAGACGATTATACACGCGAATCGGGTGTGCGCTCGTTGGAACGCAAGATAGCCGCTGTATGCCGTAAAGCAGTTACCAAGATTGCTTTGGAAGAGGAATACAACATAAGTATCACGGCGGACGATTTGGTGCAATACTTAGGTCAGAAACGCTATTCGCGCGACCAATACGAGACCAATAAATATATCGGCGTAGTAACTGGTCTGGCCTGGACCCAAGTGGGCGGGGAGATACTATTTATCGAAACGAGTTTGAGCCCCGCCAAACAACCTACCCTCACCTTGACGGGCAACTTGGGTGATGTAATGAAAGAGAGCGCCACCATTGCATTGGGCTATATCAAGGCCCACGCGGAGGAATTGGGCATTAAGCGTAAAGATATTGATTCTCAATCCGTTCATGTTCATGTACCCGAGGGGGCTATTCCGAAGGACGGTCCGAGTGCCGGTATCACAATGACGACAGCGTTGGTAAGTGCATTTACCAAACGCAAGGTTCGTCCACGCATTGCAATGACGGGTGAGATGACTTTGCGCGGCAAAGTACTGCCCATTGGCGGTGTGAAAGAGAAGATATTGGCTGCCAAGCGTGCCGGCATAACCGATTTGGTACTATGCGACGATAACCGCAAAGATGTGGCGGAGATACCAGACATGTACCTAAAGGGATTACATTTCCACTATGTGAAAAATATTCAAGAGGTAATCGATTTCGCGTTGCTATGACTTTGCTGTTGATTTTTTTATTGGGCGCCATGCTCATTTCTTTCCTTTGCTCGACATTGGAGTCGGTACTCATGACCACAACCTTGTCCTATATCGCTTTACGCGAGGATGAGGGTTATGCCCCTGCCAAGTTGATGAAGCGGTATAAGACAGAGCCGGAACGCCCACTGGCTGCCATTCTGACACTGAATACGATTGCCAACACAGTGGGTGCAGCAGGCGTCGGTCAGCAGGCAAACATTATCTTCGGCAGCGAGTGGTTCGGACTGGTCAGTGCGGTAGTGACGCTGCTGATACTGATTTTTTCCGAGATAGTACCCAAGACCATCGGCACGACTTATTGGAAGGGCTTGATGGGTTTTACTGCCAATACGATTAAGGTGCTGATAATCGTCATGTATCCTTTTGTCAAACTGATTGAGTGGATAACGCGTATTTTTCCGGACAAAGAGGAAAAAGCAGTAAGCCGAGAAGAGGTGATAGCAATGGCGAGCGTTGGTAAGGAAGAGGGCGTGATAGAAGAGGACGAGAACAAGATTATCCGCAATGTGATGCGTCTGGACGACGTGAAAGCCGCCGATGTGATGACTCCGCGTGTTGTGGCAGCCATTGCACCGGAGAGAATGACCCTGAAGGAATATTACAATACGGACGAATACGATCCCTTTTCGCGCATACCCGTATATAGCGACTCCCCCGAATACATCACCGGTTATGTGATGCGTGACGATGCATTGGAGAACCTGACGGAAGACCGATTCAGCAAGACATTGGGGGAGATTAAGCGTCCCCTACTCCAATTTAACAAGGAGCAGTCCATAGGCGATATCTTTGACAAGATGCTGAAAGAGAAGTCCCAGATAGGGATTGTGATAGATGAATACGGCTGTTTTCAAGGTATCTTGACATTGGAAGATGTGATAGAGACCATTTTCGGCTTTGAGATAATAGACGAGAACGACGAGTTTGCCGATTTGCAGGCCTATGCCCGCGAGCGTTGGAAGCAGCGTCAGAAAAAGTATTCCAAGTCATTGTCAAAAAAAGGATAAGCCCCGATGTGGATTATATTGGCGGTTCTATCCGCTTTGTTTCTCGGCTTTTATGATGTCTGCAAAAAGCGCTCACTGGACGGCAATTCGGTAGTGGGCGTTATGTCTTGCGGGCGTTCTGACCGGTTTAATCTTTTTGCTTCTCGGGTCACTATAAGAGTTCTGCCGGAAAGATTTTATAAAAATATAAATCGACTAAATCGGCTTTATCTTACTTCTCCGCCAAGAGCGTTAAAGAGTTTTCCGTTGCGCATTATCTGTAACTGATTATTCCTAATCATCTTGGTAAATCGGTTAACCGGTGAATCGGTGAATCGGTTGAGACCGGTGTAGCCGTCAGTGTAGAACTCGCCTTGGTAGTGCTTGATGGACTGCTGACCGGCATTGAGGGCATCGAGGGTGTAGCCGTATTTGCTGGCTTGGTTCAGTCCTGTTACGGTGAATTGCCAACCGCTGGCGGTCATTTCGGCAGATGCCATTTCGCGGGCAGCACCACGAGAGGGTGCAAAGGCAATACCTGTCAGTTGACCTTGAGCATTGAATTTCAGCGTACAGAACACTACGCCGTCTTTGGTAATCTCAATTGAGTACCCTGCTGCTTGTTCGTTTTGGGGCCAAGTGAAGGTAGCCTGGCTTGCTTCTGGAGCGACAATCACCTCATCTGTGGTAACTGATTTCTCTTCAGCACCAATGCAAGATATATTCTCTTTATTAAATAATTTCCAACCTTTGAACACCTTATAATCCGCTTGCGACTCACAAGGTACACTCAAATAAGCATCGTAGTTAACAAATGCCGATTCGTCCAATAACGGAGGTTCAATAGCATAGCAGGTGATATAAATCAATCGCTCATCATTAGCAAACGCATTGGCAGCAATTTTTTCAAGAGAAAGACCAAGATATAGGTTCTTCACATACTCACAGTTCGCAAAGGCATACTGACCGATTTGCTCAACGCTACTTGGAATATCTATTGTTTTGAGGTTTTTGTTAGATAGTCCGTAGAACGCAAAGTTACCGATAGAGGTACAACCATTATTAATAACGAGACTGCTAATAGAATCTTGGAACAAGGTCCACGGTGCTGTACCTTGTGTATAGTCGTACATCGCACCTGTGCCTGAGATAACAAGGATACCATCGCTATAATTCCAATAGAGGTCTGCACCACACAGACCTTGTTTTATAGCTTGAAAATTTGTAAATTCTTTCCATTCATCTGCTTGTTTATATGCATCGACTGATTGAGCGGGTACATAAACAGGGATAGATTCAGAAACATCGACAAAGCAATTACTTCCACAAACTGGAGGTATAGTGGCATAACTTGTTACCGAGGTCAAACCGCTGCAACCAGAGAAAGCATACCATCCAATCGTTGTGACGGAATTAGGAATAGTTACCGAAGTCAAACCGGTACATTCAGCGAAAGCTCCCTCTCCAATTATAAAGACGGAATTGGGAATCGTTACTGAGGTCAAACCGGTACATCCACCGAAAGCATAATTTCCAATCGTTGTGACAGAATTGCCAATCGTTACTGAAGTCAAACCGGTACATCCACTGAAAGCACTTCCTCCAATCGTTGTGACGGAATTAGGAATAGTTACTGAAGTCAAACCGCTGCAACCAGAGAAAG
>JAZUGJ010000018.1:0-7588 GCA_045641145.1 Paludibacteraceae bacterium
AGTCTCAAATGTTCTGCTCAGGTTCGTTTCACGCAAGTGGTGGTTTATTCGGGGACAGAAGATGTTGTGGTGAATAGCCTCAGCCTCAACCTCGACACCTTGCGCTTGGACGAAGGCAAACAGCAGACCTTGGTGGCTACGGTGGATCCTGCCGACACTAAACTCAAATGGACCAGTACCAATGCTGCAGTGGCTACGGTAGATAAAAACGGACTTGTTAGTGCCTCTACCCCCGGTGAAACCAAAATAGCCGTGAGTGCCGGTGACAAGAGCGACACGTGTGTCGTTATCGTGTCCGGAAGTGGCGAGTTTGTATGGTACAACATCTTGACGGCAGATAATATGCAATACCTCAAAAATGGTGACAAGGTCATGATTGCTGCCAAGAGTGGGGCTGCCTTGATGGGGCAGTGGGTGAGTGGTACCAAGATAGAACCGATTAAGGACGGACTGACCTTTAATGACGATAAATCGAAGTGTAAAGAACTAAGTGCTGCGGTATATACTTTAATCAAGAATGGCGATAAGTGGAACCTAAAAGATGCCAGCGGCAAGTATTTAGCCATCAATGCTGCAAAAAATATCAGTGCGGAAGCAACAGTGGGCACCAACGCACAGTTATCTTTCACTTTTTCCGGTTCAAGTTTGAAAATTCAGTCCAATACATCGTACGGCTATTTGCAATACAATAGCCAAGCATCTATTTTTAATTCTTATACCAGTTATCAAGGTGATGTGTCGCTATATTTCCGTCATGACGAGTATGCCGGTGAATTGAGTGTTAGTCCTGCCGAACTGACTTTCCCCGCCCAACACCTGAAAAACGGTGAGGTTACCGATACGCTGACCATAGATGTGCAGTTCAAGAACTTAGATGAAATGGGTGTGCTGCCGGAGATAAAGAATGTATCAAGCGACGGGGTTGAGTTTTCTATTGTCGGCTCTCCCGAAAGTATCACCTCTCCCGGTCTATTGCGGGTGGCTTATTATGCGTTAGAGGAAGGCGACTTTACGGCTCAACTCAATTTGCAGGCGTTGTCTTTGGACGGTCAGGAGTGGGACATCAATGTACCGCTTTCGGCTAAGGTTCTGGCGGAAGAAATCGTGCTGACACCTATCACCATCCTGCAGGCCTATGACAGTTTAGCCAAGGAGGTTGGTAATTGGGGCAATAGCACCAATGCTGCCGGCGAGAAAGAATATTTACTGGGTGATGTTACGGTAACAGGACATGCCGGTAATTATTTGTTTGTGAAAGATGCTACGGGTAGTCTCTGTATTTACGATGACCAAAACCGCACGCACGCCAAAGGCGTTTTCTACCAAAATGGCGATGTACTGACCGGCTTGCGTGGCACTATGAAAGTGGCTGCTAATGCCGTTGAGATGCTGCCTGCCGAGGGCTACCAACCTACCAAGAAAAGCGGAATAGTAATTACTCCGGACACCATCCTATCTGTTCTGGATGTAACACGAGAAGGACACAACGTCAACCGTTATGTGGTGGCACAGGGGGTTACTTTTGCCGAGATAAAGACGCTGGAGAATTATTACGATGAAGTAAATTTCAGTTTAGATGGCACGACTGCCGTCTTGAAAAACTATTTAGTCAAGAACTTAGGCGCGGTAGATACACAAAAAGCACACTACGACATCGAAGGTTATGTATGGGCAAATGGCAAGCAAATGCAACTGATTGCCAACTCAATTAAGGTCAGCAAGAGTTTTGTTCAGCATGTTAGCGAAATAACACTGAGTCCAAAATCTACTACGATGCAAATAAGTGAGCAAATCACCCTCACTCCCACCATCGCCCCTGCCGACGCAGCCAACAAAAAAGTTATTTGGAGTGTTAAGCACGACTGCGTGAGTGTAGCAGATGGTGTGGTAACCGCCCTTAAAGCAGGTATCGACACCGTGGTAGTGACGACCGAAGACGGTGGGCTGACAGCCGAGTGTGCTATTGAGGTAACTGCACCGGAGACCTTGCACCCGGGGGCTACTATCTATCAAAAAGTTACCACGGCATCCGACCTCAAAGCAGGTGAGCACTACCTGATTATTTACGAGACTGGCAAAGTGGCTGCCGGCGAGTGGCAAATTAACACAGGAGGTACGAAGGGTAAATATGCTGCAGCAGAAGCCCAAATAATAGGCAACCAAGCCACTGCTCCCACGGCTATGGTCTTCACCCTTGGAGGCACTGCCGATGCGTGGACTTTGCAAGACACGACGGGTGGGTATTTACGATTCACCAATGCCGACAATGGCTATCTGTTGCGCGATGGTAGCAGTAGCAATACGTGGACAATTGCTGCCACAGGTGATGCTATTATTAGCAACGACTATAATACACGCGCTATTCGTTTCAATGCTGCCTTACCGGCCGGCGGTGGACAAATCTTCACCAATTACGCCAAGAATGGTCAGACATCCATTCAACTCTATTACGACACCAAACAAGTTACTCCTTCGGGCATTTCAGCCACCGGAATTGTTCTCACGGAACAGGATGTGACAATACGCGTAAATGAACAGAAACAACTGACTGCAATGGTTCAACCTGCTAATGCCGATGAAAGCGAAAAAGAGATCGTTTGGACGGTGAAAGATGCAGCAGAAGGTATTTCTGTCACCGACGGCTTGGTAGTTGCTACAGCCAAAGGCGAGTACGACATCATTGCTACGCTGACGCAGCACACCAACCTTGCCGACACATGTCATGTGATTGTCAAAGATTCGGTACATGTTACCGATATAACGCTCGAAAACACAACGGCTTCAGTGGTAGAGACCCAATCCCTGCAACTGACTGCCACTATCGCTCCTGCTGATGCTGACAATCAAAAAGTAATATGGACCAGTTCTGATAAAAGTATTGCTACCGTAGATGCTGATGGCCTCGTTTCCGCTTTACGTTACGGCGAAGTGATTATCACGGCTGCCAGTGATGAATATCCTGCTGTGCAAGCCACATGCACACTGACAGTAACTGCTTTGGCAGGCGATCGCTACCACTTGATGACCAAAGACTCGGTGCTACATGATGGCGACCTGATTGTGTTCTACAATAGCGATAAACAATCCGCCAGCGCAGGTTTGGTAGAGTCTAAAAAATACCTCAGCGGCATGTCGGCTGTTATAGCCGGAGAGGACCTGATTATTGAGGAATCTGTGCCGATGCTGCTCACCCGGAACGGCAGTTACTGGCAACTCAGTATCAATGGCTCCCCTATCGGACATGCTGTGACTTCAGACAACTCGGTTGATTTCAATGGCAAATATTCCGATTTTACGATTACAATTGATGACAACAACATAGCAGTTGTCCAAAGTCAGACATCGTCTAATCCGCAGTTCTACTGCAATACCTCGGGCGCTTTCCGTCTATACAACTCAACGTCGATGTCACCTATTCAACTCTACCGCAAGGTAGCCACTCCCGATGTGCCAATTGCCATGGAGAGTGTGGAATTGGATATGGACACCCTCTATCTGCGTGCCGGGGAACAGGATGTGCTGACAGCTACCGTCTTACCTGCCGATGCCAAAAATAAAGAGGTTACATGGGGCACTCTGAATGAAGATATTGCTACGGCAGAAGAAGGCATTGTTTCCGCTATCGCTAAAGGCGAGACCAAAGTTTGGGTACAAACCGTAGATGGCGGATTTACGGATACCTGTTGGGTGAAAATATATGCTTCTATCGACCAACCTGAAGTGACTTGGAACCAACTACAGACCTTAGACAGTCTCAAAGAGGGTACTCGTGTCTTCTTCGGCTCTGCCATGGCAGGAGAAGATTATGTGATGGGAATTTACGACTACGATGTAGCCAAAAGCAATATCAAAGGTGCATCGGCTATGTTCAGTGCCGATCGTCACCAGGTGACTGTCAGCGAGAGTTATGCCTATACCGTGCATATTAACAACGGCAAATATGTGTTCACCGACTTGGACGGCAGTTACCTTTGCGACTATAATGCCAAGAACCTCAGCGCACAGGACAACCTTGACAACAAAGCACGCTGGACCGGTAACATGACGGAGGACTTTGCTTTTGATTTTACCAATGTCTATAACACCGGCTATGTCATCTACAGCAACCATAATAGTGACATGTTCTGCTGCTACAATGCGTTTGACCAAAGCAATATGTCACATCTCGTTGTTTACGCCGACAATGCCCCCGAGTGGGTAGAACCTGTGCGCTTACCCGAGTTGACTATTCTCATCGGTAAAGACACTATCACCGATACCGTCGATTTCGGTGATGTTATATACGACGACTCGTGGGGAACAGAGGTCAACCCTTACGAGGTCGCCCAAACGCTCACTTTTGTAACCGGGAATATCGATTCTATCTTCCTGAGTTTGAGTAAGGGCAAGGAATTTAAAATCGGGTACGATGATGTTGCTGACACAATCAAAGCAACAGGCAAAAACGAGCGCGCTATTCAGTTCAGCACCGACACCAAGGGCTCGTATTCCGACACCTTGTATATTATATGCGATACGATTGTTCGCAAGATCACGCTGACCGCTACAGCCAAGACAGAGGAAGAGATTAAGCCCGCCCTGACCCTTTCCACCAAGACCCTGACCCTCAATCCCAATACGGACAATAACATGACCGACTATGCCGAAATGACTTTCTCGGTCAAGAACCTCAAAAAGAACCTCTATATCAAGTGGGAGAAAGGCGATTTACCGGACTACCTCAGCAACGGTGTAACTATACTGGCAGGCGAAGAAGCAGCAGATATTTATTTCGGCAGCGCCACCATTATGGGTATTTCTGACCGTACCGACGAAGATATCCTAATTGAGGCATCCGGCTATACACCGGGCACTTACACCTCCACGCTCTGTTTCTATACGCCCGACGAAAACGACAAGAGTAAGTACGCCTTTGAGGAGCGGGTAACAATCACCATTATTATCAAACAAGACTTCACACCCACCGGCATACACGAAACAGATGCTGCCACACAACCGGTTAAGTTCATCCGCAACCAACATCTGCATATTCGAGCCAATAACCAACTCTATGTTTTTTGACGAACTACCCCTCTCCGACGGCGTGTTAGATGCCCTGTGGGACATGCACTTTGATGTCTGCACGCCTGTTCAGGAAAAGACGATACCCGTTATTTTGGACGGTCACGATGTCATCTCGTGCGCCCAAACCGGCACCGGAAAGACGGCTGCCTATATCCTGCCCCTCTTGACCAACCTGTCGGTGGACGACCACGACCCCGACAAACTGAATGCCGTCATCATGTCTCCCACCCGCGAACTGGCGCAGCAAATTGACCAGCAGATGCAGGGCTTCGGCTACTATGTACCTTTCTCATCCGTCTGTGTCTACGGGGGTAAGGACAACGACGCTTGGGGCACACAGACCACAGGACTCCAACGCGGGGCGGATATTGTTATCGCTACGCCGGGGCGTCTGCTATCCATGATGAATATCTACGACATCGATTTTTCCGGTGTCAAATACTTTATCTTGGACGAAGCCGACCGCATGCTTGACATGGGTTTTTACGATGATATCATGACTATCTACCGCCGTCTGCCTAAGGATTGTCAGAAAATCATGTTCTCTGCCACCATGCCTGCCGATATACGCCGCATGGCAAAAGCCATTATGCACAACCCCGTTGAGGTCCAGATAGCCGTCTCGCGACCGCCTGAATCTATTCACCAAATGGCTGCCGTCGTTTATGAACCGCAAAAAATAGGCATGGTCAAACACCTGCTCACGCAGTTTGCGCAGGATGGTGCCATCAAAAAAGTCATCGTCTTCGTCGGCAAGAAGCAGAAAGTGAAAGACCTCGCACGCGAACTGCACCGTCAGGGTCTGGACGCTCGCGCTATGCACAGCGATTTGGAGCAACACGAGCGCGACGAGGTCATGCTTGATTTCCGAAACGGCAAAGTAGATGTCCTCGTGGCTACCGATATCGTGGCACGCGGTATCGACATCGACGATATACCGTTGGTCATCAATTTCGATGTACCGCGTGATGCCGAGGATTATGTCCACCGTATCGGACGGACCGCCCGCGCCGAGAACTTAGGCGCAGCAGTAACGCTCGTCTGTCCCGAGGACCGACGCTACTTCGCAAAGATAGAACATTTCCTGAAAAAAGATATCGAACGGCTTGCCGTTCCTGCCGAATTGGGCGAGACGCCTACAGATTGCGAATCCGCCACTCTTTCGGGTAAAGGTTATTCAGCCGGTTCCCGACATTCTTGGCGAAACCGACAGGGACACCGTCGTATGTCAAAAGGACCACGCCGAGGTGCGAATCCTTCGGCTCCAGCGCCTCAGTCCTGAGGTATCGCAGTGCATCGTTCAGATTCAGTTCCATAATTCGGAACGCATCTTTGTTCAACGCCTTGGTCATACTGAGTGCATGTTGCGGGGAAACGCCTTTTCCGCGTATCTCGCCGATGCCGAAACCGGTCGATACACAGGTCAGTATATCGCCCAAACAGTCTATCAACTGCTTGTATTTCATCGGATAGGCGGTCATAAAGCGGTCGCTTTGGCGCAGTGCCCAGTTATCCGGCTCTTTCAGCCATTGGCGCATCTCTTTTTCAAACTCAATCGGCAGCGGTTTCTTCTTGGGGTCCCGTATCTTGAACGGGATATACACCTCCTCGCTTTTGCGGATAACAGCCACATACAGCCCCTCGCCCTTGGTCTTGTGCGGATAGAAATGGTAACCCACGGTCCCTTCCGTAATACCCCAACTCGGGTCGTAGTCCAACGGCAGCACCTCGCCGCCTAAGCAGTCCATTATCCACTCCACATTATCTTCGTTCTCCTCGCGGTTGAATGTGCAAGTCGAATATATCAGCACGCCGCCCGGCTTGAGCGCGTCCCATACATCCATCAATATACTCCGTTGCCGCTCGGCGCACATTTTGACATTCTTGCGGCTCCACTCCTCGCGGGCTTCTTCGTCCTTGCGGAACATGCCTTCGCCTGAGCAGGGTGCATCTACTAATATGCAGTCAAACAGATAGCTTGTCTTCTCACCGAAAGTGGCGGCATCGTTATGTGTAACCACCGTATTGCCGTTGCCCCATTTCTGGATATTCTCGCTCAGGATAAACACCCGCTGGCGCACCACTTCGTTGGCTATCAGCAAGCCCTCATCGCCCAAGTACTGACTGATAAGGGTCGATTTGCCACCCGGCGCGGCGCATAAATCAAGCACAATGCTGTCCCTGCTCACATACTGCTCCAACGCCTGTTGAATAAACATCGAACTGGCGTCCTGCACATAGTAACAACCCGCGTGAAATAGCGGGTCGAGGGTGAACTGCGGACGCTCTTTCAGGTAGTAACCGTCTTCGTGCCACGGCACCTCGTCCGTGTCGCAGGGGAAAGTCAGCACATCTTTCTTGTCATTCAGACGGATGCTGGTCACCTGCTCTCCTTCTAAGGCACGAAACAGCAACTCGGCTTCCGAGCCCAGTTCCTGACGCATACTATCTAAAAATTCTATCGGCAACATATATTCGGTTGTCAGCAGTACATATTCAGCGTGCAAAGATACTGCTTTTTTTT
>JAZUGJ010000019.1:0-1941 GCA_045641145.1 Paludibacteraceae bacterium
CAGTAATCGGGACGCATGCCCGGGCGTGCATCGCGTGTATAAGCATCGTCCGAGCGACGGCGTTTATTGGCGGTGTAGTGGTTCACCATCGAGTCCATCGACCCTGCCGTGATACCGAAGAACAGACGAGGGCGGCCTAACTTGAGAAAATCGCGGTGGTCGCCATGCCAGTCCGGCTGCGGAACAATCGCCACCTTATAGCCGGCTGCTTCCAATACACGCCCGATAACCGACGCGCCGAACTGAGGGTGGTCAATATAGCAATCGCCCGAAAAGAGGATGATATCCACTTCACTCCAACCGCGAATATCCAATTCCTTGCGGGTGGTGGGTAAATATTGTTTCAGGTCTTCCGCCATTATTCCAATTGCAACGCCAAAGCGTCTTTCATCTCTGCCAGATGCGGATTCTTGTCCGCCAGCAGTTTATATTTCTCCTCCGCCGTAAATGCCTGCTGCTCATGGTGGTATTCCTCCACAACAACATGCAGTTTGACCAGGTCGTTCTTCAACTCCTTGCGTATATATGCCATGACGGCATCTCCAAAACGGGCGAATTCCGTTTTTTGGAACGGATTAGTGAGCGTCAGCGTCAAGGTGTTTTCACCCGTAATAGCGGGCATGTGTTCACCCAGCATGTGGGTCAGGCGGTCCTCATTGGGGAATTGTTCTTTCAGACCAACCCACGCTGCGATGAGTTGGTCATTGTCGAAAGGGCTGTTCTGCTGCGCCCCCTCCTCAGGCGAATCGGCTTTGGGTTGCGGTGTTGAAGCCGCCTGGTGAATATTCAGACTCACCATTCGCGGCATAGTGCCGGCGCTCGCAGGGCGTTGTTGCGCCGGATGAGGTGCCGGTTGGGGTGCAGGTGCAGCAACCGGATGAGGTGCCGGTGCGGGAGTACTTACAGGACGGGGGACAGGTTGGGCAACCGGTTGGGGTGCCGGTGCCGGTTGGGCTTCAACCGGAGTTGCCGGTTGGCACCACTTAACCAATGCCAGTTCAACCGTCAGCCGTTTGTTTTTGGCGGTGCGGTAATTGATATCCAGTGTATTCAGCACATCTAACGCACGGAACAGCCACGCCGCCGCACATTGTTGTGCCTGTTCGCCGTATCGCTTTTGTTCCGCTTCGGAAGTCTCCAACAAGGGAAGTGTCTGCGCATCTTTTGCCACCAGTATATTTCTCAGGTGCTGCATCAAACCGATAATGAAATGCCCGGCGTCAAAACCCTTTTGCAGCACTTCGTTCAGCAGCAACAGGGCTTCGCTCACTTGGTTGTGAAGGGCATAGTCTGTCAGGCGGAAATAGTATTCGCTGTCCAGCACATTCAGAACCTCGATGGCCTGGCGGTAAGTAATGGTGTCGCCACAGAAAGCCACCAGTTGGTCGAATATACTGAGTGCATCACGCATCCCCCCGTCCGCTTTCTCTGCCACTACGCGCAGGGCTTCCTGCTCGGCTTGGACATGCTCCGTTTGGGCAACATATTCAAGGTGGTGCACAATATCCATCACCGTGATACGCTGGAAATCATATACCTGGCAGCGACTGAGGATAGTCGGCAGTACTTTATGCTTTTCGGTGGTTGCCAAGATAAAGACGGCATACGAAGGCGGTTCCTCTAATGTCTTCAACAACGCATTGAAGGCGCCTTGCGACAGCATGTGTACCTCATCGATGATATAGACACTGTATTTGCCTACCTGAGGAGGAATACGCACTTCCTGAATCAATGTACGGATATCCTCCACCGAGTTATTGGACGCCGCATCCAATTCGTGTATATTGAATGAACGCTGTTCGTTAAATGCCGTGCAACTCTCGCATTCGTTGCATGCGTCATGGTCTGCAGTCGGATTAAGGCAGTTGATAGTCTTGGCAAAAATGCGGGCACAGGAAGTCGGATCGTAGCCATGTCGTTCTGTGGGCCAAGGAGTTGGCT
>JAZUGJ010000020.1:0-2673 GCA_045641145.1 Paludibacteraceae bacterium
TTGGCCTCCGACTTATTGGCGCATAAAGAGTTAAAAGAGGAAGTGATCAACAAAAGCGAAGAACTGAAATCACTCAAGAAAAAAGTTCTGCAAAAAAACCGAATGATTGGAGATTCGGCGGCCCTCGCGCGAGTGCGCGAAATAATCAACAAGGTTGCACCCACCGAAGCCCGCGTATTGATTACCGGAGATAACGGAACAGGAAAAGAAGTGGTGGCACGCCTCATTCATGAGCAATCCGCACGGGCAGATGCCCCGTTGGTAGAGGTCAATTGCGCCGCCATCCCGTCCGAATTGATTGAATCGGAACTGTTCGGACACATGAAAGGGTCATTTACTGGCGCCGTAAAAGACCGTGCAGGTAAATTCGAGCAAGCGGATGGCGGCACGCTTTTTCTCGATGAAATCGGAGATATGTCGCTTGCCGCACAAACTAAAGTATTGCGTGCTCTGCAAGAAAACGAAATTACACGGGTCGGCTCGGATAAAGCCGTAAAAATTAATGTGCGCGTACTGGCTGCCACCAACAAAAATTTGCAGGAAGAAATAGCAAAAGGCACATTCCGCGAAGACTTATATCACCGGCTGAATGTTATTCCCGTTCATGTGCCCACTCTGGACGAAAGAAAAGAGGACATACCTGCATTAATTGCTTATTTCACCGAACAAATATGTACGGAACACGGTAGTAAAATTACCGCCTTTTCGCAAGAAGCCGTTACGGCACTGCAGCAACGGACATGGCATGGTAATATACGCGAATTACGCAATGTCGTGGAACGCCTGATTATCCTTGCCGGAAACCCCGTTACAGAGCAAGATGTACATGATTTTGCATGATTTGACCATATTGAACTACAAGAATATTCGGGACACAACCTTATCTTTCTCGGATAATATCAATTGTTTCGTCGGTTTAAATGGACAGGGAAAAACCAATCTTTTAGATGCCATCTATCTGCTTTCTTTTACCAAGTCGGCTTTCAATGTGGTAGATAGTCAGAACATTACCCATGGCGAAGACATGGCAATGATAAAGGGCATTTATAATGAGTCTTGCATTGTTTCTTGCGGGTTAAAGAGGGGTGTAAAAAAACAATTCCGCATCAATAAAACGGATTATAAACGCCTCATTGACCACATCGGTCTTATTCCGCTTGTCATGGTGTCACCGGAAGATAATGAATTGATCGCAGAAGGTTCCGATGAACGCAGGCGTTTTATGAATATCGTCATCGCTCAACAGGACAAATTGTATTTGGGAAAACTGACCGAATACAATAATTTGCTCAAACAGCGGAATGCGCTCCTTAAACAATATGCTGATGCCACGGATATTCCTTGGGATTTGTTTGAAGTCCTGGAATTGCAGATGGTGCCACTGGCCATATATATTCATCAAAAGCGGGCTGAGTTTATCGAACAATTTATTCCTGTTTTTCAAGATATTTATGCCTATATTTCTAATGAACAGGAACAGGTGGAATTACAGTATATCTCCCAATTGCAAGACCGTGACTTGACGCAGGCATATCTCCGCACCCGTCAGCGCGACTTGATTTTAGGTTGGACAAGCCAAGGTGTTCACAAGGACGAATTGGAAATGAAATTAGGTGGGTACCCGCTAAAACGAGTCGGCAGTCAGGGGCAGCAGAAAACATATTTGCTTGCCATGAAACTGGCACAGGCGGTATATCTTGGCAAACCCATTTTGCTGTTAGACGATATCTTTGACAAACTGGATTCGGAAAGGGTGGAGCGCATCATCTCTCTGGTCCAATCTGACCGTTTTGGTCAAATTTTCATTACCGATACGGACCGCCAACATCTGACGAATCTACTCGGCAATACTGATGCAAAGATTTTTCATGTTAAAGGAGGAGAGGTGTCATGAGTCTGCTTATTGCTTTGTCTATTATTTTTCGGGGGGCATGGATAGCCACCGTCGCCAATATAGATTGGCCCGCTTCGACTGCTATTGGCAATTCGGAACAACAAAAAACCGAAATGGTACAAATGCTCGATTCGCTCCAATCCATCGGCATAAACGCCATTATCTTTCAGGTACGCCCGACGGCAGATGCACTCTATTATTCCGAATTGGAACCCTGGTCTCATTGGCTTACCGGCAAACAAGGTACACCTGCCGATTATGACCCGTTAGAGTTCACTGTTCGCGAAGCACACGCCAGAGGCATGGAGGTTCACGCGTGGCTCAATCCTTATCGGGTTAATCTTGCCATTAATGACCCCGGTATTTTATCTCCACACCATGTTTTCCGTCAGCACCCCGATTGGTTTTGGCAATACGGCAAGCAGTGGTATTTTAATCCCGCTTTACAGGAAACAAGAGATTGGATTTGTATGGTAGTAGATGACATCGTTTGCAGATATGACATTGATGCCATTCACATGGATGACTATTTTTATCCTTATCCCATTGCCAATTTATCACTGCCAGACCGAAAAGACTTTGAGCGCGACCCGCGTGGGTTCTCTAACATTGCCGACTGGCGGCGTGATAATGTTAATCTAACCATTCAAGCCATTGCAGAAACCATTAAGCATGCTAAGCCCTCCGTGCAGTTTGGTATTTCACCCTTTGGTGTATATAAAGGCGGTAGCGGATTAACCAATTATAACGACTTGTATGCCGATGTACTTTACTGGGAA
>JAZUGJ010000021.1:0-5833 GCA_045641145.1 Paludibacteraceae bacterium
TTTGTCTTCCTAAGACCGCTTGGCCTCCGACTTTAATACGCCCGGTTCGGCAGATTTCCAAGCGTTGTGGATAATCTTTTTCCATAATGCTTGGGCATCAATTTCCTTTTTGAAGGTGGGGTTCGCACTGAAAATAGGGTATTCCTGTTGATAGGGAATACCTTCTATGGCGGCTTTCATGAAGTCATCATGCACTTTAACGGACACATTGGCTCCCGTCACTTTCCCTTGCTCCATCTTGGCATCAATAAACGCTTCCGAATCAGGGTGCTTAATGGATACCGACAACATCAGCGCACCGCGGCGACCGTCTTGTGCCACTTCGCGGGTTGAGTTGGAATAACGCTCCATAAAGGGTACCAGACCGGTGGAAGTCAAAGCGGAGTTTTTTACGGGCGATCCGTAGGGGCGGATGTGACTTAGGTCATGACCTACACCTCCGCGCCGTTTCATTAGTTGCACTTGCTCCTCGTCGATTTGAATAATGGCACCGTATGAATCGGCATTGCCGGATTGTCCAATCACAAAGCAATTGCTCAAACTGGCAACCTGATGATTATTACCTATTCCCGTCATCGGGCTGCCTTGTGGCACGATATAGCGGAAATCGCGCATCAGTTCAAACAACTCGGGCTCTGTCATCGGGTTTTTGTACTTGCTTTCAATGCGCGCAATCTCTGATGCCAAACGATGGTGCATGTCATCGGGGGTCCGCTCAAACAAGTTGCCGAAACTGTCTTTCAATGCATACTTGGTTGACCACACACGCGCAGCCAGTTCGTCACCGTGAAAGTATTCCACGGACGCTTCTTCTGCTTCTTTCTGAGTGTAAATCTTGTTTTCCATAAATATTATATATTGTATTTTTCTAAATTCGGGAGAAAAAGCAGTGCAAAGGTACAATTTTTTTTTTATATGTGCAAATGTTTTATAACACATTTTTTTACTATGAGTGATACGAAGTTGTCCAAAATAAAATCGCAACCGGTTATTAATTAACCAATTGCGATTTTTGTATATACGTTAAAATTGTCCAAAAAAGAAAATATCCGTTTTATTGTGATTTCTTGAATAGCGTAATCCGCGCCGAGCAGACGGTTTGCCCTTTTTTGTCAATTTGTTGATATTGAACGCTTTGCAAATCAGTCAAGAATCGAGTATAAATGATGTCTGAAAAATGAACTTCTTTTACATAATTGATATCCAAACGAATACAAAAGTTTTCAACATTGGGGCATTTTGCATCCATCATTCGCTCCAAATATTTGCAAGAATTGCAATGTCCGTTATAGTCGCAGTCCGAATATTGAATGATATGTTTCACGCTCCCTGTTGGTTGCTCAATAGGGGTCAGTCGTACGGCCTTGTTCATCTCCAAAACTTCGCCGTCCACCGAGTCGGAAAACATGGGGAGAGAAAAGGCATTTACGATCTCACGCTTGTTCAAATCCAGCACCGCCCAAATGCTTTTGGCTTGTCCGATAAGGCGGTCTTCCTTATAGATGCGGTAATTTCGGGTGGATAGCATGTGGGCATTCTGTTCTATCCATGTTTCTACACGAATCTTGTCGTAATGTGTGGGTATATAGGTCATCTCCAAGTTCAAGCGTGTGATGACCCATGTGTAGCCGTAGGGCAGTAACTGGCGGATACCGTATCCTTGTTCTTCCGCCGCCTTGCCTGCCACGGTCAGCAGGATATCCTCTAAGGTGTATAAGCGCAGTTGCCTATACATATCTACCTGCTGGGGCTGTATCTCGTATTCGTAACTGTATTTCATTTCAGATATTTATCCAACCAGTTGAAGAAGGTGCGTTGCCACAAAATACCGTTTTGTGGTTTCAGTACCCAGTGGTTCTCGCTTGGGAAAATCAGCAGTTCGGCATCTATTCCGCGCATTTTGGCAGCATCAAAGGCCGCCATGGCTTGGTTCGCCAATATTCGGTAGTCTTTTTCGCCGTGAATACACAGAATAGGCGTATCCCATTGATCCACAAACAGGTGGGGCGAATTGGCATAAGTGCGTTGGGCAACGGCATTATCTTTTTCCCAATAGGCGCCTCCGAGGTCCCAATTGGCAAACCACTTCTCTTCGGTTTCCAGATATTGCATCTCAAGATTAAAGATGCCGTCGTGGGCAATAAATGCCTTAAAACGCTTGTCGTGGTGTCCTGCCAACCAATATACGGAGAAACCGCCGAAACTGGCACCTACGCACCCTAAGCGGTCTTTGTCTATATAGGGCAGGTTCTCGCACGCTTCGTCTATCGCACTGAGATAGTCTTGCATACATTGTCCGCCATAGTCGCCGCTAATCTCTTCGCACCATGCTTTGCCGAATCCGGGCAACCCGTGCCGGTTGGGGGCAACGACTACATAGCCGTTAGCGGCCATCATCATGAAGTTCCAGCGGTAGGACCAGAACTGACTCACGGGCGATTGGGGACCGCCTTCGCAGTAGAGCAGGGCAGGGTATTTCTTGTTCGGGTCAAAGTCCGGTGGTAGGATAATCCATGTCAGCATATCCTCGCCTTGCGTTGTTTTCTGCCAGCGGGGAATAACGCTGCCCATTGTAACTTGGTCATAGATATTCTTGTTCTCGAAGGTCAGTTGTACTTCGTCGCGGAATAGTTCGTTGGCTTCGCACATGGAGTGGCGCAGATAATATAGTTGGTTATCCAAATAGGCCACCGGCTCATAGTCGTATTGTCCGCCACGGATTTGTGTGCATTGTGCATTGTCCACCGTCAACCGGTATATCCCAATCTCTCCGTGCCAACAGGCGGAGAAAATAATAGTGCTGTCGTCTGCCCAGAAATATTCGTTGATGTCGGTGTCCAATTCCTCGCTGACAAAGCGTTTCTCACCGCTTTTCAAATCTATGATAAACAGTCGGTTTTGGTCGCTTTCATACCCGTCGCGTTCCATGCTTAGCCACGCGATACGGCTGCCGTCAGGCGAATAAGCGGGGTTCGTGTCGTAGCCCGTCATGCCTTCGGTCAAATTAGTATGCGCGTGTGTGTTGGTATTATAGGTATAGATATCCGAATTGGTGGATAGGGCATATTCTTTCCCCACTTTTTTGCGGCAGGTGTAAGCCAGTGTTTGGTTGTCGGATGACCATGCCAGTTGTTCCACGCCTCCCCATGGTTTCATCGGTGATTCGTAAGGTGTGCCTTCCAATATATTGACGGGGTTGCAGACTTCGGCTTTTTCGATGTCCATTTCGTTCTTGTAGGTCAGTTTGAGGTCGCATACAAAGGGTTGTGGAGCCGTTTCTGTCCACTCGTCCCAATGTTTGTACATCAAATCATCTATCACACGCCCGTCGGCTTTGTCGAGGTCTGGATATTTGTCCTGTGTGGATTCAATCGTTTTGACTTGGGCTATTAGTACCACTTTGTCGCGCATCGGGGACAGTAAAAAGCCCTCCGGCTCATGGCAAAAACCCGTTACGGTGATGTCTTTCCCGTGTTGGCGCAGGGTCAGTTGACCGCCTTTCAAATAGGCCAACACGCCGCTGTTTCCGAACCACTCAGGATCCGAACCGACGAACTCGTCGATGGCTCTCCATTGTCCGTTTTCCTCTACGCCGATGCGTATCCAACTCGTGGAGCGGTTTTCTGCTACGCTGTAATAACTGACGGTGTATGCTATCCAACCTGTCTCCACATCCACGCAGGCACTGCCTATCCTGCCCATCGCCCATAGTGCTTCGGGGGTCATACGGCGACCCTCAATCGTTATTTGCGGTTTGCGGATAGGGGCTTGCTCACTTTCTTGTTTCTTACTGCAACTCATTATACATACTGTTGCCAGCACGGCAACCAAAATGTTAGTTTTCATATTTGGGGATTTGTTGTTTGTCCAATCATGTTGCAAAAGTACAATTTTTTTTGGAAATTCGCAAAAAAAAGTGTAATTTTGTACCAAATTTCAACGATGTCGGTCAATAAGGATATATTACGCTTGGCACTTCCCAGTATCTTGGCGAATATCACCATTCCTTTGGTGGGCTTGGTTGATATGGCTATTGCAGGGCATATAGCCGATGCGGCGGCGATTGGCGGTATCGCTATCGGTACCATGCTTTTTGACTTGCTCTATTGGAACTTCGGTTTCCTTCGCGTCGGCACTTCAGGCATGACTGCGCAGGCGTTTGGTCGCGGTGATTGGGACGAGGCAACGGGCTATCTGCGGCACGGCTTACTGATTGCTCTTGTCGGAGCGGCTGCTATCCTGCTTATTCAGTGGGTTTTTGTTTCCTTGGCACTTAAACTTATTCCTTGCTCGCCTTTGGTGGCGGAGCAGGCACGCATGTATTTTTTCGCCCGCGTCTGGGCGGCGCCTGCCACCCTGATGTTGTTCGTTTTTAAGGGCTGGTTTATTGGTATGCAGGATGCCGTCTCACCTATGGTGACTGACATCGTCATCAATGCGGTCAATATGGTGGCAAGTTACGGTTTGGCGGTCTCACTCTCAATGGGCGTTGTCGGCGTGGCGTACGGCACCGTTATTGCCCAATTTACGGGACTCATATTGGTGATTATACTGATGCGCGTCAAGTATTTTTATATGTTCCGCCGTCTGTTTCATCGCGATTTGCCGCCTGTTACCCATGCTTCAAAAGTCAATGTCAACCTCTTTATTCGCTCGCTCTGTTTTATGGTTATCTACATCGGTTATACCTCCCTTGCTTCGCGTTACGGAGATGAGGACCTGGCGGTCAGCAGTCTGGTGATGAAACTCTTTATGCTCTTCAGTTATTTCATCGATGGATTTGCGTATGCCGGTGAAGCGTTGGTGGGGCGTTTCTTTGGGGAGCAACAGCGCGAAGATAGGGTATCATCTGATCGCTGTCATGTGCTTGTTATGGTGCTGCATGGGTGGTGTTTGGTTATTTCGGCAGCATTCACGGTCTTGTTCGCTTTCTGTGGCGAGAACATGATGCAGGTACTGTGGCCTGACGCCGCTGCCGCTGCTGTGCAGTGGAATTACCGTCCCTGGCTTGTTTGGATGCCTCTGCTTGCGGCACCTGCTTTTATGTGGGACGGTATCTATATCGGTGCCACTGCCGCCCGCGAGATTCGCGATGCTATGATTATGTCGGCAGTCGCTTTTGTTGCGGTTTATATTGCTTTGATGAACCGAATGGGCATAGAGGCGGTATTGTACGCCTATTTCGCACATTTGGCGGCAAGAGGTATTTATTTGACACTTATTTGGAAACATACTTATGATAGACAAATTGCACAATCGCGCTTGGAAAGTTCTGGCAAGTAAGAACATACTCAAACTGGGTCCGTGGCTCAGTGTCCGTCAGGAGACGGTCGAACTGCCTTCCGGCAAGCAGATTCCTACATGGTTTATTCTGGAGTACCCTAATTGGATTAATGTCATTGCCGAGACAAAGGACGGACAGTTAGTCATGATTGACCAGTACCGTCACGGCTTGGGCGTAACTAAATATGAGATTGTGGCGGGCGTCATAGATGAGGGCGAAACGCCTCTGCAGGCGGCACAGCGCGAGTTGTTGGAAGAAACGGGCTTTGGCGGAGGAGAATGGAGCGAGTTTATGACCCTGTGCCCCAATACCAGTTGCCAGAATAATCTCAGTTATACTTTTTTGGCGCGTGGAGTGGAGAGCTTGCAGCCCCAACATCAGGAAGATACGGAAGATATACGCGTCCATATTATGGATAAAGCCGATGTTTTCCAATTGCTTCAACAGGGGGAAATTATCCAAGCCCTTCATGCTGCCCCGTTGTGGAAATATTTCGCTAAATCTTAAAAACTGTCACCATCCTCCACTCAAAATTGAACGAAGGGTGAA
>JAZUGJ010000022.1:0-1982 GCA_045641145.1 Paludibacteraceae bacterium
TCTTTGAGTTTCTCCAAATCCTCTACGGTACGCGCCTGTTTGGGCTTTTTCTTGATGGTTTCTATTTCCTCGTATTCCTCGTTGGTAAAACCCTGATTATTGATATCCACTTCGTCGGTTCGCTTCATTGCTTTCGTCTGACCAATAATATCCCGCAGGCGAGCGAACTTCTCCAATTCCAAGTGGTCTAACTGCATAAGGCGGTCGTTATAAAGATAGACATCTTCAAAACCGTTCCGCACTACGCGATCGACATAGACGCGCTTGAGTTGTTGCATCATGTGATCCACATTGACAGGAGACATCTGCGCACCATGGAAAGAGATAACGGGACAGAAATTGAGGAACTCTCCCAAGATTATTTTATCATTGGCTTTTGCTTTGCCAGCCTTAGCAGATACTTTGGCGGTCTCTGCAAGAACTTTAAGCGTCCTATCGGGGGCGAAGTCGAAGACAAAACATTCCTCTTTAACCTTTCCGTTGATAACCGCAGGCGACTGAGCACGGAAGATGGTTTGCATATAACTGGCAGCAGCCGTACTGAATGAGCCGTGCAACATAAAGACAGCAGTCCAAGCAGGGACGGTAACACCGGTAGTGAGACGACCACGAGAGAGGGTGATGGTCATTGTTTTTTCAGGATTAGGACCGATGGCTTCTCGCACCATTTCTAATGCGTTGGCGCTTTCATAATCGGCATCCGTATCTCCTTCACCTGCCACATTAACCACCTTGAACTGACCTAATACAGGGTGATTACGCAGTTTGGTACTTAAGGCGGCAGCCGCTGCTACGCTTGGCACAGTCCATAACGAGTGTCGCAGGTTCTGCCGCCACTCTAACTTGGAATAAGGGTAGTTCTTAGCCGAATTAGAAGCCAAGAGATTGAGGAAAGCATCTACATCTGAATTATGCTTAAATGTGCCGTCTTCGTTGACGCGGAAGAACTCGGCAAAGTTGAAAGCGTGTTCGTCGTCTTGATATTTCTTTAGTTCCAACGAGAGGTCAAAGGTATAGATATTTAATTTAGGCAAGCAAGCATACGGATTGGGTTCTGCCCAATGGGTCTTGTCCCAATCTTGTTTGGCTCGCTGCTCCATCACATAGTCCCAAGTATAAATCTCGTCCTCTTTATAGTCCTCAAACAGATTGAATGGAGTGCCGGATAGTTGGAGCATCTTGGTTTGGTCGTGGAAGATTTCACGAATAACCGCTTGTCCCAAAGCTGTCTTTGTTCCCTCATGCGCTTCATCCACAATGAGCAAGTCCCACGATGTAGAAAAGACCTCATTATTCTTATCGAAATTGCCACCGACTATGTCTGAGCCACGAAGATCTTGCATAGAAGCAAAATAAACAAAGTGCGTGCCTTTGGACCGATTAAGACGCATTAAAGTCTCAAAACTCTCTCCGTTGTTTTTAGAACCATAGCAATAATTGGGTCGGTCAAAGAAAATCTTACGGAAATCTTCAAACCATCCTTCATCTACTACAGGGCGGTGGGTGATGATAATCGTTTTATCAAACTCCATCTCCTTGACCACTTGCAAAGCCGACAGCGTCTTACCAAAACGCATCTTGGCGTTCCATAAGAACTGGTTATTGGTGGTAAAGCGTGCCTTGGTCTGACGGATAGCGTCCATCTGTTCGGGGCGGAAAATAATAGGTTGTTGTTTCGTTTCCACATCAAACAAGTTGATAGACTGCCTATGTTCCTTTGCCGCTTTAATAGCTTCTTTGACCTCGGCTAAGCCACATTGAAACCACTCGGTAGCACTGCCAATCTTCTTTTTGACAATACCCGAACGCTCTAAAATATCATGTACTTGTTTGTCATTGAACTGCGTAATAGAGCCCTTGGATAAAGTGGCAGTTAGTTCAGTGTAGAGTAACTGCACATCATCATCCACACCAATAGTCTTGGTGTATTGGTCAATTCGTGCTTTGGCAGCCCTGTTCAGTTCTTTACAATTAGGTTGTAG
>JAZUGJ010000023.1:0-2951 GCA_045641145.1 Paludibacteraceae bacterium
ACGATGAAAGACGGTGTCGATTTGGACGAACTCGAACTCGAACTCATCGATTTCGGCGTCGAGGAACTGGGCGTGGACGAAGAGGAGAACACTATCGTTATTTATTCCGACTTTGACCAGTATTCAGGCATGCAGAAATACTTGGAGGACAACGGCTTTGAAATCCAGTCCTGCGAGTTTGTACGCATTCCGAATGACACCAAGCAACTGACCGACGAGCAACGCGAATCGGTACAGAAACTGATTGACAAAATCGAGGAAGATGAAGATGTTCAAAACGTATTTACGAACATCGCTGAATGATAGGCAGTTATACTAATCGCCATATATGCGTATCAGCGATTTCTTTCAATTAACAGACACTCAAGCGCAGCAATTCGCTGCGCTTGAAGTGCTCTATCCCGAATGGAACAGCAAGATTAATCTTATCTCACGAAAAGATATTGACAATCTGGTAGAACACCATTTGCTCCATTCATTGGCTATTGCCCAACTGCTTCATTTCGAGTCAGGTACATCTATACTGGATGTGGGTACAGGTGGCGGTTTCCCGGGTATTCCGTTGGCTATTCTCTTTCCCGAATGCCGTTTCACGCTTATTGACGGTATCGGCAAGAAAGTGATGGTCGCTAAAGATATTGCCGACCGCATCGGACTGACCAATGTAGAGTGCCTGCACGAGCGTGTAGAAGAAGAAAAACGGCAGTTTGATTTTATTGTCTCCCGTGCCGTAATGCCCCTACCCGATTTGGTCAAATTGGTGCGTAAGAATATACACCATAAGCACAAAAATGCAATGCCTAACGGTCTGATAGTGCTGAAAGGCGGCAATTTGGATGCAGAGATTCACCCCTTCCGCAGAAGTGCCGATGTCACCGAACTCAGCACTTTGTCTCCTGCCTTTGCCGGAGAATGGTTCGCTGAAAAGCGGATTATCTATTTACCCCTATAATCTCCCTCTCCGCTCGTCGGGACATTCTGTCCTTTTGCGGCAAATCATTCAAAGATGAACATCAAGACTTTTTACTGCAATCCCTATCGCGAGTGTACCTACATCATAGAGATGCACGATGCACGATGCACAATGCACGATGGTACTTCCGAGCACACCGGTACAGAGTGCCTCATCATCGACCCCGGAATGTACGGAGAGAAAGAGGAACAACGCGTCTTGGACTACCTGTCCGCCAATCGCCTCACGCCTGTGGCGGTCCTGATTACCCACGCTCACCCTGATCACATCTGCGGTCTGGAGTGCCTCAAAGCACACTATCCTAACCTGCCCGTCATAGATTACCAGACGCAATCCCTTCCTCCCTTTGAGGGAGGGCCGAGGTGGGTCTCTATCCCCACGCCCGGACACAAGGAAGATAGTGTCTGCTATTATTTCGAAGCGGACAAAATTCTCTTTACCGGCGACACGCTTTTTCAGGAGTCTATCGGTCGCACCGACCTTCCGGGCGGCGACATGGCGACCTTAATCCGGTCGTTGGAAACTTTGAAACAACTGCCTGACGACACGCAGGTCTATCCGGGGCATGGCTATCCGACCACTATCGCCCACGAAAAGCAGTTCAACCCCTACCTGTAACGCACCTGTTTTACACGGGTCGCGAACGGGGGTAGAACGGGAGTAGAACGATTGGCTACCGATTGGTTACAGAATCTTTGTAAAGGGGATAAAAAAAAAGGAGAGCCACTTCCCGGACTCGAACCGGGGACCTACGCATTACGAATGCGTTGCTCTACCAACTGAGCCAAAGTGGCAATCAATAGCGAATAAAATTTTTAGGGTGGAGTGTGGGGCTCGAACCCACGACACTCGGAACCACAATCCGATGCTCTGCCAACTGAGCTAAGACCACCATTCAACTTTCTTTTTACTGAAAGCGGTTGCAAAGGTACTGCTTTTTTTTGAAATAGGCAAATTTTTCAACAAAAAAATTGCACATTAGGAATAATTTTTGTACTTTTGCAATTGGATAGACCCCTAATATTGTTCACAAGATGAGAAAATTTAGTTACTTACTCTTGTCCGTTTTACTGATTCTGCCCTCCCAAGCGGCTGTTATCACACGCCCCAATGGACGGACTATTCATAGTTTGCGCGTTCAGTATCTCAGTGTCGCCCTTTCCGACACACGCCAAGACCCCGTACGCCCTTATCTCACTCTTCCGTCCGATGGCATCATCGACGGCACCGACCCGCGTAACACACTGCACATCTCGTTTGACGAACTTAGCCACGATATACGCCATTATAGTTATACGATTCGGCACTTAACCGCTGATTTTCAACCGGATGATCTGCAATCGTTTGAATATGTGCGGGGCTTTACAAGCGGTGATATAACCGATTATGCTACCTCGCTCAACACTTCGGTCGATTATACCCATTATTCTTTCGCCTTCCCGAATGAGGATATGCAACTGTTTGCCAGCGGCAATTACGCCCTCACCATTTTTGATGCTGACGAAGGCGAAAATGCAGTAGCCGCTACCGTCGTTTTTTCCGTTGTGGAGCCGATCGTTGCTATTGCTGCCAATGTGTCTCCCAATACGATTAGGGAAATAGCCGGTCGTTTTCAACAATTGGACATTGATGTGCAACTCGCTAATCTTCATTGGACATCACCGGAGCAAATTCGGTTACTTGTTCGGCAGAACGACCGCATTGACAATCAAGTATTTGCACCCTACCCGACCTATGTCGAAACCAATCGTCTGCGCTGGAAAGACCATGCCGCACTTATCTTTGAAGGCGGTAACGAATATCGTCATCTGGATATTTGGTCAACTTACTTCGCCGGCAATAATGTGGACCGCATCCGCTATGAGCAAAAGGATTACCATGCTTTCCTATTGCCCGACCGCATCAGTGGCACATGGGCTTCCGGAGCAGGACGGTGCGGACTGCCGTACATGCACGAATACGACCAAAGTCGGATCGT
>JAZUGJ010000024.1:0-4859 GCA_045641145.1 Paludibacteraceae bacterium
GGCATTGTGGCAGTATATGCTTTGTCGTTGATAGATGCCTTTGTAGATGCGCAGTTGTTTGACTTTGACATTTCACCGGATTTGAGCATGAATGTCAGCCCGCAAATATACCACGATTACATAAACCACCAGCGTTCAGCAGAGTTGCATTTGGCATTGACCATCAAATGAAGAAAACACTTACCATACTCCTATTGATAATCAGCGCGTGCGCGCTTAGCACGCCCGCGCGAGGAGAAAACACCGATTCGCTATACCAAGCACGGTTGCAATCTCTTCCCTTTGTCATGGATATGACTTATAAGCCGGTGGTTGGCACCTATATTCAACGGTATTTGAAATCACCTAAATGGACGGCGCGTATTTTGGCACAAGCAGACTATTACTTCCCTATTTTCTGGGATTTATTGGGCAAAAACGATTTGCCTTACGAATTATGCTATCTGCCTGTTATTGAATCCGCACTCAATCCCTCCGCCCGCTCCAAAATGGGTGCTTCCGGATTATGGCAGTTTATGCCTTCAACCGGTATGAAATACGGATTGGAAATCAATTCGCTGGTAGATGAGCGCATGGACCCTATCCGTTCCACTGAAGCAGCGTGCAGTTATTTGAAAACATTGTATAATATGTTTCAAAACTGGGACTTGGTGATTGCAGCGTATAACTGCGGCTCGGGGAATATAAGAAAAGCCATCGCGCGCAGTGGAGGGAAGAACGATTTTTGGTCGCTATATCCTTACCTGCCCAAAGAGACACGCACTTTCATGCCTGCTTTTATGGCGGCAGGATATGTAATAAACTACGCTGATTTGCACGGTATCTGCCCGGACTCGACCTTATTGTATCCCGTTACGGATACCATTATGGTTAGTGAACGCTTGCACCTCAGTCAAATAGCGGACAGCATAAGTATCGGTTTGGACACTCTGCGCCAATTAAATCCGCAATACACACAAGATATCATACCCGCCGGCAACAAAGACTATCCGCTTTGTTTACCCAGCGACAAAATAGCCATTTTTATTGCACAACAAGATACAATCCGTCCGTAAACATGGAAGCACACAAAGCATATTTTTCCATCCGCGAGGTAGAACGCGAGACAGGGTTACCCATCTCTACACTTCGTTATTGGGAGAGTCAGTTTGAAGCGCTCTCCCCGCGTAAAGACGGGCATGGAAACCGCTATTATTCAGAAGAAGATGTGGCATTTATCAAGCAAGTTAAATTCATACGCGACGAGCTGAAAATCACCCGGATAGATGCGATAAAAAACGAATTGCGAAGTGAAAAAAAAACCGACGCGCGCCAACGCGCCGTAGATGTGCTCATGCGCCTTCGCCAACAATTAGTCAATTTAAGAGCAAGTATATGAACGAGAATTTTTTAAAGAAAGTGATTTTTCCAATGGTTTTAGTTATTGCGTGGCTTTGGATGGCGCTATACACTTTTAACGAAAAACCTGATTTAAACGGAGACAATTTTTGCTATTTTATTTATGCCTCATCGTTAGCAGATGGTCATGGGTACTGCGATTTAAGCACACCTAATCAAGCACCGACTTCCACATGGCCTCCCGGATATCCGCTATTAATGACTCCGCTGAGAATGATTACCGATAGTGTTGTCGCGCAAAAATGGCTAAATGAGTTGTTTGTATTGGGGTCTATTCTATTGTTGTATTTTATACTTTTGCGGTTAGGTATTCCTCTAAGTGCAAGTTTTACCGCTGCATTGTCTTGCGTTTTTTTACCTCGTCTTTGGCATTTTTCCACCATGATGATGGCGGAGGCGTCTGCTTTATTCATATCCGTAGTTGTCCTGTATGCATTGGTTCGTTTGAGTGAGAAAGAAGATTCTTGGTATAGCGAGCTTAAGAATCCATGGTTGTATATTATGATTGCCATGTTGATACTATGCTACCATGTCCGCACACAAGAAATTTCTTTAGTGGCCGGTGTAGGTTTGTGCCTGTTATTCCGCAAGCGTTGGGGAGCGTTACTGGTAACAGCAGGAGGATTTGCCGCAGGTTGTCTGCCGTGGATAATACGCAACAAGATGCTGAATTTGTCTTCTGACCGTTACCTTAATATGATAATGGATGCCAATAGTTGGAGGCCGGAGGAAGGAACATTAACTATTGGAGAGGTAATATCCCGATTCTTCGAAACATTAAAGATGTTGGTCTTTGATGCCATTCCCAATACAGTAGTACCTTTCGTTAATGTAGATTGTGACAACCCTTCTTATTCAGTTGGTTTGTATATACTAGGGGTACTATTATTGGTTCTTATCGGTATCGGATGTTGGAAAATGGCTAACATACGTTGGGCGATGATAGGTTATTTATTGGCAACCTTAGGGGTTATCTCCCTATTCAGTACACCTAGCGGGAACCGCTATTTAACAGCATTGTTACCCCTTTTCTCGGCAGCATTGTTTATAGGCATCTGGCAAGCACTGACATGGTTGATACAACGGAAATGGGCAGACAAAACTTTTCCTGCATATATATTGATTTTATTATGTTTGTTTGCCAAACCCGGCTTAATCATGGAACATGAAATATCCAATCAAAAATATCCGTTATCGTATCGCCACTTTTTCCAAATAGGAAAAGAATTGGGCAAAAGTACGCCGGAAGGAACGGTTATTTGTTCCCGTAAGCCACAAATGTTGTATATGTACAGTCACCGTCCGGGAGTCGTACATCTGTTTACTCAAGACGATAAAGAATTAATCCAACATCTAATAGACAAAAATGTGGATTATGTCATTTTGGATGCGCTGGGATATAGTTCCACAGGATTATATCTGTTCCCTGCGCTACAGAAAAATGCCCAATATTTTGACATTACCACACACTACGAACAAACGCACACATATTTATTAAAGTTCAATCGCGAACAAGCATCAAAAGACCTGTCAAATTTGTAATAAAATGATTAACGGAAAAAAAATAGTGGTCGTCATGCCTGCGTATAATGCGGAGAAGACCCTGGCACAAACATATGCCGAAATCCCAATGGATATTGTAGATGAAGTAATCCTAACTGACGACTGCAGTAAAGATAATACGGTTTGCAAAGCCAAAGAGTTGGGCATTCGTGAAGTATTAGTTCATGAGAAAAATAAAGGATACGGCGGCAATCAAAAGACTTGCTACAACCGCGCCTTGGAATTAAATGCGGACATTGTAATTATGGTGCATCCTGATTATCAATATACCCCCAAGTTGATTCAGTCAATGGCTTATATGATTGCCAACGAGGTATATCCTGTATGTTTGGCATCGCGTATTTTGGGCAAAGGAGCGTTAAAAGGCGGTATGCCGATTGTTAAATATATCGCCAACCGGCTATTAACCTTCGGACAAAATATCTTGCTCAATCAAAAGTTAAGCGAGTATCACACCGGTTATCGGGCTTTTTCTGCAGAAGTATTAAAAGCCATCAACTACAATATCGCCAACGATGATTTTATTTTTGACAATGAGATGTTGGCACAGATTTTTTACAAAGGTTATGAGATTGGAGAGGTTACCTGCCCCACCAAATATTTTGATGACGCGTCCTCCATCAACCTAAAGCGCAGCAGTGTTTATGGATTAGGGTGCATTCGCGTCAGCATCGTTTACCGCCTGTGCAAATGGCATCTCATGCACAGCCGCCTCTTTGACTAATGCCTATCCGAGAATATATTCGCAAACAGATTGCCACGCCACAGCAGGGTATAATCGGGCAATTGATTAAATACTGCCTTTCCGGTGGGTGTGCTTTTGTGGTTGATTTTGGTTTGCTCTGGCTATGCAGAGATATTATCGGGCTGCATTATCTTGTCGCTTCCGCCATTGGTTATACAGTCGGATTATGTATTACCTACACGCTGAGTGTAGTTTGGATTTTTGATGAGCACCGCTGGCAATCCCGTCTGGGAGAGTTTCTTCTATTTGCCGTCATTGGCATATTAGGGCTCGGATTAACACAACTCTGCATGTGGATATTCAGTACATGCGTACTGGGGGAGGAATGGTACTTGGTAGCAAAAATCATCACAACCATCATTGTAACAATATTTAATTTTGTAATGAAAAAAGTGATTTTATTCACAAACAAAACAAAGTTGTAAAAAAGACACAATTCATCGGTATATAATTATTAGATTATGAAACAAAATATCTTAGCAAAATTCAAGACATTTGATTGGAAGTCATTGTCACCCAACCTCATTATCCTATGTGTGTTTATCCTAGCATCAGCCATTTATTTTTGGCCTGCATTAGAAGGCAAAATTATATATGCAGCAGATAACATAAATGGTTCCGCTGCTGTGCATGAAAGTTGGGATTATCACGACAAAACCGGAGAATACACCTATTGGACAGGTTCTATGTTCTCCGGCATGCCCAATTATCAAATCGGAGGGAATGGCGGTTATGCTGTGGATAAAATGCTTAAACCACTGCGGTGGTTTTTTAGTTGGGGTAATAGAAACGCTTTTTTCATTTTCTTTTTCTACCTATGTGCATTCTTCCTTTTGTTGCGCGCGTTCAAAGTAAATAAATGGCTCAGTTTAGCAGGTGCCTTTGCGATTGCTCTAAGTAGTTATTTCTTCGTTATTATTGCTGCACAGCATCATGGTAAATGCTATTCGATAACGTGGATGACGCTTGTCATTGTTGGCTTTATTTTAACTTATCGCAAACAATATGGTTGGGGAGCATTACTCATTATGTTCTTTACCTATATTGGTTTTTTCTTGCATCCGCAGATGAGTTACTACATCTGTATGATGATAGGCATCTTTTGGTTTGCAGAACTGGCGATTGCCGCTGAAGCCAAAGAATGGAAACATTT
>JAZUGJ010000025.1:0-4719 GCA_045641145.1 Paludibacteraceae bacterium
GCTCTTCCTTTTCTAACTAATTGTTGAATTGTAGGCATTGTAACTTGTTTTGATTAATAATTAATTTGTTTTATTTCGAAGTCCTTATGACTTTCTGTCTCTATTGTTTTCTGCTCTCACGTACGTGTGCGTACACACACGCCACGACGTTGCGGGCAACTGTCCAGTGCGGGACTCTTGCTCTTGTCGATAAGTTCTGCTCTTCCTTTTCTAACTAATTGTTGAATTGTAGGCATTGTAACTTGTTTGTTGGTTAATAATTAATTGGTTTATTTTGAAGTCCTAATGACTTTCTTTCCGTTATGTTCTGTCCCCTCTCGTGCGTAGCCCTCGCGTATATGTGTGTAGGCGCGACGCCGAAAAAGCGTGCAAAGGTACAACATTTTTTTGGAATATGCAAATTTTCTCGCACTTTTTTTCAAAAAAAAGCAGGATTGGTGCATTTTTTGTGCATCAATCCCGTTTTTTCTCCGCAAAAACCGAAACGGAATAATCTGGAATCAGTTACCGGTTAATCGGTTATTAATCGACATAAAGACCTTGAGAACGGGCTTCCTTTAGCGTCATTCTCACAGGAGCACTACCCGTATTGTGTTGATTGTACGGAAATGTATCAAATGCACCATCCTCAAGAACAAAACGAGTGCGATCATTTTCAGGTGGTTCTTTTTCGTTCGGGTCGTCCACATAGTGGCGTCCTTCGCACCCTATCATTGCAATGGCGGCAACTGCCATCAATGCCAAAAATACTTTTTTCATAATGTATTTTTTTCGTTAATACTCCAATTTGGCTGCAAAGGTACAACAAAAAGTTGGAATATGCAAATTTTAAGAGAACAAAATGCTGTAGTTAAAGACTATTCCAGAATTTCTCCCAGATTGGATTCGTACATACTGCCGAAGCCGCGATGACCAAAGACGCACACATGCGAACCGACGGTGGACTGGAACAGGCGGTTATACAAGTACGCAAACGACTGCGAAGGGGTATTAATCATGCAGTCCTGTAAGGTGGCGGTAAAACGGTTACTCATCCACACATCCCAGTTGTAGTTATACTCGTCCGCTTTGGATGTTTCATTGGCATTCGCTGCCGTGAAGAACAACATACCGTTATGATTATCCGCCGCCACCGCTACTCCGCCGGAATAGCAAGTCTCGATACAGCCGATCAACTTGCGGTAACTGCCCGATTGCTCCATTTGGGAGAGGCATTTTTCCAAATCGTCTTTAGTAATTCCATCCGGCGTTTCGTCCCAGCACATCTCCCCGGGCATACCGTGTCCCGACCAGAAAAAGAAGATATTGTCATCTGCATCCGCCCGCAACACATGCGGCAAACGCTCCGAAGCATGTCCTAACAGAATCTCAAGAACATCTTTGGGGCTCAATTCGGAAAGGTGATAATCAACATGCACATCCTTATAGACATTGACGCCGTCCATTCGTGTGTACAAAACACCCGGCTGAGGGTTGTTCTTGTTATACGCCAAGTCGTCCTCTATAATAACGACTATATGATCGTCGTCATAGCCGTGTTTCTTGAGAATCTGATAGATATTGAGTACATCCACCTGATGCCGGTAATTGCTCCACCCGTGCGAGGAAGCCACCAGCAATGCCCATCGCTTGTCCAAGGGGGGATAGATATGCTCCTTCCCATCGTCCGAAATATCCTGCTGATGCGACTTTTTCCAGTTCCAAGATGCCAGCGTGGGGTCGGTACGGCGCGAACCGTCCGTGGTGTTGTAGTCCAAAAATATGTACTGTTGTTGATAAACAAAGTAGTTATAATAGACCGTGTGCAACACGTTGGTATAAACTTTCGAGTCAAAATCCAAAGAGCCGGAGGCGCCACTGATATCCGGATGTGCGCCATCTGCCAACACAGTTGCCAGCCACGCCATATCTTCGCTTCGCCAACCGCCATCGCCAGGTTCGCGGCCGTCCACCAGTTGACGCATTGCTTTCTTGAAAGAGAGGTCTTTATCGAGTATTTGCAAGTACGACGCAAAAGCAATCAGCATCGCTGCATCATACACCTGCGCTTCGCCCAAACAGGGCTGACGATTGAAGCGGGCCTGATAAGCCACATCAAATCCCGACTCCGGATTGGCACCGTAAGCCACCCCTTCAATGCCCTCAATCAATGGACCTAACTTATTGATAGCATCCCCCGAGAACCCCGATTCTGCCATTAACATTTGGTTGGTATGCGGAGTGGCTTGCATCGTGCGCAATACCGTTCTCAGTTCATCGACCGACCCTGAAGCGCACAGCACATAGTCTGCTCCCGATGCCAAAGCCGCCTTGGTCTGCTGTTCAATTTGTGCCTCGGTGCCATCGTAGGGATAGACACCCTTGTTTTCCAGTTCCAACTCATCTGCCTGAAACGCGAACCAGTCCAAGTATGTTTGACCGTACAAAGTTGCGCTGTTTACCAGCAACGCCACCGATTTGGCACCGTATTGCATGGCTTTACTGAGCATTACCTCACATGCGGTAATATCCGTTTCGGTCATAGCCCATAAGTGGCCCGTCGTTGAATACTCCCGCACGAGTTGTTCGGTCGTGCCCAAGGTAAAAAGGGGTTTTCCCCCTTTACACAACGCCGACGCCAGTTGAATGGCCGAAGACGAATAGAGACCGCCTATTACCGCGACGATATCCTCGCGCGCCAGCAGTTTTTTTCCTAAAGCGGACAAATCTTCCGTCGATTCGTCATACCACTCAAATTGCAAGTTGACCCCCTTACCGGCGTAACAAAAAGCCATCTGTAAATTGGCGTTACAGAGATTCAGGCATTGCTGCCACTGCTCACGCAAGCCGTCTTCAAACGGTAAGACTACCGCCACTGTACACACATTGAGTTTATCAATGGTACAAGGGACCTCGCGTTTGCATGCCGTCAACAGCCAACTACTCAGCACCAGTAAGCATCCACTCAATATAACCGCTGCTCGCTTCATATTTCTCATATCGTTTCCACGGTACATGGTTCAACCAGTCATCCAAATATTTTTCCACCAATCGGTCCATGTGTTTGACCAGACTGCCCAACACATTGGAAGCGTACTGGCTTTGGTCCACATCCATTCCTGCCACTTTGGGTCCGTCCGGATGCTCACGCAAATAGCGGTATATACCCATATTTGAGCCGCCCATGACGGGATAGATGAAGTCATATTTCTTGCTTTTCTCCGCCATTTGTTGATAGGTAACACCGGGCATACCGAAGCCGCGCCAGTCGGTACTGAGCATCGCCGTATCAGGACGCGTCTTCGTTTCTTGGAAATAGCCGTCCGAGAATCCGTCCCGCGCCAGTTGCAGGATATAACTTTCATTCGCCAGCCATATCAACGGGGCTTGGAAGCCCAGTTTGGCGATGCTGACACCGGCATTGAAACTTGCCTCATACATGTCCACCGAGAACACCGCTATATGGTCAGCATTATATCCTTGCGGCGGTTCATCCATCTCAAAAGCAAGGATATCCACATGCGGATTCATAGTGGTATCGTTCATACATTTGAGTATGATGGACTCATAATCGGACCCCGCCAGCACAATCAGTGTGTTGTTGTAAGCGGCAGCCCCTTTGTGCGCATAGTAATCCACCGTCTGTTCTGCCTGTTCGAAAGATGTAGGGCTGTAATACAGCATATACACATCTTCCGGCAAATGCAGATAGACGCGTTCCGCGCCCAAAAGAATCAAATCGACATAGCCGTGGTCTCCCAATCCGTTGACGGCGGTCATCATCACAATCTGACGGGTCGCGTTCCGGCGCAGCGGAATGACTTGCGGCTCGCAACTGACTCCGATGAACAGAAATAGTAAATATATCCAATATCCGCGCTTCATACCGAATTAATAAAATCGCCCCGAAGGACGATTTTTGTTATTCACGAGTCGATAGAGGCATTCTTATCGGGGCCTGATTGGCTTGGTTAGCTCCATTCGTATCTTCAAGAAAAACATTATGGTTACGATTATTTTCAGGGGGTTCTTTTTCGTTCGGGTCGTCCACATAGTGGCGTCCTTCGCACCCTATCATTGCGATGGCGGCAACTGCCATCAAAGCCAAAAAGATTTTTTTCATGATTGTCATTCACTTGATTTTAATTATCAGTTGAGTAGTAAGGATCTTGTCCAAAGGGCACTCTTGCCGGCAAACATGCCTTCCCACTATATTGATTTTGAGGTTTGGTATCACCTTTACTTATTACACGACCGGGTTCATTTTCAGGGGGTTCTTTTTCGTTTGGGTCGTCCACATAGTGGCGTCCTTCGCACCCCGCCATTGCGATGGCGGCAACTGCCATCAGTGCCAAAAAGACTTTTTTCATAATGCGTTTATTCTTCGTCAATACTCCGATTTCGCTGCAAATATACAACAAAAATTTGGAATGTGCAAATAAATCGGGCAGAAAAGTTGCACTTTTTTAAGATTTTGCGATTGAGGGCAAAAAAATTCACCGTTCGTTCACCCTTCGTTCATCGTTCGAATATTGTCCGTTCACCGCCAAGGGCAAAAAATTGACGATTGTTAAGATTTGACCTATTCCCTCTCTTCTGACCATTGATTACATTGTTCCATAACAATTTGCAACGCTTCTTCTTGTCCTTCGCAGTTACGCGCCGCAACGACTCCGCTCTGTTTATATGCCATACTCTTTTATCCTTTCTATACATATCTTATACATATGATATACATAT
>JAZUGJ010000026.1:0-4688 GCA_045641145.1 Paludibacteraceae bacterium
TTCGCAGGTGGGTACCCGCTTCGCTGCCTTTTATACCGTTGTCGGCAAGAATACCGAGAACGGTGTTCAGCTCTTCGGTGCCGCCTGCCATATATTGCGCGGTGCCACCTACGGTAAGAATAGCTTCACCGAGCTGTTCAACGCTTGTGTTCGATTTAGATGCGGCTTTTGCCATTTGGTCGACAAGGACTTTTGTTTCTTCAAGCGTAAGTCCGAGCGCCGTCTGGCTATCGGTAATCATGTCAGATGCATACGCGAGGTCGATGCTACCCGCTGCTGCAAGAGACAGAACATTGGGGAGCATATTGATTGATGTTTCCGCATCATAACCGGCAAGAGCCATGTAGTTCAAAGCTTCAGCAGCTTCAGAACAAGTAAAAGCGGTGGTCGAGCCCATGTCGATTGCAGCTTTTCTCAAAGCCTCAAATTCTTTTGAGCCGTTTTGTATTTCTTCCACCGTCATTCCCATGGTTGCTCCAACCTGGGACATTGCACTCTCGAAGTCGCTACCGACCTTTACAGAGTAGGTTCCAAGAGCAATAAGCGCTCCAGTGGCGGCCTTGAGTGCCTTGGTTACGCCATCAATGACAGTTGATGATAGATTCGATAATCCTTTTCGTAGACCACTCTCGTCTAACTCAGTGTCAATGATAACGGAACCGTCAGCGCCAGTAGACATACAAATCACCTTCCTTTATGTGACTTGCACGGCTCACAGGCTCAATGTGCTTTATGTCAAGATGTTAATAGTCATAATAAAAAATCAGCAGAGCTGTTATACTCTGCTGATTTTGTTTGTTCGGGCCTTTTGGCCTTTATGTTTTCTTTTGCTTGCCGTTTTCTATGACAAGCTCAAATTCAATACCGCACCCACGGGTACATTTTAGAAACACTCCGCGGCACTCTGCGGTATTATCATAGAGAGAATGCTTTGCGCCACATGAGGGGCATTTAATCCACATTCGTTCTATGGGCGGTTTAGGGAGCATTAAAATCCTCCTCCAAATGCCGCACCGGCGATTGCAACTTTGTCTTCAACAGAAAGATTCTGCGGAAGAGCGTAGGTCTGCTGCAATGTAGCTATGCGGTTTCTTTCACTTTTGCTTTCGATTTTACTTAAATCTGCGGCTCTGTAGCCCATGATTTCAACGATTTTGTTGGAGGAGTTAAGTGACTTGAACATCGCCATAAACTTCCACCAATGCAGATATTCAATTTCGTTAAGGTCAATTCCGTACTGCGATAGAAACGCTCCGTAAATATAAGGAGCGTCAATTCGAAAATCATAGATGCGTCTAGGCTTCAAAACAACATTTCCGTTTTTTCGAGCCTCGGATTTGCGGAGAGTTTCGCCGCAACTATACAGCATCAACAATTCGTTTAATGCCGATTCTTTATCAAACGGCACTTTATCGGTATAACAGAGTCCGAGCAACTCGTTGACCTTTTCGCGAGCGCCGATTTTATCATCGAGTATTATTATCTCGAAAATAATGAATGTGCGAAAATTCGTGTCAACAAAGAATTGCTCCCCGCTTATGGTTGCATATTCGGGGAGCTGGTCGAGCAACAGATTCATTTCTTGGTAGCTTCAGGATGCCTGCGCTGCTCGCGATTGCTGTACTTCTTATAAGAGTTACCCCTCGTAACGAGAGCGTCTTTCTGTACCCTTACAAGATTGAGGAAAGCATCGTAAGCTTCGTAATGAGCGTCAAGATTGTTGCGTTCTCCGCAAATCTTAATGCCGGCGTTTTCACCGAAAATATCATTAAAGTAATTCTTGATGAGCGTGCAATGTGATTTGAGAATCACAGAAGTTTTGCCATCTTTGGGCAACTGTTTCTCGGCCGCCTGCATATTTTCGGTTGCTACTTCCATTTTTTCCGCATCGTCTGCGTCTCGCACATCGAACGGATATTCTGCATCGTTGAAACAGAATGTAGTTACTATTGTCTGGCTCATTGGCTCAAAGTCTCCTTTCAATTATTCACTGTCTTCAGTGAATGTTTTGGTTTCGGTATTGAAAGTACCGTAAACATTATCGCTTACAGCCTTCATGGTGCCGGTGTAAATCATTGCATCGGTACCTTCGCCCTTGCCCTCAGGAACGATAGCATAAGTGCGCTTGGATGCCTTGTAGGTGTTTTCAGAGCCGGTAACGGGCTCCCAGAGGTTGACGGAAACGACTTCACGGTGAGTTGCGGTACCTACCGCTTCATTGTCTGTGATTTTAACGATTTCCATTACGACGGGGTCTCCGGTGATTACATCGCAAGAATATGCGATGCTGGGAGCATAACCAATTACATCAGTCTTTTCGGTCTGATAGTTGATATACTTGCGGGAATACTCCTTGGGGTTTTTGCTTTCGGGAAAACTTGTGAAGCCTTCACCGATGAGATTGAATGCGGCACTCTCTTCGGTGCCGCACTTCATGTAAGAAGCCCACTGATAACGCATAATCAGAGCGCCGTTTACATCAGGCATTTTCATGTCCTCCTTTTGTATTTGTATTCAAGCCTGAATACGATTTGATAGTCCTCTGTGCCGTCGTCATATCTAGCGGCAATAGAGGGGGTGCTGCTAACCTCGATTGAGGTTGCAACATGATTAAGGTCAATAATTGGCAAACGAGCATAAGCGGAGCCGTTGTCTCCACGCTCTGTAAGCCAAGTGCCGAGCTCGTCAAGAACAGCAAACGCATCAAGCCGCGATGCAGAGTCCCTGCCGTGTACTCGGATATAAACAGCGAAGTTCCATGCTCCTATGTAAGAGCCATCTACATACTGCTTAACCTTTTCGGCAGATGCTAGCTGCTGAATCATCATACTCGGCGCATCTTTATCAATGGTTTCAAGAGAAATTTCACACGGCTTTTTGGGCCATGTATTAAGGTAATCCCTCATAACCTTTGCAATGATTACACCGTCAGCGGTGAACATTCTTGCCATTACTTACCTCCGATGATTTTCTGAACACCATTTTTCCAAGCATCAATGTTTGCAACTTTCGCTTTTTCAAACCATTGTGCGCAAGCTTGGGGGTGCTTGTCTTTGGAAAAGTTGAAGCTTAAGCCGTAATACATGCGCTTCGCATAAGGGGCGATGTACTCAACCTCGCCACTTCCGATTTTGGTACCTTTGTCGCCACTACGCATAAGGTCACCGCTTCGCATGGGAACATACGGTGCACTTGTTCTCAACACTTCACTATCAAGAAACCTTTGGGCTTGATGATACCTAGGGTGGAATCTGTTCACACAAAAGTCCTTGTGGATTTTAACTTTAATGCCCATTACTTGCCCTCAACTTCATGATGCCACATTCTGCGTGAGCCAGCGACCTTGTGAGAGCATTTCCGAATGGAGAACTTCTCACCATCGTCAATCCGAAAATAGTCATTTCCATTGTCGGAAAATGTGAAATGCATCGATTTGTCAGCGCACATTCTCCACGCTTCGGGTGAGATATAAGTGCGTCTGTTGCCTGCTGCATCTTCGATAATGCTGTTTGCATCGAATACATAAAGCTTTGCAGAGTCGGAAGGCGCCTTCGCTGAGCCCGAGCCCTCATTCCAACTACAATAGCAGAAGCGAATGACTGACTCTTGGAATTGAGCCTCGTCATTCACTTCGCCAATGTAATTGAAAAGATGAACGGTATGGGGCAACACTCGTCTGCTTGCCATATCGTTCACCTCACCGTCTATATTTGGACGCGTACGCCCATTTTGACATTAAACCTATTCTCCGTAGCAACATGATTGCCATAGGTGATACAGGAATGCCGCCGGGGGTAGTTAAAACCGCCTGTGCCGAGCTCCCGCCCGATACAGAATAATCACCGAGGCTTTCGCTACCGCCAGCCATAGACGAAGCTGAGAAGCCGAGAATGGCATCTATACCGCCCTGCTCTGAAAGAAACTCGACCTCGTATGCCACGGCTTTTTTGAATTCCGCTTTTACGAGGTCGCTTTCTATGGGCTTAACTCTGCAAATGTCGTACACAACTTCGGATGCAATGTCAGCAAGGCGAGGGAAGTCATTATCCTCTATGGGCTGACCGCCAAATTCATTGCCGTAATAATCTTTGTCAATGTACGCCATTGCTTATCCTCCGATTAACCCTTGGAGATAATGCGAGCGATAGGAATGCTCTTGCGGGCAATGTAGTGCTTGGAGCCGGAGTTGCGATTGCTTACGAGCTCCCAGTTAGCACCAGTCTCAAGCTCCGCGTTGGTGGGGGAGAGAGAAGCCATTGATTCCTTGGTGAAGGAGATGCCGAAGGGTGCAAAGCACTTGCGCTGACGGGAGTACAGGGTATCCTGACCGCCGTTGGTCTTGGGGTCACGGTCAACCTCGTAGGGGACCTTTGCGCCGCAGTCGGTGTATTCGATTGCGCCGTCGCCCAGAACATAGGTGGTGTATGCGGTGTAAGCGTTTTCGCCTTCGCCAACTACCTCAGAGGGCATAGAGTCATCAACCATGACGAGACGGCCGTTGAGGGTAGCGAGAGCGAGGTCGCGCTCCATACCCTGTGCATCAGTGTACTTGAGGTATGCAAGGAGCTTGAGGTTTTCAAGGTTGGTAGCAACCATGGAGTGCATAATGCACAGAGAAAACTTACCCTTGTTATCGCCGCAAGCGCGCTGCATTGCGGTGTTGAGGGTAGTGCCGTTCATGCAGCCAG
>JAZUGJ010000027.1:0-6297 GCA_045641145.1 Paludibacteraceae bacterium
CCTCCGACTTATACGCCTTGCCGTCAGCAAAAGCAATATAGCGCGGGCTACTGATATCGACCTGCGTGATGCGATGAAGAGCAGTGTCCAAGACCTCCACTTTATGGGAACCGTTAATAACGGCATAAACACGGTTACCATAGCACTGAATGTCCGAGCCGGTATCGCCCAAGCCCTTGATGACATTGGGATTGCGCTCCGAATAGAGATTGCGGGTATAAAGTCCGGAACTGAGGTCAAGGATATCCAACGAAGCCGTGTTGGCACCGTAGTTACCTTCATTCAAAACATACAAAGTGGTGTACAGACCGGCATCACCGGCTGTCTGCTGCTTGTCAGCGGGGACAATGACCTGCTCGTTGCGGCAAGAAGAGAGAGAAATAATCAGAAGTGAAAAGAGTGTGGTGTGTAATGTTTTCATAAAACATACAATTTATAAGTTATACATCGTGCAGGATATTCATTCTTAATAAGTTACGGACAGGGTGCAGCGCACATTCTGTTTGGGCATCGGGTAGTTATTGATAACCTCATAGTCCTGTCCAAGCAGGTTATTGATTTCGATTTGAGCGCGTAGCAGATGGCGGTGCAAGCCCCACTCGCCATATAATGTGAGGTCGTGGGTGTACCACGCCGGCATATAGTTGGCGGGGATATTCTCCTGTTGCGAATACCGCTCTCCCACATAGATAAAGGAGTAATTGAATCCGTATTGGTCACCTCGCCGTGAAGCATAATTGAGTGCCACCACCGCCGAGCCGCTATGAACGGGGATATAAGGTATCTGATGACCATAGTAGGAGTCACGCGGATTGGTGATATCCAAAGCGTGCTGGTAGGTATATTGCAGTTTGGGCGTAAGGGTGAAACGCAGGGGGAGGTGGAGAGTGGTTGATGCCTGACAGTCCACACCGTCAATGCTCACTTCGCCCAAATTGAGCATCGCCCAACGGAACATCTGCCCCTTGGGGAAAGCAATGATCTTGTCCGTCACACGATTGTGGTAGTAGTCGGCTTTGACACAGAAATCCGCTTGCGGCACAGCAAAAGCGTACTCGATACCGATGTCGTGCTGCCGTGCCAATTCGGGGCGGAGAGGAGCCGTACCAACCTCGGTGTAGTAAAGGTCGTTAAAAGTCGGATAGCGGTAACTCTGCTTGTAGAAAGCGTTTATTTTCAATCCTTTGGCAAACACGGAGGCACATTGTGCTAGAGGCGAGAAAGACAAGAAAGCAGCAGGCGTCAGGCGAGTATCCGTGCCGACACAGGTCATCAGGGCAGAAACTTGAAGGCGCAAATAATCCTGCACATTAAACGCCGTACTGAGACTAAGCCAGTGACTCTTGCGCGCAAAGTGTTCGGCGGCACCGTCTGCCGTCTGCTGCCGTAGCAAAGTATTGTATTGGAAATCGTAAGCGAGCGCCATCTCCCACCAACGGAACAGGGATATTTTCTGCGCAAGGGACACATATGCCTCCTGCTGCAAATAGGTATTGTCCGCCGCCAAAGTACGCGGGTCAAGATTGCGGTAGTGCGTATAGTCGTTGGCGTATTTGGCATTCAGTTTGAAGTGCCAGCGGCTGAAGAAACAATCCTGCCATTGCAGTTGGGCAAAACCATTGCGGTCCGTCAGTCGCTCGCCGTTGGACCACACATTATTAACAATGGCCCCGGGAATACCGCGCTCACTGAAATAGCAGTAGCCCTGCGCCCGCCAAAAGCCGGTGGAGGAATAGTAATGATGCAGACTCACCTCCGCTCTAACCGCCTGTACATCACCGTTTTGCCGAATGGCGGTAGTGTCGTATGCCACCTCACCGGACGGGGTCAGACGGCGGTAGCGGAACGGGTAGCGACCGTCCGAATAGAGGTACTCGCCATTGAGATTGAGGAACAACCCATCGAACTTGCGCTTACCTAACTGACCGAGATTGAGGTCAACAGACACAGACGGGTTAGCAAGGGCGAATGAGCCGGTGCGCACCTTTACGCGAGCGTGCACACGCTCACCCGATATGAAATAAGGTCGGCGACTCTCCAAATAAACCGAGCCGGCACTACCCATCTCGCGAGCAGATTGGAAAATATCGGATTTCTGCCCCTGATAGAGTTGGATTTGCTCCATTTCGTCAAGGGAGAACTTACCCAAATCGACAGTGCCGTTTTGGGCGTTGCCGAGTTGGATACCGTTATAATACACCCCCACATGCTGGCTGCCCATTGAGCGCACATTGATCGTCTTGATGCCCCCTACTCCGCCGTAGTCCTTTATCTGTACGCCACTGAAATAACGCAAAGCGTCTGCAACACTAAGGGCATTGAGCTGGTGAAGCGTCTTACCGGAAAGGGTCTGTGGCAGGATAATATCTTTCTGTTGGACGCGGGCAGTAACAGTCACCTCGTCCAAGCGCACACGCATAGACAACGAATCTGTCTCCGCACTTGCTTCCGCAAAAACAGAGAGACACCCGAAGGTACAAAATAATATAGAGATAAGCCGTTGCATCGTTGTGGTTCTATTCCTCGAGAACTTTAAACGTAACGCAAGCGGTTGTCTTCTGACTTATCCCTTTGGCTTATATTCGCCTTCCCAAGTTTCAGCGTAAGTGCCTATTTCTCAGTGACGTAAAGATATCAATAAACCTTTTTGAGAATCACAGCAGCGGGTCTGTCAGGGATTCGCACCCTGTTCCATTACTGATTGCGAGTGCAAAGGTAATACTTTTTTTTCAAACTGCCAAATTTTCTGCATAAAAAAAGCATCACTATTGCTTAATCACCCATTAACCACCCGTTAATCACCCATTAATCACCCGATAATCACCCGATAAAAACAGGGGCAATACCCGTAATTTAGCGGACGAGCGCCATTACAGGTAAGAAGAAAGAAAAGGAGAAGAGGAAGGAGAAGAGGGGAAAGGGGAAGGTGTCATTGCAGTACCAAAGAGAGCGATCTACTTTTGATACTTGCCGACATACTTGATAGCAAGGAAAACGAGCCAGTCGGGAGTGTGCTTGAGCAGGGGCGTAGCAAGCCAATTGAGGAAGCCGGGCGTAGATGCCTTGACTCCGCGAAACATTTTACGAAGGGCTTTCTTAACCAATTTCTCCGGCGGAATGCTCACGGTCAGCGCCACCGCCAACTTACGCAAATTAGGCGCAAGTCCGAACAACGCCGTATCTACCGCGCCGGGCGCCATAACGGTGATATGCACCCCCTTCGGTTTGAGTTCGTACCAGAGCGACTTGGAGAAATTATAGATACACGCCTTGGTGGCATTGTAGGTCTGAATACCGGGCATCGCCATCCAAGCCGACATAGAAGACATATTCAATATATAGCCCTTGCCGCGCTTCGCCATCTGCTCGCCGAACAAACGGCACATCTTCGCCACACAAATCATGTGGAGATTGAGCATCAACTCGATACGCTTCATTGAAGTTTCCAAATAGGGATTGAAGAAGAACACCCCCGCATCGTTGATAAGAATATCCACTTCCAAACCCTCTTTTTGACAATAGTCAAACAACTCTTCCGCCGCATCTGTCTTACTGAGATCGGCACATTGGGCAATTGTCCTGACCCCGTACTGAGTCGCCAAATCGGCAGCCACCTGTTGCAGCTCCTGCTCCTGATTGCTGACCAAAAGGAGGTCGGTATGATAATCACGCGCCAACTGCGTGGCGAATTGCAAGCCAATGCCCGAACTGGCACCTGTAACTAATGACAGCATAAATGAATAATTTGTAAATTAGCCGAATCTGTAAATTATTGTTTCCACTTATTCTCCAGTGCATTCACCTCTTTTTTGATGGCTGCAGGAATGACTTCGCCGTCACGCTCCACACATTCGTGACACTTCATCTCAAGCGTGTACATGCGCCCTACGCAGTAATTACTGCGGCGGCAACCGGCATGATAATGCGGATTGTCCTGCACATGTTTGACAAAGTCAGGGTCTTTGATAAGCACATGCGCCAATTGGAAGAGTTCAAAGCCCTCGTCCATAATGCGTTGGCAACTGTCACCACTCTGCACACCGCCGACATAAATGAGGGGCACATCCTTTATTTCCTTTTGGAAACGCTTTGCCCACTCCATGAAATAGAGTTCGCGGAAGGGCTCGGTCTTAATCATTATCTTACCGCCACCGCATAGCAATGCGGCTTTGAGCCACCACATCTTACCCGGCATATAGCCCGCGAGGGCTTTGATAGGCATTGCACCGCCGAGAATAGTCATCGGCGAAGCACTGACCGTACCGCCGGAAAGGACGATACCATGCACCTTATGTTTGGCTATTTCTTTAGCGATACGGATACCTTCCTCGATGTCCGAACCACGCCAACAGTCGTCGGTCATATTGGTTTTAACCACCACCGCGAGGGCGCGTTTGCCCGTTGCTTCGTCTCCTTGAGCGTGTAGCATGACCTCGTCCAGCACCTCGTTGAGGAAGCGGACGCGGTTTTCAAAGCAGCCACCGTATTGGTCGTGGCGGTGATTGGTACGGGGGGAGATAAACTGCGAGATAAGATAGGCATGACCGGCATGTATCTCCACACAGTCAAACCCCGCTTCGCGACAGAAATCAACCGCCTCGCCGAATTTACGCACGAGGTTATGTATCTCGTCCACCGTCAAACGGCGATGGATAGTAGGCGAATAAAGATTGAAGCCGTTGGAGGCGCTGACCGGCATACAATGACAAGTGGCAAAGTGGGTCATATTACCGCAGTGTCCAAGTTGGATACTAACTTTGGCACCTTCCTTATGCACGGCATCCGTCAAATGCTTCAACCCGGGCAGGGCTTCGGGGCGGACATAGAGTTGCCCGTCAAAAGACACACCGCTCAAATCAACGGCACAATAGGCGACCGTGGTCATACCTACTCCACCGCGTGCGACACTGACATGATAATCCTCCAGCATTTGACTCGGTGTATTGGCTGTACACATATTCTCAAACGCAGCCGAGCGGATAAAACGGTTGCGCAAAGTAATCGGACCGAGTTGGTACCCGGTAAACAATTTGCTACTCATCAATGAACTAATATATAAAAGGAATAATACGCTTTAGACGCTTACGGTCAAACTCATCGGGGAACTCCTGCTCGTATTTGAGGTAGATAGAGTTGGCACGGGGAATGAGGTTGCTGCAAGTCAACAAGAAGAACAGCGCACCCGCCCAAGACCAAGTAAGTATCGCCCAACCAAGCCACTCGGTAATCTCACCCAAGTAATTGGCACTGGTGACGAAGTGGTACATACCTTTCTTCGGCAAGTAATGATTTGAATCGCCCGGCAGACGCAAATGACGAATCACATAGTCCGAGTGAAGATTGATAATCATGCCGATACAGAAAATCGTCACACCCAGAATGAACTGCCAAGAGGCAAACCATTGCACGCCATAAGGCCTATACATAGGAGCCAAATAGAACAACCAATAGCCCTGTACATAACCGTTAATCAGATTCCAAATAACGCTGAAGAACATAATCGCCACAGGCATTTTACTGTTGCCCTTCATCAAGAACGGGAATATGAACGAGCGTTGGAAATAATGCAATTCAAAAATAAGGAAGAACACCAAGTAAGGCATTTGAAAACGCACATCCGAATTAGCCCACGAATAGAGAACAATCAAAAACACCGGTGCTTCCATCAAAAACCACCCCACCTTATTATTGATAGCGGGTCCCCATTTCTCGGTACGCATCTTTCCATAACCTGCATCTACAAAATACAAGGCGATAAAGACAACCACGCACACAAGTGCCATGATAAAAAGGAAGTTGTTAAAGAACTCTAAGGTATAAATGTGTTCCATAAGCAATAGGTCTATGCCCACACGGGCAAATTCGGCACAAAGTTACTTCTTTTTTTCCAATTATCCAAATTTATTTGGCAAATTCGGATTTTTTTTGTACTTTTGCAGTCACGTTTTGAAACGAAGAATAACAAAAAGTAATAAATAATGAAAAAAGTAGCAATTATGGCATTAGCCGCTTGTGCGCTGATGGGATGCGCCGAGAAAAATCCCTTCTTTGAGTATGACAAATGGGACACACCACATGGTACTTACCCATTTAACGAAATCAAAACACAACATTATCGTCCTGCCTTTGAGGAAGGCATGAAACGCGGATTGGCAGACATAGATGCCATTGTCAACAACCCCGAAGCACCCACCTTTGAGAACACGATTGAAGCATATATGAACTCGGGCAGAATGTTGGAGGTTGTGGAATACTGCTTTTTTAACCTTGCCAATTCGGAAACAAACCAGGAGATAC
>JAZUGJ010000028.1:0-6882 GCA_045641145.1 Paludibacteraceae bacterium
AAGGTGCTTGATTACATCAAGCGAAACGGCAGCATTACCCAGCGCGAGGCGCTTGGGCTTGGAATTTACCGCCTTGCGAGCCGCGTGAGCGATCTCAAGAAGGCAGGTTATGACATTCGTAGCGTTAACGTGGTCGTCGTCAACAAGGACGGCACAAAGAGCCACATCGCTAAATATGAATTTAGAACGATGCCGAAAGATTTGGCTTTCGAGATTTGAGGCGCGTATGGAATATTCAAAGATTGAAGAAACCAACAAGCGTCTTAACCTTACCAACATCAAGGGCAAGGATTACGCGGGAGTTAACCAGCGTGTTATTGCATTCCGCGAGTTGTTCCCAGAGGGTCGCATCATCACGGAGATATTAAGCCACGAACCAGCAGAGAACGGCGGCAAGGACATCCTCATACAGGCTAATGTTTTCGACGGCGATAAGTTGATCGCGACGGGTTTAGCACAGGAAAACAGCAAATCGAGCTACATTAACCAGACGTCTTATGTTGAGAACTGCGAGACCAGCGCCGTCGGTCGTGCTTTGGGTTTCGTCGGCATCGGCATCATTGACAGCCTTGCGACGCTTGAGGAATACGCCAACGCAGTCAACAATCAGACGCAGCAGGCGACAAGCGACGCGCTCGCATCAGCCAAACAGGTCGAATTTTTAGCAAAGCGATACAAGGGCGAGCAATTAAGCAAGATGCTCGATTATTACAAGATTAAGAGCATCGACCAATTAAGCAAGCGACAGGCGTCGGAACTCATTGACAAGATTATGAAGAAAGACAAAGAGAAGGGAGCAATTTACACATGACAGACGACATTTTTGATATTTTGACGGCAGTCGAGGAAATCGCTAACGACATGGCGACCGCAGAGGATTGCGGAGACGTTGCGGCGGTCGAGATTTATAAGCACGAGCTGGGAGCGCTCGACATCGACCCCAAAGAGAAGATTGAGGCGCTTTGCTTGAAGTACAAGAACCGCCAGCACCTTATTGAGGCAATCGAGGCAGAGGCGGATGCGCTCACAAAGAGAGCCAAGAGCCTCAAGCGTAACAACGAGAACCTTGAGCGCTTTATTAGTCAGCTTTGCGACGGGCATAAATTCGAAACGGCGCGCTGTAAGGTCACTTTTAGACACAACCCGCCAAGCGTTCAAATTTTGGACGAGAGCGCAATCCCGGAAAAGTATTGGAAGGCTGGCAAGCCAACGATCTCCAAGAGCGACATCAAGGACGCCCTCGAGAATGGCGCAGAGGTAGCGGGCGCCGTTCTGGTCTCCAAGGTCACGACATCGATTAAGTGATTTCGCGCGACGATCATAAAGGGTATTTCGTAATCGTAAGCCGTGAAGTCGTAAGGGATAAAGACATAAGCCTCGCATCGCGCGGATTGCTTGCCTTTATCCTATCGCATCCGAATGATTGGAACTTCACACGCGAGGCGCTGGCAGCCGCTACGGGCGCCACACAGTACGAAATAAGAAAATGCCTAAAAGAACTAACCGATGCGGGTTATTGCTATTGCACACGGACGCCGCGCAAGGACGGGAAGGGCACAAAGTGGCAGCTTAATTTTTCAGAGGTTCGTTTGGTCGAAAATCAACCAAACGTAAATCAACCAAACGTAAATCGACCAGTAATAGAAGAATGTGTTAAAGAAGTAAGTATTAATGAAGTAAGTATTAAAAAGAATATTTCTATTATTACAGACTTAAATACTTCAAATAGAAGAAAAGAAAAAATTGACGATTTCAATAACGAAATCTTTGAAGGTCTTGACGACATTCTTAAAAACAACACCAAGGAGAGTTAATACAATGAACAGATTAAAGCAGTTAATGTTTACTTACGGCATCAGCTCATATAGGTTGAGCAAAATGACAGGAATGAGCGCCTATAACATTCGCAGACTTTGCACAGGCGACGCAATCAATAACGCCCACACTAAGACGCTGACGACGCTGGGCGACGTTTTCGGCATCAGTCCATTAGAAGTTAAGGGCGACGACCCGCGTGCGATTACAGACCCGTTAGAGGCTCGCGTAAGGCTTAAGGTCTACGAGCTCGCGAACCTTTTGAGGGAATACGGCAAGGAAAACACCGCGATGCGCGTCAATATCACGACCAGAGACCCCGACGACGCCCTTTTTAGGGATTTTATCAGCATTGTCACCTATGACGATAAGGGCAACAAGACGCTTGACGAATGCGGCAACCTTATCCGCGACGATCGCGACAATATCCGTTACACGGATTGGGTTGCGAGAAAGCGAGGCGCAAATGGTCACGCTTGACATGGCGACAAAGGCGGTCGAAATCTGCCGGGCGAATTTCAACGCCAAATTGACAGACCAGCAGGCGCAGAAAAAGGCGCAGTTGTGGGCGGTAATGTTTGCCGATACCGATGCCGATAAATTCGAAAGCGCGATTATTTGGTGCTTGAGGAATTGCGAATATTTCCCACAGGTTAAGGACATCGAGAATGGCATCAGCCGCGCTTATATCGTTCCCGACAGGACAAATCAAAAGCTGATTAATAGCGGAAAGGGTAAAGAGTGAGGGACTTATATAAATGCCAAAATTGCGGTCACGTTTTCGATCGCGAAGATGCCAAAGTCAGCCGCGAATGCGTTGGGGAGTTTTGGGGCGCTCCCGCTTACATTGATTTTATTTATTGCCCGGAATGCGACAGCGACGGGCTCGAAGAATACGAAGGAGACAACGAAGAAAATGACCAGATTGATTGACGCGGACAAATTATTAAAGCATTTACACAATGCGCACGAGAAGGCAGAGAGCAAGAGCGCAAAGGGTCAGATTGAGGCATTTATGGAATTGGTGCGCTATATGGCAGCGGATGCGCCCAAGATCATGGAACCCGATAAGGTCTATAAGAGACTTTCAAAGAATTGCGTTTATAGCAAGTGCGAGTTTTATGATCACGACACTTGCAACGCCAAGGGAATTAGACCATGCAACGACGGCACGAAGAAATACAAACAGGAAAATTGTGCGGAGACGGATTGCGTTTGGCAGCATGAGGGATATTGTTGCAATCCCGGGGTTAGATCGTGCGGGGGTGCAGTATGAATGACAAGTGGATAATCATTAAATCGCCTTTGAGCGACGAAAGTATTGTTAAATGCCCCAAGTGTGGCGACGAATTTATCGGAAATGACGTAGAAGATTATAACTTCTGTCCTGTTTGCGGACGTGCGATGCGGTGCGGTATGACAAACAATGATTTAATCAGTCGTGAGGCTTTGAAAAAGGTAATAACTTCAAATCATTATTTGCTGGTAGCAAAAAATAACTCTACCGATTACGGAATGTTCACAACGGGAATAATACAAGCAATCGACAACGCCCCGACAATTACACCCGAAAAGGCATTGATCGATAAATTGAAAGGCGGTGCGGAATGACAGCAGACGAAGAAAAGGCTTTCGTTCTGGCATCGCTTAACGAAAACAGACCCAGCGCGCCAAGAACGGCAAAGCTCCGCAAACTTCAAAAGGCTATTGATTACGCGATCGCGTCAATTAATCGCGATGTTACAAGCGAAAAGGTGGCGGCTTATAAGCAGGGTTATAAGGACGGCATCAAGGACGCGGCGAGAGCCAAGCATCTGGCAGAGGTAACAAAATGATCAATTTATCTATTCGCGCAGCAATCGGCATAATCGTGATTATTTTCTCGATTGCCCTCGCGCTTAATGTTTGGTTGAGGTTTAAGCCATGAGTATAAAGCATTTCATTATTCCATTACCCGACGGAATGCCCAAGGGAACCGCGCAGCAGAAAGGCGAGAGAGTGATCAAGAACGGCGGGCGCCCTTATGTCATTCACTACAAGAAAAAGGCAGTCATTGAGGCGCGCAAGGTTTTCGCTAAAGAGATAGACAAGCATCGCCCAGAGGTGCCGACAGATTGCCCTATTTCCTTGACGCTGGTCTTTTACTTTGACGTAAAGGACAAAAAGAAATGGGGAAAACCCAAGACCACGCGCCCGGACGCTGACAATATTGCCAAGGAGTGCATTGACACCTTTGAAGGCTATTGGCGCGACGATGCGCAGATTTATCGCCTTGATGTCCAAAAATATTACGCAGAGACCGCATTCATTGAGGTGCGCCTTGACATCAAGGACGGCAAGCACAGCGTTAATTTTGAAAGGAATACAGACCCATGGACAAAGTAATCGAGGCATTTATCACCTTGATGCTAATATGCCTTATTTTGCTCGTTGGTGAATTTGTTAACAAGAAAGGGGGCAAGAAATGACAGCAGAGATTAAGAGCGCCAAGGACTGGCTTAACCGCCGTTTTAATTTCTATCAAGAATTAGAGGCGGACAAGCGCACCCTTGAAAAGCTCGAGAACCTTGTTAATTCTGCCGTAGGCGGTTACACGCCGCGCGAGGGTTCCACGGATGCGGATAAGGCGCGCCAGCGTCATGAGGATTTACTTGCAGATTATAGCGAGCAATTAGAGACCATTGAGCGAAAAGAGGCGGAATATCGCGGGGTTACGGAGACAACCCGCAAAGCAATCGCAGAGCTTTCCAAAAGCACATACAGGGCGATCGCAATCGATAGATATATTAACTGCCTCAAGTGGAAAGACATCGCGAGAGTTGAGCACATCAGCGAGCAGCATCTTTATAAACTTCACGGCGAAATGCTGCGCGAAATGGCTGAAATATTACGCCGTGGCACATATTTCGAATAATTTGGAAAGAGGTGAAACAACATGATAATCAAATGCGACGAATGCGGTAATTACTTTACACCGGGCAACGATGCGCGCGGACTGCCTAACGGCGTCGGCTTTAAAATGGCTGACGGGACGATTAGGAACGTGTGCCGCGAATGTATTGAGAAGGTTGGCGAGAAAATCGAGCCCAAGAGCGACAAGAAGGGCGAGATCGCGATGCACGCCTTGCACATCAAACAGGCGAGCTTTGGCAAGGCTATGACGCCAGAGGTGGCGCAGATTTTGAAGAAGTTTGACGCCTGCGTGTCGGCGATGTCAAAGAACCCGATTTTGTATTGCGCGACGCTTTTATTCAAGGACAAGGACAACCGCGACAAATGCGCCAGCAGGCTCGAAAAGCTCGGCATTAAGTGCGTCAAAGAAAAAGAGGTCGCATATGTCGAAAGGAAGTGGCTGCCGTGACGACCGCGCAAGAGGAAAAGCTATATACCCAGAGCGACCTTAATAACGCCGTAACGAAAGCAATAACCGACATGAGTAAGGTATTAACCGCCAAAGATAAAGCGATCGCAAAGGCTTGCCAGTTGCTCGACGACGGCTACTGCGTAGAATGTAACGGACTTTGTGCATTCTCTAATGAGTGCAACGTTATGACCGACGGATTAACGACCAAAAAGCTGCCGTGTGAAAAGAGCGCCATAGAGTGGCGCGAATATCTCGAAAGGAGCGAAGAAAATGAAAATACTTGATACACAAACAGGAGACATACACGAATACGGAACAGACGGACACGACAGCCTGCGCGTAAGCCAAGACGGAAGATACTTGACATATTACAACCTTCAAAATGGTGACGGGAGTGCGTATGGCGATTATCGTTTCGTGTGTGACGACGACAAGGTGCCCGCTGAAAGCGAGACAGCAGACGCGAGACACGCAAATGTTTATTTCAACATTGGCGGGTGGCACAAAAGACCACAAGGCGAATTAGCAAAAGAGGTTTGGGAACTATACGAAAAACATCGCCCATACTTGGCAACCTATGTTTATGAGTTCGGAGAAGAACTAAAAGAATTGTTAGACAAATATCGGGAAGGCGGTGCGGAATGACATTGCATGATTTGCTTAAACGCGTCAAAGCAAGCGACTGGAACAAGGTTATTATATTTTCTGATGCTAATGGCTGGTCTAATGTTGACGTTGAGATTGCTGACGATCAAATCGTCATTAAACAAGATTTTTCAATGCCTTTTGAAGAACACATCCCAAGGAGCGAAAAAAATGACACTTGAAGAACATATTATAGAGAGCGGCGTGGTACATAACATAAAAAAATTAGATAAGAAAACGATTAATTGCCCTAATTGTGGCGCACCCCTTGAAGGTTACGAATGCCGTTTTTGTGGTAGCGAAGTAATAGAGTTTTCTAACGTTTCACCCGGTAAAATTGTTTATATAAGAGTTCATGATTTTTTCTTCAAAGTCCAAATATCTGAATGCAAAATCAACGTTTACCCCGATGCAATCCCAGAGCTTACGCTTGACGCGGCTGTGTTGGAGACGGTGAGGGTTGAAAGTTAAGAGTAAATAAGAGTTAATCCCGTTGTATTATGTAGTTGTGCATTAGGGCAACGACTTGGTTTTAACCTCTGATTTTAATAATACTTCATTTTCACCTAATCCACGTATGAATTATCCTTTCGGCAAGAGCCCCGCTTAATTGCGGGGTTTTTGTTTGGGCATTTATATGGCAACACAAAAGAGATACAGACCCGATAAAGACGGAAATGCTAAAGCGGCTTTCGAGAAGGCTAAAAAAATCATATTTGCACGAGATACCATTTGCGCTATATGCGGCAGACCCGTCAATTATGATAAACATTTCCCCGACCCGTGGAGCGCTACGCTTGACCATATCATTCCGATTGCTAAAGGCGGCGACCCTGCGAGCTTGGAGAATTTACAGCTTGCGCATCTTCAATGCAATCGCGTGAAGTCGTCAAAGACTGGCGTAATTGTGCAGACAAAGCAAGTAATAACTAACCGCGATTTACCGCTTTCGAGGGACTGGCTAAAGAGAAACTAAAAGGGCGGGGGTAGTCACCCCACGCACGACGTTAATCCCAACCGCTTTCTGTTACTGTGATTTGGGTGCGTGCCATAGCCCT
>JAZUGJ010000029.1:0-11706 GCA_045641145.1 Paludibacteraceae bacterium
CGGCAATGCCACCTGAATCATAGTATTCGTATTGCCTATCGAACCACCGATAGTACGAAAACCTTGCAATGCCATTTGCGCCAACATCGTTTTTTGGTCTATACCATATACCGACAGGCGATTGGCATCAATCTCAACCGCAATTTCTTCAGTTTGCTGACCTAAAATCTTAATATTTCCCATTTCGGGAATCGTCCGTAATCGACTTGCCAATTCGCGAGAGTAGTCCTCCAATTCACGCGGACTACGCTCTTCGCTCTCTACGGCAAGTAATATACTGGATGTTGCGCCAAAATCATCTACGACCACGACTTGCAGCACACCTTGTGGAAGAGAGGTCAATTTGAAAAGATTCAATCCGGCACGAATCTTTGCCCAAATCTCATCTTTGCGCTCCACATCGTTACGCAAATCGGCAAAGATATACACCACCCCGTCTCGCGTCTCGGAATGTGTATGCCGCTTATCTATTTCCTCGTATGTAAACAGGAACTCTTCCAATGGCTGCGTTACTTGCAACTCTATCTCCTCGGCTGTTGCACCCGGGTAAATGGCGACAATGACTCCCTGACGAATAGTGAATTGTGGGAACTCGTCTTTGTTGAGATGTGGCAAACTCCATAAACCAAGAACTACCAACACGGACACAATAAAGAATATCAGCCCGTGATTAGCCATAGCACTCTCAATATGGTTGCGCTTCTGCTTTCTCATCTCTTCTCCTTGATTTGAACCCGTGCACCGGAAAACAACTTATGTTGTCCGGATATAACTACACTATCTCCTCTGTTCAATCCGTCTTGTATCATGACGAATTCGTTGATAAAGATACAATTAGATACCATCCGGCGCTGCACTTTACCGTCTTGTACAACCCAAACCATCGTTCCGTCAGCCATTAGTTGCACACAATGTGCAGGTAACATATACCCCTTGGTCGCTTGAGTTGTCAACCGCACTTTTGCCACCATGCCCGGCAATAGAACATGACGCAACGAATCCGGTAACAAGATTCTACTTTTTACGACATAAGCATGCGAAAGTGGTTCAGCCGTTAGTTTCTTTTCGGTAACTATACCACGCATTTCCATATCGCCCAATGCCGAGACGGTCAAGATTGCCGTATCGCCTAAACAAATAGATGAAACATCTTTTTCGGCGACAGTAAACGACACATTCATTCCGCTGATATTCAACAGGGTAAGAATTACTTGATTGGGAGCCACATTCTCACCGACACGACTTTGAATAGAGGAAACGACACCACTACTTGGAGCATAAAGGTTGCAATCTTTTACTCGCTTTTCAAGTGCAATAACAGAGGATTGGGCTTCCTTTAGATTTGTTCCTATCTCTACCCACTTGAGTTCCGTCAATCCCCCGTCACGATAAACCTGTTCCGCCCTGGCATAGCCATCCTTGGCTTGTAGCAACTTGGCTTGAGCCGCTTGCAGCATACTGGTTTCTTGCGTAGCATCTACCTGTGCCAACAACTGCCCTTCTTGCACAAAATGATTGTTTTGCACACAGATTTGTGTCAGTCTTCCACCCGTAGGGAACGAGAGTTGCAACGAACTTGATTCTTCTATATTACCTATGTATGTATGCGTATGCACGCACGAAACAGTGTCTATGTATTGTATATCTACAGGGAAGATACGCTCTTGCTCCTTCTCTGTGGGCTTTAGTTGACATCCTATCAGTCCACAGGTGCAAAGGGAGAGTATTGCATATTGTATATACCTATTTCTCATATATTTAATATCTAATTGATTTTCGCAATCGTTATAACATCTTCGCTCACGAGAGGAACTTGCAGCAGTTTACCATTACCTACATACCTCCAGTGAAAGACAACAACATTATCTTGTTGAGTTGCATCACCCGATATATCCACCAAGAAATCTGCCAAATCCACTTGGATATATCGTTGGAATGGCTGAATTTCTATCTTACTTCCACAAACCACTCCCGTAGTTGTATATACTTGTCCGCCCAATGGATTAAAAGTGAGTAAGACCGAGTCATTAGTGGCTTTATGATGCAAACTAACGATGGACAATTGCCCTATTTCGTTCGACAATGGGAGTGTTACGGACACGCTATCGCCCACTACTATAGTACCACTTGTCTTATACGAATAATCTCCTATCAGCATTCGTATTGAATTGGATTCAGAACAACTTACTAATGCCATGGCGCATACTGCCAACGACATTACAAACTTTGATTTCAGCATAAATGAATAGTTTAAGATGTATAATTTGCATTAATGCGAGTGCAAAAATACTACATTTTTCTCATATAGTGATGTTCTATTTGTAGTATTTAATGTTCAAAAGGAAAAGAAATACATATTTAGAACATAAAAAGTACAAATAGATTGTGAAATATCAAAAAATAATAGTACCTTTGTATTCTAATTATACCAAAAATAAGAATAGTATGTTGCAAAAGATTGCCAATATCATTCTGCTTACCGATCAAATTGACGACTTGCAAGCTGCTGTCGAAAAAGAACATATCTATAACCTGAAAGAACGCATTCCTGCACTCTGTGTGCTCTATTGCAAGCAGGGAAGTATGCAAATCAACATCAACAACGAAGTACATTTCATCCAAGAACACGACATGTTCATTTGTCAGCCCAATTTCCTCTTTGGACATTATATGAGGACACCGGACTTTCTATCCTTTGTTCTCTGTGCGCCGGAAAAACTATTTGACGAACTTGTACTCAGTTGCTTCAATTACGAATCACATTGGTGGGAAAAACAACTATTCGTACAGCGACATCCCGTTATTCACCTCAAGGAAGAACAGGAAAAACTCTTTGTTGCCTATTTTCAGTTACTTTCCACCTATTTAGACACTTCGCCTCTCGCGTATCAGAAACAAATTTTAAGAGCCATCGCACAAGCTGCCGCATTAGAAGTATTGGCATACCTTGACAATGTAGAGGAAATCCGCGATGTGAAGCAGAACAAACACAACAATGTCAACCAAACCGACTACATCTTTCATAATTTCCTTGAATTATTGCACAATAATCATTCTACTCATCGCGATGTAGATTGGTATGCTTCCCAATTAGCTATCACGCCACGGTACCTTGGAGTCATTTGCAAAGAAAAATGCCGCAAATCGGCTTCACAACTCATCAATGAAGTGGTAGTGGAACGAATCAAGGAAAAATTGTTGCAAACCAATGACAGCATTAAGGAAATCGCCTATCAGATGGAGTTCCCTAATGTCTCTTTTTTTTGCAAATATGTCCGCCACCATTTAGGGGCATCACCATTACAGGTTCGTCGATATAGTTTATAAGCGCGCCGAAAAATTCCGATATTGGTAAGTTTCTGCCTAATTATTCTATCATTTGCCAAACTCATAGGAGCGTTGTTTTTTAGTGGGTAAATGAATTACGCAAAAATGCAATTTATTTTTGATATACACAAATAGAGCGGAAGAAAAATTTGCACATTTCGAAAAAAAGTCGTACCTTTGCAGCGTGAATAGAGCGGATTTTCCTATATTGACACAGCAGGTGCATAATCGCCCCTTGGTGTATTTGGATAATGCGGCGACGACCCAAAAGCCGCAAGTCGTGTTAGATACCATGAACGAGGCATATACGACATGGAATGCCAATATCCATCGGGGAGTTCATCACCTTTCCCAAGTGGCGACCGAACACCATGAGCGGGCGCGCCAAAGCGTAGCGGACTTTATTGGTGCTGCTTCGTCTCGCGAGATAATTTTTACCAAAGGCACCACCGACAGTATCAATATGTTGGCGTTTTCCTTTGGCGAAGCTATGGTGCATGAGGGGGACGAGATAGTCGTTTCTTATCTGGAGCATCACTCCAATATCGTGCCTTGGCAAATGCTGTGCGAGCGCAAGAAAGCCACGCTACGGGTTATTCCGTTGCGGGAGGATTTGACGCTCGATGTAGATGCTTTTTCCTCCCTGTTGAACGATAAAACACGCTTGGTCAGCGTGGCGCATGTGAGCAATGTGCTGGGTATTATCAATCCGATAAAAGACCTCGTCCGTATGGCGCACGAAAAGGGTGTGCCGGTGTGTGTGGATGCTGCCCAATCGGTGCCGCATCTTCCTGTCAATGTGCAGGATTTGGACTGCGACTTCCTTGTTTTTTCCGCCCATAAGATATACGGACCTACGGGACTTGGCGTCTTGTATGGCAAGGAACAGTGGCTGCACCAACTGCCGCCTGCTGAGGGTGGGGGAGAGATGATAGAGCATGTATCTTTCTCCAAAACGACGTACAACACGCTACCTTATAAATTTGAAGCAGGAACACCTGATTTCATCGGAACTTTCGGTTTGCAAACGGCGTTGCGGTATGTGGAACAAACCGGTAGGGCTACAATTGCCGAATATGAAGCCGACCTGACCCGTTACATGGAAGCCGAATTGGCAAAAATAGCCGGTATCCGAATCTATGCGGCAGGGTTGCCCAAAGCCGGTGTGGTCAGTTTTAATGTGGGTACTATCCACCCATTTGATTTGGGTACATTGCTTGACCAGCAGGGCGTTGCCGTCCGCACAGGGCACCATTGTGCCGAACCGCTGATAGATTATTTGGGTGTACCGGGCACAGTGCGTGCGTCGCTTGCTCTTTACAATACCCGTGAAGATATAGATGCTTTTATTGCGGCGTTGAAAAAAGCCGTTTCTATGCTTGCGTAGTGTTGCATACGCTATGTATATTGCTCCTTACGATTGTTTCCTACAATGTAGAAAACCTGTTTGATGCGCGCCATGACACGCTGAAAAACGATATCGAATATACTCCTGACGGTGCCCGCCACTGGTCTTATACGCGCTACCAAAATAAGGTGGAGCATATTGCGCAAGTTATATGCAATATCGGTCAGGGTCAAGCACCCGCTCTTGTCGGCTTATGCGAGGTGGAGAATGACAATTGTGTGTATAAACTCTGCCATGCGATGCCGCATTTCCATTATCGTCCTATTCATTTTGAAAGTCCCGATGAACGCGGGATAGATGTGGCGTTGCTGTATGACCCGCGCCAATTCACCCCCATTGATTCGGTGGCATTGCCTGTCCGCATAGGTGCGGATAGCACGCGAGACATATTGTTTGTTACGGGCGTTACCTCTCTCAATGATACCTTATATCTGTTTGTTTGTCATTTGCCTTCTATGGTTGGCGGGCAGGCGGTTTCGGAGTGGAAACGCCAAGCAGCCAAAGCCGTGTTGCAGCACAAAGTCGATTCCATTTTGAGCAGGCAGCCGTCTGCCCGTATTGTGGTGATGGGCGACATGAATTCCTCTCCCCGCAACGACTTGAGCGGGCTGACTAATTGTATGCTTCCTTTTGAGGCACGGCAACAGGGGACGCACCGCTACAAGGGTATTTGGTCGTGTTTGGACCAGTTTTATATCTCTCCTGTTTTGTCTTCTGTGGCGCAGGTGGGCATTTATGCTGCCGATTTCCTTTTGACGGACGACACTAAATATCTCGGTCGCAAACCTCGCCGCACCTTTAGCGGTTTTCGCTACGACAAAGACGGTTATAGCGACCATTTGCCTATTGTTCTGACTCTGCCGTAGGTTGGGGCATTGTCAACTCCACCTGCCAAAATGGAATTTATGTGGTCTATATTTGCATAACTCGCAAAAAAAGTGTACCTTTGCAGTCCGATTGAAATACCAATTAACACTAATCAATAATCAATTATGGTCAATTTTAAAGAACTCGGTTTGGTAAACACGAAGGATATGTTTGCCAAAGCCATCAAGGGTGGCTATGCTATCCCTGCATTCAATTTCAACAACATGGAGCAACTGCAAGCCATTATCAAAGCCAGTGCAGAAACCAAGAGCCCCGTTATTTTGCAAGTCAGCAAAGGTGCGCGTAACTACGCCAACCAAACGCTGTTGCGCTATATGGCACAGGGTGCTGTGGAATATGCCAAGGAACTGGGTTGGGAAAATCCCCAAATCTGCTTGCACTTGGATCACGGTGATAGTTTTGAACTGTGCAAGAGTTGCTGCGATTTCGGTTTCTCCAGCGTTATGATTGACGGCAGTGCGCTGCCTTATGAGGAGAATATCGCTTTGACGAAGAAAGTGGTTGAATATGCTCACCAATACGGTGTTACCGTAGAAGCCGAATTGGGCGTTTTGGCAGGTGTGGAAGATGAGGTTCAGGCGGAGGAAAGCCACTATACCAAACCCGAAGAGGTAATTGATTTTGCTACCCGCACGGGTTGCGACAGTCTGGCTATCTCCATCGGTACCAGCCACGGTGCTTATAAGTTCAAACCCGAGCAGTGCACCCGCGACCCGAAGACCGGCCGTCTCGTTCCTCCTCCATTGGCATTTGATGTATTGGATGCCGTTATGGAGAAACTGCCCGGCTTCCCCATCGTGTTGCACGGCTCGTCTTCCGTTCCCCAAGAATATGTGGACATTATCAACGCTAACGGTGGTAAACTGCCCGATGCCGTTGGTATTCCTGAGGAGCAATTGCGCCAAGCCGCCAAGAGTGCTGTTTGCAAAATCAATATCGACAGCGACAGCCGTTTGGCATTCACCGCTGCCGTTCGTAAAGTGTTTGCCGAGAAACCCGGTGAGTTCGACCCGCGTAAGTACTGCGGTCCCGCACGCGATTTGATGGTTGAACTGTACAAGCATAAGATTATTAATGTTTTAGGTTCGGACGGCAAGGCGTGCTAATTGAAAATTTGCCCCAACCCTTATCGGTTTGTTCATAAAAAAGTCGCTGATGATTATAATCGGCGACTTTTTTTTAGTCGAGGGTCGGTCGACACTCATTCGACACTCGTTCGACACTTTCAACCTGTTCAACTTGCCTAACCCGCTAAATCGGTTACTTCACCCTTCGTTCACCCTTCGTTTACCCTTCGTTCACCCTTCGTTCAAATAACAGACCCAAGAAACAAACGCATGGTGTCCGCTTTCCACGCTTGGGCTTTCGATTTTTTCTCTTCTACTATTATGATTACGAATTTTTTTGAAAAAAGTAACATTTTTTTGCATTTTACGAAAATTTATTGTAATTTTGTAGGTTTATTGTTTTGTAGTACAAAGTACAAATGTACTTTACACATAGTTGACTTGGACAAATTGAGCGTTAGAAACTAAATATAAACAAAAAATATTGTTTTTTATGAAAAAACTAATTACATTTTTTGCAGCGGTGTTGCTAAGCAGCATCGGACTGCACGCAGAAAGGGCCATTACCTATTATTCTTTTAACAGATTGTATTATAAAAATGGTAGTTTGGATATAGGCGCCACCACGTTTGGCCCCGCAATTACTAATCACGATTTCTCCTATGGCGTAGGTACGATTGTTTGTAACGGAGAAATTACCAAGATAGGAACGGAGGCCTTCTTTGAATGTTCTAATTTGGATTCCATAGAGATACCCTCTTCCGTTATAACAATTGAACAGAGTGCTTTCGATAGATGCAATAACTTGAAAAAGGTTACAATGTCTGGTTCTGTCACTTCGATTGGAAGTTGGGCTTTTGATGCTTGCAGCGCTTTGACTTCGATTGTTATTCCCAATTCCGTCACAACGATTGGGGCTGGGGCTTTTAATGGTTGTAATAATTTAACATCTGTAACGATTGGCAGTTCGGTCACTTCGATTAAAAGTGAGGCTTTTGCTGGCTGTAAAGGTTTGACCTCCATTGAAATTCCCAATTCTGTTGTTTCGATTGGAGATTGGACTTTCAATGGTTGCAGCGGTTTGACCACGGTGAAGATGAATTGGACAGATGCACAGTCCATAGCTTCCATCAGCAGCAATGTGTTTCAAAGGATTGCCAGAGGCGCAGGTCCACAAGGGGCGAAGCTGTATGTGCCGGCAGGAACATATAATCTTTATCATCAAGCCGATGTGTGGAAGGATTTTGGTGTTATAGTAGATACAGACAATAAGATTACCTATACCGCCTCGGCGCAATTGACAGGGGCTCAGTTTAATGTAGGCGCCACCACATTTGGTTCTGGAATATTCAGTCACACATTCTCCAATGGCACAGGTACGATTGTCTGCGATGGACCGATTACAACGATTGGAGCAAATGCTTTCTTGGATTGTCATGCTATGACTTCCACAGTGATCCCAAATACAGTTACAGCAATTGAAGAGCAGGCTTTCCAAAATTGCGATGGTTTGACTTCTATAGAGATTCCATCTTCCGTCACAACAATTGGATATGGGGCTTTTGGGGGATGCAGTGGTTTGACGTCCATCGTAGTAGAAAACGGGAATACCAAATATGATAGTAGAGACAACTGTAACGCTATTGTAGAAACAGCAACCAATACATTAATTCTCGGCTGCAAAAATACAAAGATTCCTAATAACATTACAACGATTGGAAGGAGTGCTTTTGATGGTTGCTCTGATTTGAAAGACATCACGCTTCCTAATTCTGTTACAACAATTGGACGGTCTGCTTTTTGGAACTGTAAGAGTTTAACCTCTATCACTATTCCTGCTTCGGTAAAGGAAATAAACGAATACGCGTTTTGGGGCTGTACCGGTTTGAGTTCCGTAATGGTCTCTTGGACAGATGCACAATTGATAGTTTCCATTAATAGCAATGTGTTTCAAGGAATTGCTAATGGTGCAGGGGCACAAGGGGCAACGTTAGTTGTGCCAAGAGGTACAACTAATTCTTATCAACAAGCCAATGGTTGGAAAGATTTTGGCAGCATAGTGGATGGGGATAATATAATTATCTATGCTGCTTCAGAGAGATTGCAGAATGCTGCACAATCACTATTTATAGGCTCGACTGTTTTTGGTTCTAAAATCGTTCAATACAATTTCTCTAATGGCGTAGGTACGATTATATGCGATGGACCAATCACTAAGATTGGAGAATATGCTTTCGAAGGATGCCGCGCCTTGACAGATGTGACTATTCCCACTACAGCTACAATGATTGGCGAAATCGCTTTTTCGTCTTGCAGCTTCACATCCGTAGTCATTCCTGCTGCTATGAAATCACTTGGAAAATGGGCGTTTTCTGGCACATTACTGAAATCTATGTACTGTTTCTCACCCATTCCACCCAAACTAGACGGTGTCCAAATCTTTAATGGCATACCAACCGCTGATTTCTCAGTATATGTGGTTGATGTAGAGGCCTATATCAAGAGTTGGAGTTCACAACTGCCTTCTTCGTGCTTCAAACCGATTGTCATAGAACAGGATGGCATAAAATACGAGGTCTTCGGCGGAAACAAAGCTAGGGTAATAGCCAAGGATGGTGGCTATACTGGTAGTATTACCATTTCGTCACAGGTTTCTTATATGGGATATACATTCACCGTGACGGAAATAGGTCAGGATGCCTTTAAAAACTGTACCAATTTAATCTATATAACTATTCCTAACACCATTACAACGATTGGAATACGTGCCTTTGAGGGATGCTCAAACTTGACATCCGTCATTATTCCAGCTTCGGTGAAGGAAATAAAGGATTGGGCATTTAAGAACTGCACCCAACTGAACGATTTGCAATTTGCCGAACGCGAACGTACAGATGCTATCACTATCGGTACATACGCTATTGAGAATACGGCACTGGAGGCGGTGGCTATTCCCGAGTGGATGGCGGTGGTGCCCGAAGGATTGTTCTATAGCAACAAAAAACTGAGAGCCATCTATCTGCCAGCCAATGTCAATCATATTAATCAGCGTGCGTTTGAGTGGTGCGATTCGGTGAAATGTGTGGTTAGTATGGCGGCAACGCCACCGACACTGGATGCTAATGCTTTTGTGAACTTTAAGGGGAAGAACGATGTTTTCCTATATGTGCCCAGTCCAGATGCGATAACCGCCTATAAGAATAGTAATTGGGACAGTTACTTCCCTAGTTTTACCACGGATATAGAGTACAACATCATTTCAACTACCGATAAGACAGCAGAAGTAATCAGGGCTATTCCTTTTGATGGAAAAGTTGCTATACCGGCAATGGCTGTGATAAATGGAGATTACTACACGGTAATCGGCATAGGGAATAATGCCTTTAAGAATGACACATCGTTGCGATCTATTTCGCTGCCACCAAGCATACAGTATATAGGCAACGATGCCTTTAACGGTTGCACCCAACTGAAACAGACCAGCATAGAAACTTTGGAAGATTTGCAAACGATAGGTTATTATGCATTTTATGGTTGTAGCGCTTTGGACTCCATCGTTATCCCTGAGGGAGTGCAAACCCTGGATGCATATACCTTTTATGGATGTAAATCTTTGACGAATGTGGTTATGCCTGTTGGACTGCGCAAGATCTGGGATGGATGTTTTTGGGAAAGCAATCTGCAACAGGAAATCACGATACCAGAAGGAGTTGACACCATAGGTCAAAAGGCATTTTGTGGCAACACAAAGCTTGAAATAATCAATTTGCCGTCCACTCTCAAGGAAATCAAATCTAATGCGTTTGATTGGTGTAATGCGGTTAAAGAAGTGACCTGTCTTGCAGTGGCTCCGCCCAATCTGGGGAATGGCGTTTTCAGCAATAAGGATACCGCCATTGTCTATGTGCCCAACCGCGATGTGTTGCAACCATACAAAAATAGTTCTTGGAAAAACTATAAATTTAAGTTCTCAGACCTGATGGCAGAGCAGAACAAGAAATACCTCTATGTCGTGGCAGGTGAGAACAAACAGGCGCAAGACATAGCCAAACTCTATTGCGACTCGATTGACCGCCACGCCACTACTGCGCAACAGGTGCAAGACTACACCAACAGGGCGTTGGAGAAAATAGACAAATTGACTTTGGTGGATTATAAGCAAGCGTTGGCAGATTCGCTTGAGCGCCACGCTGGAAACAATGCCGAGGCAAAACAGATAGCCGGTCAATATGTGCCACAAATCATAAATGCCTATTTCCGTGATGTGGCAGAGCGAATATTTACAGAAGCGGACAAGAAGATAGGGGCGATATTTGAATTGATTGCGCTGAAAGAGCAGTATTGCACACAACTAAAGAACACAGCTAAGGGCGATCCCGACATGGAAAAAGTGGCAGATAGCTACAGCACGCTGATTCGCCTAGCCGAGACCAAAGAGGAGGCGCGTGCGCTATATGACCGAGCCACTATGCGTATGACAATCAACCGCCAAATCAACACCGATTGGCAGGGAGTGCGTATCAAGGTAAACAATCATGAGTGCACCACTACGAGAGGATATATATATTATTAATTAACGCCTAAATACATTTTTTTATGAAAACAGCAAAATATATATTTTATTTGGCAGCCAGTTTGATGCTGCTGGTAAACACATCCTCTGATGTATATGCAGCGGGCAACGACTGGTTTGAAAAAGATGAGCATTTTAGTGCTTACTACGACGGAGTAGGTAGTGTTCATTTCAGTTTGTTGACTTGGACAGAAGGTGCCTCCTATAACCACTGGGCGTATTGCGACACGACAAAAAAGGACAGCACCTATTGGACCTATGTGGAATATAGTACAGACGGCAAGGAAATAAAAGATGCTACCAAAAAATGGACCAAACTGTTTTATTACCACGGCGACAATACAGAAACCAAAAAGGAGAAGGGAATGGCATGGTTTTGGGCTGCTGATGATAATTCCAAAAAATATCTCTTTTATACCGTTCCCGGAGAAAAAGAGTTGGAG
>JAZUGJ010000030.1:0-12203 GCA_045641145.1 Paludibacteraceae bacterium
GCTTGGCCTCCGACTTCCAAGAACGGCAATACCACTTCGGTAAAAGTGATTGTTACCGGTAACGCCGTCGTTGGCAGCGATATTACACTCAAAGCATCCCTATCCGGCACAGGAATGACCTGCGAAGACACACAGACCGTAACCGTGGCTGAATGTACCGAGACCAGTGCCGAAAGCCGCAAGATTGAGTGGTATAATTGGAACGAATTTGACGATGCACACACACCGGAAGATTGGAAAAAATATCGAATTCATGACGGTGCGTCCGTCTTCCTGCGTGACAACAATGGTGTACTGGAAGCCGACATAGAGCACCAAGACGGCTTGGATCAATGGTACATCATCTACACTGGTGAGATATGCCAAGGACAAAAAGTCTTCTACCTGCAGAACGTGCAAACGATGCGCTACGTCTATCGCGGTTCGGTACACGGCAACCAAGGCGGCGACTGGGAATATGTAGAAGCACTATTGAGCGAGAATAACTTGCAAACTGACGACTTTAAGTGGGTGCTATATGCCCACGGCAACGATACCGCTGTTGTTAATATAGGTGGTTTCACCGGCAGCAACCTGACCAACGGTGCTTACGTGCTGCACGTACGTAACTGGGAAGCTCCCGGACTATTCAGTAACCCGTATATACCTTCACCACACATGGTATGCGGTAAGATGGCCAATCAAGGCGGTAGTCCGGCTTTCTACTTTAAGAACTATACCACCACCAAACCGATTACCCAATTTCAAACCTCTGTGGCTTGGCAAGGCACAGCTCCTGCCGACACGATAACCAGTCAGCAAGGCAATCAGTTCGGATATACGATTTTGCGTAGCGACACGCTACACTCTATCAATGCTGCTATTACCTATCGCTCCACCAACACGAGCGTGGCTACCGTAGATGCCACCACGGGACAGGTAACCGTGATGGCTGCTGATGGCGAGTGTGACATAGAGGCGATATTAGAAACGGTAGGTTGCTTCAACGGCGACACCTTACGTTACCACGTGCGCCTATACGACTGCACGCGCGACATAACCACGCACAACGATTATCTGCTTCCCAAACAGCCCAAAGCAGACGACTGCTCCTATATCGTAAAATGGGACTGCGCTACCGGCACATGGGCAACCGAGAACGACATGGAGTGGGGCGAAACCTTTGTATTTGCCATCAACCTCGCCGGTACGCCTTTGGGGGACTGGGTAATGCAAGGCAGCGGACGGACCGGTGTGGTGCGCTCGGTGGCTTTTGACCGCTTCCAAGGCAAGCATGACCCTAATGTAGATAATATAGGTCAGCAACTCAATTTGGACGCTTCGCGTCTGTGGCATATACGCGACACTATCTTTGGTGCCACGTTCAACTTTAGTCAGATACCCTTCAACGACAGTCCTACTCACTTCTACACCCCTGCTACGGGTGAGCAGACCGAGATTTCGGCACGCTTGTTCGGATTTGAGACGGCTGTAGGTGAGGCGTGCAACAAGACCTTTACTGCCCCTGCCGGCAAGTGGTGGGAGTGGAGCAATGTCGGTTCTACACAAAGTCAGTGGAAGGGTCAGTGGCTCGAGAACAGTTACGTAAGCGGCAACGATATGTACCTGTTCCGCTTTGCTCCCTATACGGGCAAGTCCGACCCCGAGATAAAAGCCGCTGACGATGACTCACGCGACCAATGGTACGACAACCACTACTTCGACCGCACAGGTTACCATTCACCCTGTCCACAAGCTTGGCCTATCGACCAAACACTCAATTTAGACACAACCTTCATCTGCCAAGAGGAGGCGGAGACCGCCACACTCACGATGGCAACATCTGAAATAGATTGTTCGTACCAGTTATACAAAGACGGTACTGCCATCGGCGGCACACAAGCAGGCACAGGCAGTGCCCTAACATGGACCATCACCGAAGCCGGCACCTATACCATTATGGCTATTTCGCCTATTGAGGGACACGACGCTTGGATGGGACTATGCAACGGTACAAAAGAGCAAGAGGTACGCAATGAATGTCAGATAGTCACTTACCTGAAATTTGACGACAACAACGGTACCCATGTATGGTCGGACATCAAGAACTGGTGGCCCACCTACACCCGCTTGCCCAATGACACGGATAGCGCCGTGATTGTAGCCCCCTGTAAAGTAGATGTGACATACGCTTGCACGTATTATCTGACCTTTGAGGTAACCTCCGGCTACGACATCACCATCTTACCGACCGGCGGACTGACTGTCACGGGTGAGATAACCAATGCCCAACAGGGAGATATACTGATTCAATCCACCGCCGCAGGCAATGGTAGTTTCGTATATAAGAACCCTGCCACACCCTACCCCGCCAAAGTAGAGTTTTACAGCCCTGCCAAAGACGGCGATAAACTGAATCCGACTTGGCAATATGCAGGTCAACCGTTGGCAGCGAACATCAATTACGGCGCTACTTATACGCGACCCGGCACACAGATTTATATCTGGGATGCTATGTCCGACCACTCGATGGGTGGCTTATGGTACAGGGTGGACAATGCCTATAACTTTGCTCCCTTCCGCGGTTTCTGCCTGACGCAAGCTACTCCCACTACCTATGTATATGAGGGTAACCTGAACGCTGCCACGGCACAGACATTGACCGTGCCTTATCTGGATGCTACCGACTATCCGTCGTTCTACCTGCTCAGCAACTCGTGGACGGCACCTATCCGCATAGCCGATTTGGAAACGTCCGACTTTAATGAGGTAGATGCTACTGTTTATATCATGAACACCGGCACGTATCAGGAGGCATTGGCACAGCAGTCTAACCAATCCGCTACGGGACAAGCCAAACTGAAAGGTCAGTACAACGCTATACCTGTACACGCTGCTCCCTATATGGCAGACGCCCTGCAAGTCATTCCGTCTATGCAAGGATTCTTCGTACACAACAGTACCGGCGACCAGGCAGGCAGTGTGACCATAGATTATGAGAAAGCCGTTTACAGTACCACATACACCCTGAGCAATGAACCGGCACGCGCTCCGCGCCGTATGGGCAATGCGGATGCTATTCAGACTATGCACCTGACGGTGGAGAACCTATACTGGGCAGATGCCGTGGATTTATTGGACGGTACACAGTTCACCGACGGTTTCGACCAAGGTTGGGACGGACGTAAGATGCCAGGCAAGGACGTGAACATCAGCTTGAGTGTACGCACAGCAGGAGGTGAGATGTCCGTAGCCGCTATGAGCGATTGGACAATGGTACCACTGACTCTGCACAATGTACGCGGATTGGAGTACACCTTCCGTGCCACGATGCAGCAGGAGATCAACCTCTATCTATATGATAAGGATAACAATACCTACACCGCACTGACCGATGGTGCCGAGTACACTTTCCGCACCAATCGCAATGTTGAAAGTGACCGTTTCTATATTTGCAAAGGTTGGCAGAAAGCACAAGAAGAGACCGGTAATGATATAGATGGTAAGTATATCATCAACGGTCACCTGATTATTATCCGAAACGGAGTGATGCACACCGCATTGGGTATGCAACTAAAATAGTTTTTGTGTGTCCTGACTACCGTCGCTGTATAGCGTTTGAATGATTCGGAAGTCTGCACCTACGTAATAGACACGGCGGCTAAGGATTTGCCGTGCCGGTGCACTCGGTTGCGATGTAGCAGCAGGAACTGCCGATACACGAGTGGGGCAGGTGTATTTCTCCGTACCGTCTTGGCACACCATCGTAGCATATACCTCTTTATTCAGTTGCTCAGCTGAAAAACGGTAATACTGTGCAGTAGCACCCTCGATAGGTTCGCCCTCTAGATACCACTGGTAGGAGATATACGGATTCGCCTCATCTATATTGGGCACAAACACCACATCGTTCCACTTGCGGAACATATCTTCGCCATGACAGTGGCAGTTCTCACCCACATAGGTGAACACATCGGTCTTCACCACCTGGTTGGTTAGGATAGTGACTTGCTGGAACATGATATCATCGAGGCAGAAATCGTTTCCTTGTGCCTCCGTACTGGAATCATACACACCTATCTGCACCCACGAAGCATCGACAGGAGCCACCCAACTGGCAGACACCTGCACCCACGAAGAACCTGTGGTATAAGTGGTGGTATAAGACGGACCCAAATTAACTTCGGGTTGTATGTTGCCCTCGGCGTCCTTCCAGCAAATCTTGAATTGCAGCACGGCAGGTTTGTTGAAATACTGCTGTGGATTGGGGCACGCTACCCAAAAAGAGAAAGCATACGCCGAGTCTTTAATCAGCGTCAGGTTGGAGTTAAGATCGGTATTCGTTTGCCAAGCATAACCGCCCTGACCGGCATCAAACAGAGCGTACTTAGACCCACTATGTGCCGAAATAGGTTGGAAATCACGCCAAAAACCTTGCGCATTAGATGTAATGGTGTATAAGTTATTGGCATTCTCGTGCCCGTCTAAATAGAAGGTCCCTGTTTGATTGTCTTGGAAATACCGATAACTGCTGGTAAATCCGTTGTTTCCGTCTTCAAAACCGCCGTTGCTCATCAGGTCATGGGAGACATCAACAGAGGTCTTGTAGGTCTCTACCCGATAGGTGTGACTGCCGGATTGGCGGTCGAGAGAGATACTTTTTTGCGCATAGGCAGTCATCGGGGTATCACCGTCGTACCACACATAGTAATCACCATCCATGGTAGCCGTCAGGGTAACCTGTCCCTCTTCGTCGGTACACTGCACGCCCAAATCGTGCGTTTCCGTTGCGCCATCGGCAGCCATCAGGATACCGGCAAGCAACAGCGCCGGAAAAAACATTATATACTTTTTCATCGTTTTGCTCCTTTCTTTTACTCTTCTACAGGTATAATCTCAACACGGCGGTCAAGTGATATATTATGGTGTCCGCCCTCTACTTGCTCATTGGAAGCCGTATATTCATACTGCGAACTGTACCCTTTGACCGTGATTTGCGAAGCAGGTACACCTTTCTCCATCAACAGATCTGCCACGGCTTGGGCCCGTTGCTCGGACAACTCTTGGTTGTGCTTGGCCTGTCCCTCCTTGGAGGCGTGACCGTTAACTAAAATTTTCTGCTCAGGATTCTCCAGCAGCACCTCGGCTATACGGTCGATAATATCTGCCGGCTCCAGTTTGGGTTCGGCTTTATCCAAGTCAAACCAGATGACGGCTTTGTCCATCATGCGCACGATTTTCTTGGCTGCCTGTGGTTTGAAGGTCGTATCGGTACGTTGAGCGAGGGTGAAGGTAGTGTCACAAATTTGGATTCGCTCATATTCCTTGGGAGCAGGTTGGGGCTTCTGTTTATGATGCCATTGCACACCCACTTTAATTCCCACTTGCCACGGACGGAGCGTAGCACTTGTGGCAGACAAACCGTTGTAGTCATTCATAAAAGCATGTTCGCGGTATTCCTGCCCTGCAGGGAAGGAGGGCTGGTGCCAACCCATGCTCTGTACCTCGGCATCCTGGATATTATTCACACAATAATCGGCATACGCACCTACCATAATGTCCACCTGTTCGGAAACGGGAATAGCCACCCCCAAATCTGCCATGGCAGATACGGCTATAGTCTTGACTTTCATGTTTTTTTTCTGTCCGGCACCAAAAGCCTCGGCTGACTCGGTATAGAAATCACGGTCATCGCCCAAGTTACCTATATGTTCATCCAAGACCAGATTCCATGTGTCATAACGGCCGGTGTGCTGAATTTCTCCACTCTTCAAACTATAACTTTTCATCAACGGGATTCCCACTTTCACGCCTAAGCCGGCGTATAGACGGAGGTTGTTCTCATTCAGAGGGTATTGGCATTGAATACCGACAGGTACATTGACCATGCCCATCAGTTGTTTCTCCTTCCAATTGCGTGCTTCCGTGCAGTGGATATACGCCTCACCATTGTCTGTATCTCCTGCACCTGCACCTGTGCGTTCGAATTCATAGGTGTGGTTGACGAGACCATTGTCCGTATATAAATCGAAGCCGGCACCAATAGTCAGTCCCCAATTTTCATGGAAATAATACGCATATTGGAATTGCGCCAAACCGCCTATGCCTCCCCTGTCTTTCACCCCTTCAGACTTATATCCCACTTGACTATATCCGGCACCCAAGAAAACCTGAATATAATGCCCCTTACTGGTAGGAGCAGGCTCCTCCATCACCGGCTGTGGCAATTCGCGCGTGATATTTTTGCATGCCACCGAGAAAGTAGTATCCTGCCATATCCGCACGGTCTTGACGGAATCCTCCTGCACTTCGCTGGGCTTGGTAGCCCGAACTTGATAAGTCATTGGCGGCTCCGGCTTGAGAGTGATGGTAATGACCCCCTTTTTGGAAGCAATGTCATAGCGGGTCTTGCCCAAGATTTTTTTGAGCACCGTCTTAGCCGATGCGTCCTTGAAACTCGCGTTCACGCGCGCATTGAGGTCCATATCGTCCGGCACATACGAGAGTTTATAGCCGGTCTTGGACTGGATGTCATTAAGCACTTGCTCCAATGAAGCATTTTTATACTTCTTGGTAAGCGGACTATACTTGCTCTTTTTGGATGCAGCCATCGCCGGCATCACCAGCACCAAAGCAAGCAACAAAATCAAAAAAGAAGGAATCTTTTTCATGTTTGAAATATGGTTAATTTATAAATAATTACCGTATATACCAATTACCCTACAAAAGTACAAAAAAAAAATGAAATATACAAATTTTATTTGTATAATTGCCAAAAAACACTATCTTTGCAGTCTATTATGACATTTACCACCTCTGCTATCGTGTTAGCACTGCACAAGAAGGGAGATAACACTACCCTTTTGGAAGCGTACACCCGTTATGCCGGACGGGCGACGTTCTTGGTGTATGGCAACCGATGGAAGAGTGTTTTACAGCCTATGGCATTGGTAGAACTCTCCGTGCAGCAAGCCCCCAACCGAGAAATCGGAACGCTGAACAGTGCCGAATCCCTCACTTTATTTTTGCGTAGCAGACGAGGATGAGGGTTATTTGCTTCAAAAAATTATTTTTCATATTCGTGGTATTATTATTTTTTTTCATTTGGTGCCTCCGCCAAGAGCGGTGTAAAGGGTAATAAGGGCTTCTATACCTGTGTAGAAATTATTCGCCTCTGCCAATTGTGCCGATAACAAATCTTCTTGAGCGCGCAACACTTCCAAATAGATGGCCTTGCCGTTCAACTGCAATTCGATAGTGCCATCATACGCACCTTGTAGGGCTTCCACTTTCTGCTTATAGACATCGTCTTTGCGCTTGGCTACCTGATAGTCGGCAAGGGCGTTATTGACCTCGTTACCGGCTTGCAGTACTTTCTGAGTATACTGCAACTTAGCTTGCTCTTGTTGGGACTTGGCAATACGCAATTGAGCAATCAGTTTACCCTGTTGGAAAATCGGCTGCGTTAATTGACCCAGCGCATTCATCAGCAGTTGCCCGGGATTAACAACCGCACTTCCGTTGCTGTTGGTCCAGCCCAACACACCTGACAGCGTCAGTTTGGGCAGGAAAGCGGAGCGCGCCTGCTGGGTGATATAATATGCCGCCTCTAACTGCCGCTCTGCTGCACGGACATCGGGACGATTGGACAATAAATCAACGGGCGCACCGAGATGCAAATCCGGCGTATCAAACTGCCGCCATGCTGCCCTTGGAAGAGATTGCGGAGCATAGTTAAGCAATAAACAGAGGTTATTCTCCGAGCGGTGTATCTCGCGCCGAAGGGTAAGCAATTGTTCGTCCACATCGCACATGGCCGCCTGCATCTGCTGCACAGCAGGCATGTATGCCCGACCGTTCTGCATCAGGGCTTCTTCCGTTTCAAGCGATTTCTGCCATAAACTTCGCGTATAAAGCATAATATCCAACTCGTGGTCAAGCAACATCAACTGATAGTAATTGAGTGCCACCGCAGCCACCAATTGTGCCTGTGTGGCTTGCTGCACATCCTCTGCCTGACGCTTCAAGGCATCCGTCTGACGCTTACGCTGAGTGATAGACCCGAAGACTTCCACCTCCCACGATGCAGAGAGAGGGATGTTATAAGTCCACCCTGCAGATTGCCCGCCAAAAGAACTGATACCGCCTTGCGGAGCGACACTGAACGAAGGCAGGAAAGCCAACTTCGCAGCCAACAAAGCCGCTTCCGCTTGTTTGACATTCTCACGCGCCACATTAAGGTCGGCGTTGCGGACCAAAGCGGTGTCAATCAGGTTCTGCAAATACGGGTCGGAGAAAATCGCCCGCCAAGACAATGTCGCAATGGACGAATCACCCTTCATGTGAGCGGCAACCAATGAATCAGTGCCGTAGAGGTTATCCTGAACTTGCGTTTGCGGGGTGTATTTCTTATAAATACCGCAAGAAGTCATTGAGACAGCCATGAACGCTATCACAAGGATTGTAGATAGTTTGGGCGTATCAGCAGAAACTTGTTTTTCTCCCTGAAATTTATCGTGCAGGTTTTGGAAAACAATGTAGAAGACCGGCACCACAAATAGAATAGCAATAATACCGATACTCATACCGCCTACCACGCCGATAGCCAATGAGCGGTTGCCATGCGCACCGGCACCGCCCTCTATAATAAGCGGAATCATACCCACAATCATCGTGAATACAGTCATCAGAATAGGACGGAAACGGTCCTCACAAGCCGATTTGGCTGCCTCTATAACGGACATACCCTGCTTGTGTTTCTCCACAGCAAATTCGCTGATAAGAATAGCCGTCTTCGCCAACAGACCGATCAACATAATCACACCTGTTTGCAAATAGATATTATTGTCCATTCCGCATAGTTTGGAGAACAGGAACGAACCCATCAAACCGAACGGTACGGAGAGCAAAACGGCAAAAGGAATGAACCACGACTCGTACAAGCACGCCAGAATCAAGTAAATAAGGAAAATACTGATGATATAAATAACGGCGGTGGCATTACTTTTTGAATTACCTTCCAATTCTCGCGACATACCTCCGTATTCATACCCGTATCCTGCGGGGAAAATCTCTTTCGCCACCTCGTCAATGACTTGGTGTACCTGTCCTTCAGAATAGCCGGGGGCGCAGTTAATCTGACATGTGATAGACTGATAGAGGTTAAAGCGCTTTTGCGTAGATGAACCGACCTTTGATTGGAGCGTCACAAACTGTGAGATAGGCACCATCTCGTCCTTAACACGCAGGAAAATATTATTTAGTGACGACGGGTCCAAACGGTATTCCGGCGAAGCGCACAGCATGACACGATACACCTTACCGTATTGGTTGTAATTGCCGATATACGCACCGCCGCAGAACGAACCCAATGTATTGAGCACTTCTTGCACACTCACTCCGGCGCGCTCACACTGGACATTATCCACCTCAACCGTGTATTTGGGGAAACTTTCCGAATAGGTAGAGATAGCCATTTGGACCTCCTCGCGCTGTTGCAAAGCAGCCAAGAACTTGTTGGCATATTCGTTGAAAACAGACATATCCCCACCCTGACGGTCCTCCAATACCAATTCAACGGAGTTGGAAGTACCATAACCCGGAATCTGTGGCATTTGGAATGGCATGATAGTTGCTTCCTTTATGTCCTCACAGGCAGCATATAACTTCCACATGACCATGTCAATGCTATGCGCTGCCCCTGACCGTTCGTCCCACGGTTTGAGCCGGACAATAAGCATTCCATAACTGGGGTCTGTTCCTGAAATCATTCCAAAACCGGACACATGGGAATAACTCTCCACTTCGGGAATGGCATCCAACTTTTTCTCAATACGGGCCAAAATCTCATCCGTTTCGTGTAGCGTAGATCCGGCAGGCACGGTCACATTAACCAGCATAACCCCTTGGTCCTCCTGCGGAACGAGACCGGCGGGCATTGTTTTCATCAAATAGAACATCAACCCCAGTGCTACGACAAGAATAAACCACGCTACTTTGCGGTGGTTCAGGAACTTGCCCACCCAGCTTTTATATTTGCCTAACAACGCACTATACGAAGCGTCGTATGCGGCTTTGACATAATAGGAGATATTCTTTTTCTCCGTTTCACTTTCCGCTTTCGGGCGCATGAGCATCACGCATAGCGCCGGACACAAGGTCATGGCACACACACAACTCAAACCGACGGAAGAGGCGATAGTGATACCGAACTGGGTGAAGAAAGTTCCGCTGGTACCCGGCATGAATGTAACGGGAATAAATACCGCCATGAAGACCAAAGTACAACTGATAACCGCCATACTCACCTCGCTCATAGCATCTAAAGTGGCTTGACGGGCAGACGAGTATTGGCCACCCTCCAACTTGGCCATCACGGCTTCCACCACCACGATAGCATCGTCCACCACCGTTCCGATAGCCAATACAAGGGCGAATAAGGTAAGGATATTGAGCGAGAAACCTGCCATTTTAACCACCGCAAAAGTACCTAACAGGGATACAATGATGGAAATAGACGGAATCAAGGTGGACTTGAAATCTTGCAAGAAGAAATAAACAACCAGGATAACCAGCAAGATGGCGATGATGAGTGTCTCCACCACATTATGCATAGCGGCAAACAGAAAATCGTCCGAAGTGAGCATCGTGGTGAACTCCAATCCGGGAGGCAGTTCGCGTTCTACATCTTTCAGGATTTGGTTGATTTGTGCATTCACCAGGGTGGCATTGGCTCCGGCAGACTGATTGACGATAAACATCACGCCGGGCTGGTTTCCGATAGTGGAAGTAAAACTATAGGACAACGCTCCCAGTTCAACATCCGCCACATCTTTCAGGCGCATCACTTGACCGTTCTCCGTAGCACGGACTACGATGTTTTCAAATTCCGACAGACTGGTCAAACGCCCTTTATACTCCATCGTATATTGATAGGTATTCTCGGAATGTTCACCTAAAGAACCGGTGGCTGCCACCAGGTTTTGCGTATTGATGGCATAGATGACATCGTTGGGAGTGAGACCGTATTGCGACATCACATTCGGTTTCATCCAAATACGGAGCGAATAGGTATTGCCCAATACATTCACGCCGCCCACACCCGTAACACGCAAGATACGCGGTTTGACATTGATATCAAGGTAGTTGGTGATAAAGTCTTGGTCAAATTTGCCGTCACGACTGACCAAACCGCTAATTTGCAATATACTGTTCTGCTTTTTGTTTACCGTCACACCCACCTTGGTTACTTCCTCAGGCATCAGACCCAAAGCCGCTGACACACGGTTTTGAACATTGACGGTATTCATATCAGGGTCCGTACCCTGGTTAAAATAGACATTAATGGATACCTCACCGGTGGAAGATGCCTCGGAAGACATATAAAGCATATCCTGTACACCGTTGATGGACTCCTCCAAGGGCATAATAACCGACTGCATCGCCGCATTGGCATCCGCACCGGTATAGGTTGTACTGACACAGACTGTAGGAGGAGCGATATCCGGATATTGCTCCACGGACAGCGTTTTATACGATATAAAACCGATCAGCATAATGACAATCGCTATCGAGCATGCCATTACCTTACGGTTGACAAACATATTTTCTTTTGCCATAGTGTGTGTTTTTTAGAATATAACTTGCTGTCCATCAACAAGATTGGCTGCACCGACGGCGACAATCTTATCCCCGAATTCCAAACCGGAAGAAACGCTGAACTGGTTGCCGGTATTAAGCGATTCGCCTTCTACCAAGACACACGATGCCGTGCTGTCAGGATTCAGTTTATAAACGATATTCTTGTTTTGCAGACGCACAACAGCCGATTCGGGAATAACGACAACGCTATCGTATTGGAACGGAACAATCACCGCACCCTGAATACCGGAATACAAATATCCGTCCGGATTAGGGAACTGCGCACGGCAACTGACGGCACCCGTCACGCGGTTAACGATACCGGAAATAGTAATTATATGCCCTTTATACGGATACTCTTTCCCGTCTTTCAGGCGGAGTGCCACTTCCGGAAGTTGTCTTAAAACGGACTCCACCGAGCCCCCCAGGTCGTTCAATGTGTTCAACGCATTCTCTGTGATGGAGAATTTGGCAATCATCTCCTGTGTGCCGCTGATGGTGGTGAGAGGTTTGGTAGCACCACCGGCAGAGTAACCATAGGATTCGTTCTCCGTAAAGCCATACACGTGGGCAATGAAAGAACC